>NZ_CAXBHN010000008.1:0-148849 GCF_963975605.1 uncultured Zhongshania sp. | reverse complement strand
TCCGACTTCCGACTTCCGACTTCCGACTTCCGACTTCCGACTTCCGACTTCCGACTTCCTACTGAGCTAGTGCCTTATCCCCAGCATTTCCCGCGCATGCGCCAAAGTATTTTCGGTAATTGCGATACCACCCAGCATTCGCGCAATTTCCTCAATTTTCTGATTTTCTTCCAACGGCTCTAGGCTGGTGGTGAGCTTGGCTTTGTTGCCGACTTTTTGCACTCTAATGTGATGATCGCCTTGACTGGCAACCTGTGGCTGGTGGGTGACGCAAAGCACTTGGCTGCGTTTTCCAAGGGCATTGAGAAGTTGGCCAACGATTTCAGCGGTGGCGCCACCGATGCCGACATCAACTTCGTCAAAAACCACGGTGGGTATGGCGGCAACTTGTGCAGTGATGACCTGAATCGCGAGGCTAATGCGCGAGAGTTCACCGCCAGATGCGATTTTGTTTAGCGGGCCTTTGGCGGCTGTGGGGTTGGTGCTAATTAATATTTCGATTTCTTCCTGGCCGTGGCTATGGGGCTCGTCATTGCTTAAAGGATGCATGGCAAATTCAATTTCACAGTGCTTCATCGCGAGTGCTTGCAACTGCTCTTCTATGCCTTGCTTCATTAACTTGGCGGCCTTTGTGCGTTTTTTGCTAAGCGATGCAGAGGTGGTTTGATAGGCCTTTAGTGCTTGTTCTTGGCTGCTGCGCAGCTGATCGATTTTTTCATCGCTGGCATCTAGGTCTTCAAGCTGCGCTTCGAGTGAGTTTTGCAATGTCATCAGCTCGTCTGCTTGAATGCGGTGTTTGCGCGCGGTTTGGTATATGGCGTCGAGCCTTGTTTCTACTTCAATTAGGCGCTCGGGGTCGAGCTCGGTACCGTCGATAACGTGTTGAAGCTCGCCGGCGGCCTCTTCAATTTGAATGCGCGCGCTTTCCAGAAGCTGAGCGGCATTTTCTTGAACGCTGCTGCGATGTTGGCTGCTGTATAGCGAAGAGAGTGCCTGGTGCAAAATACCCATGGCATTGACCTCGCCGTCGCGGCAGAGATTAAGGCTGTGGTGATTTGCGGCGAGTATTTGTTCCGCATTGGCTAGTTGCTTTTGCAGGTCTTCTAGTTCCTCTACTTCGCCGGCCTTCAAGTCTAGGCGATGCAATTCTTCAAGCTGATAGCGCAGCAACTGCTCTTGGGCATTTTGCTCGGCAAGATTCGCTTCCAGTGAGGCTAGGGTCTTTGTGCAATATTGATATTCATGGCAGTGCTCGCTAACTTGCTTGGCGAGTGCGGTGGTGCCAGCGTAGGCGTCCAGCAGTTCGCGCTGATAGGGTTTCTGGAGCAGGGATTGGTGCGCATGTTGGCTGTGGATGTCGATGAGAAATGAGCCCAGCTCACGCACATCTTGTAAGGTGGCTGGTT
Source organism: uncultured Zhongshania sp. (assembly GCF_963975605.1). Taxonomy (NCBI): domain Bacteria; kingdom Pseudomonadati; phylum Pseudomonadota; class Gammaproteobacteria; order Cellvibrionales; family Spongiibacteraceae; genus Zhongshania; species uncultured Zhongshania sp. Next base: position 147,443 of record NZ_CAXBHN010000008.1, on the reverse strand, counting down.
GACCGTTGATGTAGGCTCGCGAGCGTCCGTCGGCGGTAATCACGCGCCTTAACATGCAGTCATTGCTGCCGTCTAAATCTCGTTCCTGCAGCCAGCTATGGGCGGCGGGAATGGCGCTAATATCAAACTGCGCGTGGATATCCGCTCTATCTGCTCCCTTGCGCACAATATTGCTATCGGCGCGATCACCCAGCGCCAGTCCCAGTGCGTCAAGCATAATGGACTTGCCTGCGCCGGTTTCTCCCGTCAGTACGGTCATGCCCGTTTTGAGCTCGATGTCGAGATGTTCGGTGATGGCGTAATTGCTGATGGTGAGATTGCTCAGCATGATGGTCTCTCGTGGTTGCGCAAATAGTCTGTATGTTTATACAGTAAAATACTGCTGGCGGCATCGATCGTCAATCGTCAGCAGTAAAAATATTTGTGTTTGCCTTGAATTAGTAGGTCTAAACCCCATATACGCGTCAACGCGGGAAATGTCCGCAAGATTGAATACGTGTGACGGAGATTGGATACGTGGCAGAGGAACAAGATAAGGCAGCGATGCAGGATGAAGAAATTCAAGCTGAAGAACTGCAACAGGGCGATGAGGCTGAGTTGAGCGGCGAGCTAGAGCCCGGCCTCGAAGAGCAATTGGCAGCGGCGAAGCAGGCGGTAGTTGATGCGCAGGAGCAATCTTTGCGCGCAGCGGCGGAGGCGCAGAATATTCGTCGTCGCGCTGAGAAAGACGCCGAGAATGCGCGCAAGTACGCACTTGAGAAATTTGCCGGCGATATGCTTCCCGTGGTGGACAATCTCGATCGCGCGCTCGCTTCTGCAGACAGTGCCGATGAGTCCTTAAAGCCGATTTTGGAAGGTGTTGAGTTGACTCGAAAAACATTGGTAGATGCCTTGGCGCGTCACAATGTTGAGCAGTTAAACCCGGTTGGCGAGCCATTTAATCCTGAGTTTCACGAAGCGATGGCGATGGTGCCAAACCCGGATGCCGAGCCAAATTCGGTGATGGATGTGATGCAGAAGGGTTACACCTTAAACGGTCGCCTGCTGCGTGCAGCGATGGTTGTTATCGCTAAGGCGCCGTAAATAGTAATTGTATTAAAAATGGCCTATGCCCCCTTGAAATGTGTGGATAAGGGCCAATATCTGTCACAAGACAAAGAATTTCGCCGCGAGTGGCGACAGTTTTTAAGTGGAGAATGATCATGGGTAAAATTATTGGTATTGACTTGGGTACCACTAACTCTTGCGTTGCGGTAATGGATGGCGACAAGGTTAAGGTAATCGAGAATGCAGAAGGTACGCGCACTACGCCGTCGATTGTGGCGTATACCGACGATAAAGAGATTCTGGTTGGTCAGAGCGCTAAGCGTCAGGCAGTGACTAACCCGCACAACACCTTGTATGCGGTGAAGCGTCTGATCGGTCGTCGTTTTAAAGATGATGTCGTGCAAAAAGACATCAAAATGGTGCCTTACGCAATCTGTGAAGCAGAGAACGGTGATGCGTGGGTAGAAGTGAAGGGCGAGAAAATGGCGCCACCGCAGATTTCAGCGGAAATCTTGAAAAAGATGAAGAAAACCGCTGAAGACTATTTGGGTGAGAAAATCACCGAAGCGGTTATTACGGTGCCTGCTTACTTTAACGACTCTCAGCGTCAGGCGACTAAAGACGCTGGCCGTATTGCCGGTTTGGACGTTAAACGTATTATCAACGAGCCTACTGCCGCGGCCCTAGCCTACGGTATGGACAAATCCAAGGGCGACCGCACGATCGCGGTATACGACTTGGGTGGTGGTACTTTCGATATCTCGATCATTGAAATTGCTGAAGTAGACGGCGAGCACCAGTTTGAAGTGTTGTCGACTAACGGCGACACCTTCTTGGGTGGTGAAGATTTCGATATGCGCCTGATCGACTATTTGGCGGAAGAATTTAAGAAAGAAAATAGCATTGATCTGAAAGGCGACTCACTGGCCGTTCAGCGTCTGAAAGAAGCAGCTGAGAAAGCAAAAATTGAGCTGTCTTCTAGCCAGCAGACTGAAATCAACCTGCCATACATCACGGCAGACGCCACTGGTCCTAAGCACTTGGTTGTAAAGCTGAGCCGCGCTAAGTTGGAGTCTTTGGTTGGTGATTTGGTTGCCCGTTCATTAGAGCCAATGAAAATGGCACTGAAAGACGCTGGATTGTCTGCGTCTGAAGTAGATGAAATTATTTTGGTTGGTGGTCAGACTCGTATGCCTTTGGTGCAAAGCAAGGTGACCGAGTTCTTTGGTAAAGAAGCGCGTCGCGATGTAAACCCCGACGAAGCTGTTGCCATGGGTGCAGCGCTGCAAGGTGCGGTACTGTCTGGTGAAGTAAAAGACGTACTGCTACTTGACGTTACTCCGCTGAGCTTGGGTATTGAGACCATGGGCGGTGTGGCGACTCACCTGATTGAGAAAAACACCACTATTCCGACTAAGAAGTCGCAGGTGTTCTCAACCGCGGATGACAATCAGCAGGCTGTAACTATTCACGTTGTTCAGGGCGAGCGCAAGCAGGCGGCGGCGAACAAATCGCTGGGCCGTTTCGACTTGGCGGATATTCCACCGGCACCGCGCGGTTTGCCGCAAATCGAAGTAACTTTCGATATTGATGCCAACGGTATCTTGCATGTGTCTGCTAAAGACAAGGCAACAGGTAAAGAACAGTCTATCCGCATCACGGCATCAAGCGGTTTGAGCGATGATGAAATCGAACAAATGGTGCGCGATGCAGAAGCCAACGCCGAGGCAGATAAAAAGTTTGAGGCATTGGTAACGGCGCGCAACACGGCTGAAGGTTTGGCGAATGCGACCCGTAAGACGCTAGAAGAAGCGGGCGACAAAGCGACTGATGAAGAGAAAGCCGCTATCGAGGCTGCGCTCGCTGAAGTTGATGAGGCGGTTAAGGGTGACGATCTCGAGAAAATCGAAGAAGCTACTAAGAAGCTAACCGAAGCATCGGGCGGTCTTGCTCAAAAAATGTACGCTGAGCAGGCAGCGCAAGCTGAAGCCGAAGGCGGTGCAGAGCAGCCTCAGTCTGGCGCTGACGATGTGGTCGACGCGGAATTTGAAGAAGTAAAAGACGACGACAAGAAGTAAGCTTGAAGCGGGGCAGTGCCTCGCTTGGGTGAACCGCTGGACGGGAGACGGGAAACGCAAAGGCCAAGGTCAGCGTGTTTTGCGATCTCCCGTTTGGCATGAGGGGTAGAATCATTTATAGGGGTAGTGGGTGGCACTTCAAAAAGCATCTCCCGTCTCCGTCTAGCGTGAAGCGAAGCTATGTCAAAACGAGATTATTACGAAATTCTGGGCGTGTCGCGGGACACTGACAGCAAGGATATTAAAAAAGCCTACCGTCGTATTGCGATGAAAAATCATCCTGATCGTAATCCCGATGATCCGAAAGCCGAAGATATTTTTAAAGAGGCGACCGAAGCCTACGAAGTGCTTTCTGATGAAGATAAGCGCGCAGCTTACGACCGCTTTGGTCATGAGGGTGTTAACGCCGGGGCCGGCGGCGGTGGCGGCGCAGGTGGTTTTAGCGACATATTCGGCGATGTATTTGGCGATATTTTTGGCGGCGGTGGCGGCGGACGTCAGCGTGGCCCGCAGCGCGGTTCAGATCTGCGCTACACGCTAGAGATTGATCTTGAGCAGGCTGTTCACGGTTCAACGGCAAAGATTCGTATTCCGACCTTGGTGGCGTGTAAGCCTTGTGATGGCAGCGGCGCTAAGCCGGGTTCGAAGCCTGTTACTTGTAGCACCTGTAATGGTGTAGGCCAGGTGCGGATGCAGCAGGGCTTTTTTGCCGTGCAGCAGGCGTGCCCGAACTGCCGTGGTAAAGGTACGATTATTTCAGACCCGTGTTCAGCGTGTCACGGCCAGGGTTTGATTGAGGAAACCAAAACGCTGTCGGTCAAAGTACCTGCTGGCGTCGACACCGGCGATCGTATTCGTCTTACTGGCGAAGGCGAGGCAAGTCCAAACGGTGGCCCAACGGGCGACTTATACGTGCAGATGGCGGTGCGTCCGCATCCTATTTTCAAGCGCGATGGCAAGAATTTGTACTGTGATGTGCCGATCAGCTTTGCAGACGCCGCCCTGGGTGGTGAGTTGGATGTGCCTACCTTGGAAGGCCGCGTAAAACTGAAAATTCCGGCAGAAACCCAAACCGGCAAATCCTTTCGTCTGCGTGGCAAGGGAATAACACCGGTTCGCGGTGGTAGCACAGGCGATTTAATTTGCAAGGTGACCTTGGAGACGCCAGTGTCTCTGACTAAGCGTCAAAAGGAATTGCTGCAGGAATTGCAGGCGAGCATGGAAGGTGATGATAAGCAGTCACCTCGAAAAAAAACATGGTTTGACGGCGTAAAAACGTTTTTTGACGATATGAAGCTCTGATAATTTTGTTTCTCTCTTATGACGGGTTCCATCTTAAGGTGGAATCCGTTCTCGACTTCCCCTTATTTTTTCTCCATTCTTGGCGGCATACGCATTCAGCAATCCTACGCTCCGAATTATATAGAGGCGCCTGAGTAATGGATAAAACCCTTAATAAATTTGTAGCCGATTATTTGTGGTCAGATAAGGTGGTGCACTACAGTGCGTGGCGGCGCAAGCTGATAGACGTTTTGCGTCTCGCCTACGTGGTGTTGGATGATTTAGCAAAGGGTGAGCTCACGCTGCGAGCAATGAGCTTGGTTTACACCACCTTGCTGTCATTGGTGCCTATGATGGCGGTGAGCTTTTCTGTACTCAAAGCCTTTGGCATGCACAATAAGCAGCTAGAGCCAATTATGTTGCAGTTTCTTGCGCCGATGGGGGCGCAGGGCGTAGAGATTACCGACAAAATAATCGGCTTTATCGACAATGTAAAAATTGGTGTGTTGGGTACCTTCGGTGTGGCCTTACTGTTCTACACCGCAATCTCGTTGATCCAAAAAATTGAGGCGACCTTCAACTATATTTGGCGTCTTGATCAGCACCGCAGCATTGGGCGCCGATTTGCCGACTACGGCAGCGTCATGTTGATTGGGCCGCTACTGGTGTTTTCCGCAATCGGTTTGTCGGCAAGCGTTTTGAGTGGCGGCTTTGTGCAAACCATCAGCAATCATCTGCCGTTTATGCAGTATTTGATTGCATTCGTCACTGAAGCTGCACCGTATTTAATGATTATTGCGGCCTTCACGTTTTTCTATATGTTTATTCCCAATACTCGGGTTACATTTCGAGCGGGTGCAGTGGCGGGTGTGGTGTCTGGGTTCTTGTTTCAAAGTTTGGGTTGGGGTTTTGGCAGTATTGTGGTGTCGGCAAGTGGCAGTGGCACCTACGCAATTTATTCCGGTTTTGCGATTCTAATTCTATTTATGATGTGGATGTACATCAGTTGGTTGATTCTGCTGGTGGGCAGCAGTGTTGCATTTTATGTGCAGCACCCCGAATATATCGCGCCTCTGCGGCGCAGCGGCGATATAAGTATTCGGCAGCGTGAAACACTGGCTTTGCAGGTGATGGCAATTGTTGCCCAGCGCTACTATCAATCGCGCAAGCCGTTTTCGGCTAGTGATTTTGTGTACCGTCTGCGGGTACAAATTCAGGGTGTCACGCGGGTGCTGCGAGCACTTCAGCAGGCGGGCTTGTTGACAGAGAATCACGAAGATCCGCCGCGCTATTTGCCAAATGCACCGCTTGAAAAAACCTCGTTGAAAACCGTGCTCGATGCCGTGCGCAACGACGGTACCGTGCAGATGATAGCGCTGCGGGTGCCGCGTAGACCGGTTGCTGGTGTGGCGGAAGTTACCGCGTCGATAGACGCGGCGCTAGATGCAGCGCTGGCGTCGGTATCGGTTCGCGATATGGCGCTTGGTGATGATAGTAAAGAGGTTGATGAAGGTGGCGATGAGAAATAGTCACCGCCGCAACGAAAAACAGCTACAGACTTTTATATATTGGAATGTGTTATGACAGTTAGGATCGCAGTAACCGGTGCCGCAGGTAGGATGGGGCGGATTTTAATTGAGGCGGTGTCGCTAAATGACGGCTGCGAGTTAACAGCAGCCATTGAGCGGCCCGAGAGCTCGCTCATCGGCGCCGACGCCGGCGAGTTGGCTGGATTGGGTAAAAACGGCGTTGCCATCGTGGGTAATGTAAGCGACGTATTGAATGATTTTGACGTGCTGATCGATTTCACCATTCCAGCCGCGACCCTTGCCAATGCGAAAGCATGTGGCCTAGCGGGTAAAGGTATGGTGATTGGCACCACTGGCTTCAATGCCGAACAAAAAGCGGAATTAGACGCGGCCATTGCGCCAATTGCGATTTGCCAAGCCTCCAATTTTAGTACGGGCGTAAATCTATGCTTCAAGCTACTTGATATGGCGGCGCGGGTATTGGGCGATGATGTTGATATAGAAATTGTCGAAGCCCATCACCGTCACAAAATTGATGCGCCGTCGGGAACGGCCTTGAGCATGGGGCAGGTGGTTGCCGATGCCTTGGGGCGTGATTTAGAGAAAGTGGCGGTTTACGGCCGCGAGGGGCAAACCGGTGCTCGTGAGCGCGAAACCATTGCTTTTGCGACAGTGCGCGCTGGAGACATTGTCGGTGATCATACCGTGATGTTCTGCGCAGATGGTGAGCGGGTCGAGATTACCCATAAGGCCAGTTCGCGGATGTCCTTTGCCCGTGGCGCAGTGCGCGCTGCGGCGTGGGTGAATTCGCAGGCTGCCGGTCGTTATGACATGCAGGATGTGCTCGGCCTGAAGTAATTGCGCCAATTCACGCAGCGATGACGTGATCGAGTCGCTTGGCGTTGAGCGAATACTCGCCCTAAGGGTGGATTGCGGTATTTATTGCGGTGGACGCGCGGGGGGCATTTCGCGTAAAATCGCGCATCAGATTAGGGTGCCGAGCTGAAGTAGCTCCGCAGCCCCGCAGAAAGCGAGGTGAGGTAATCTTCATCTCGCTTTTTTGCACGCGTATTTTCCTCTGTGGTCCCTTGGTTGTCGTTCCGGCGGGTGTGTCGGCGGTGGCTCTCGGCCGCAAGTTTGATCTAGGAGGTAGTCTTGACGGTTCCAGCCATACTTGCCCTTGAAGACGGCAGCATTTTTCGGGGCATTGCCATTGGTGCAGAAGGGCACTCGGTTGGTGAGGTCGTTTTTAACACCGCGATGACCGGTTATCAGGAAATACTGACAGACCCCTCATACGCTCGCCAAATAGTTACCTTGACCTACCCGCATATCGGCAATACCGGTGTGAATAGCGAAGACGAAGAAGCAGAGCATATTTGGTCTGCGGGATTGGTGATTCGCGACCTGCCAATGCTTGCATCCAGTTTTCGCTCTGAGCAAAGCCTCTCTGATTATTTAAAAGCACGCAATATTGTCGGCATTGCCGATATTGACACTCGTCGCTTAACGCGCATTTTACGCGATAAGGGCGCTCAAGGCGGCTGCCTGATGGCCGGCGATATCGATGAAGCCAAAGCACTGACGCTAGCGAAGGAATTTGCCGGGCTCAAAGGTATGGATTTGGCCAAAGAAGTCACTACCGCCAAAAGTTACGAGTGGCGCGAAGGCAGCTGGGCTCTGGGTAAGGGGCACAAAGTCTTTAGCGATGCCGAGTTGCCATATCACGTTGTTGCCTATGACTTTGGTGTGAAGCGCAATATTTTACGGATGCTGACTGATCGCGGTTGCCGTTTGACGGTTGTGCCGGCGCAAACGCCTGCTGCCGATGTGTTGGCGATGAATCCCGATGGTGTGTTTTTGTCTAATGGTCCAGGTGATCCAGAGCCTTGCGATTACGCGATTGCCGCTATTAAAGAAATTTTAACGACCGGTCTGCCCGTGTTTGGTATCTGTTTGGGGCACCAGTTACTGGGCTTGGCCTCAGGTGCCAAGACGCAAAAAATGAAGTTTGGCCATCACGGCGCTAACCACCCGGTGCAGGATTTGGCAACGAAAGTGGTGCACATCACCAGCCAGAACCATGGTTTTGCTGTTGACGAAAGCACGTTGCCAGAAAACCTTGTGGTTAGCCATAAGTCATTATTTGACGGTTCATTGCAGGGTATTCGGCGCACTGATGTCCCCGCGTTCGGATTTCAGGGGCATCCAGAGGCGAGCCCTGGTCCGCATGACATTGCGCCCTTATTTAATCAGTTTATAGATTTGATCAAAGCCTCTAAGCAGGCTTAGTAGAAAGTTCGGCATCGCGGCTTTGTATGCGGTTTTGTTGGTCTGGCGTCGGAAGTCTGGCGTCTGGCGAGAAAATACACTGTCGCGCCCGACTTTGGCGTCTGACGTCCAGCTTCCGACGTCCGACTTTTTTGTAACGAAGCACAGAGTCAGATGATTAGCACTTATGCCAAAAAGAACTGATATCCAAAGCATTCTTATCCTCGGTGCCGGCCCGATTGTTATCGGTCAGGCTTGCGAGTTTGATTACTCCGGTGCGCAGGCGTGTAAAGCCCTGCGGGAAGAGGGTTACAGAGTCATTCTGGTGAACTCTAACCCCGCGACCATCATGACTGACCCGGCGATGGCGGATGCCACGTATATCGAGCCAGTGGTCTGGGAAACGGTTGCCAAGATTATTGAGAAAGAGCGTCCCGATGCCTTGCTACCCACGATGGGCGGTCAAACGGCGTTGAACTGCGCCTTGGATTTGGATCGCGAAGGCGTGCTGGCCAAGTACGGCGTTGAAATGATCGGTGCGACCAAAGACTCCATCGATATGGCGGAAGATCGTCAGCTATTCGACCAGGCAATGAAGCGTATCGGTTTAGAGACGCCAAATTCCGCCATCGCCCATAGCATGGAAGAGGCTTTACAGGTTCTGGATACCATCGGTTTTCCCGCCATTATTCGCCCCAGTTTTACCATGGGCGGTTCTGGTGGCGGTATTGCCTATAACAAAGAAGAGTTTGTTGAGATCTGTACCCGCGGTCTCGATCTGTCGCCAACCAATGAGCTGCTGATTGATGAGAGCTTGATTGGCTGGAAAGAATTTGAGATGGAAGTTGTGCGTGATAAAAACGACAACTGCATCATTGTTTGTTCTATCGAAAACTTCGACCCCATGGGCGTGCACACGGGCGATTCGATCACCGTTGCGCCGGCGCAAACGTTAACTGATAAAGAATATCAAATCATGCGAAACGCCTCTTGCGCGGTATTGCGTGAGATTGGCGTGGAAACTGGCGGCTCTAACGTTCAGTTCGGTATGGAGCCGCACACGGGTCGTTTGGTCGTAATTGAAATGAACCCGCGGGTGAGTCGGTCATCGGCCTTGGCCTCTAAAGCAACGGGCTTCCCCATTGCCAAAGTGGCCGCTAAGTTGGCGATTGGCTATACCCTCGATGAGCTGCAAAACGATATTACCGGCGGTGCGACCCCCGCGTCATTTGAGCCGGCAATCGATTACGTCGTTACAAAAATACCGCGCTTTACCTTCGAGAAGTTTGGTGAGGCGCAAACGCGTCTGCACACCCAGATGAAATCTGTTGGCGAAGTGATGGCGATTGGCCGTACCTTCCAGGAGTCTCTGCAAAAAGCATTGCGCGGCCTTGAAGTGGGTTCGGCAGGCTTTGAGCATCAAATTGATGTGGATCGCGACGATGCTCGCGACATATTAATTGCCGAATTGACCAACCCAGGCCCAGAGCGCATTTGGTTTGTTGCCGATGCTTTCCGCGCAGGTATGAGTGTCGACGAAGTATTTGAACACTCTTGGATTGATCCGTGGTTCCTCGTTCAAATTGAAGATATTGTTAAAACTGAAAACTCGCTAAAAACCTTAACGTTAACCGACATCAGCAAAGATTTGATGTGGCGTTTAAAGCGCAAAGGTTTTTCAGATCAGCGTTTGGCAGTGTTGCTTGCGGTTAGCGAAAAACAATTGCGCACCCTGCGCCACAGCTTAGACATTCGCCCAGTATACAAGCGTGTGGATACCTGTGCGGCAGAGTTTGCGACGTCGACGGCTTATATGTACTCCACCTACGAAGAAGAGTGTGAGTCACTGCCATCTGACCGCGATAAAATCCTCGTGATCGGTGGCGGCCCTAACCGTATCGGTCAAGGTATTGAATTCGATTACTGCTGTGTACACGCGGCATTGGCCATGCGTGAAGATGGTTACGAGACCATTATGGTCAACTGTAACCCTGAGACAGTGTCGACGGATTACGATATTTCAGACCGTTTGTACTTTGAGTCAGTAACCCTCGAAGACGTGCTGGAAATTGTTGCCAAAGAAAAACCCAAAGGCGTTATCGTCCAGTTCGGTGGCCAAACGCCATTGAAGTTGGCGCGCGACCTTGAGGCGGCCGGTGTGCCCATTATTGGTACGTCGCCAGATGCCATCGACCGCGCGGAAGATCGTGAGCGTTTTCAGCAAATGATCGAGCGGCTTGAGTTGAAGCAGCCACCAAATACAACTGTGCGCTCAGAAGAAGCGGCACTGTTGGCGGCGGCTAAAATTGGCTACCCTTTGGTTGTGCGCCCGTCCTATGTATTGGGTGGCCGCGCCATGGAAATCGTTTATAAGGAAGACGAATTGCAGCGCTATATGCGCGAGGCGGTTCGGGTTTCTAATGAGTCGCCCGTTCTGCTAGACCATTTCTTGAATGCTGCGGTTGAGGTTGATCTCGATGCGGTTTCAGATGGCAAGCAAGTAGTGATCGGCGCGATCATGCAGCATATAGAGCAGGCGGGTGTTCACTCCGGTGATTCGGCTTGTTCTTTACCGCCGTACTCTTTGTCTGCGGAAGTGCAGGATCGTATGCGCGAGATTGTTAAGGCCATGGCCTTAGAATTGGGCGTTATCGGTTTGATGAACGTGCAGCTGGCTGTGCAGGATGGCGAGGTTTATGTCATCGAAGTAAATCCGCGCGCTTCGCGCACGGTGCCATTTGTGTCTAAATGCATTGGTGTGTCGCTGGCCAAAGTTGCTGCGCGCTGTATGGCCGGTACCAGCTTGGCCGATCAAAACTTCACTACCGAGATTATCCCTAAGTATTTCTCGGTTAAAGAAGCGGTATTCCCCTTCGCTAAATTCCCTGGTGTCGATCCGATACTTGGGCCAGAAATGAAGTCTACTGGTGAGGTTATGGGCTTGGGTGAAACCTTTGCCGAAGCCTTTGCCAAAGCCGCTGTTGGCGCTGGCGAAGTCTTTCCGACCAGCGGTCATGCCTTTATTAGTGTGCGTGATCCAGATAAAGACGGCGCTATTGAGGTTGCTAAGCAGTTAGTTGCTCAGGGTTTTACCCTTTGCGCCACACGTGGTACTCATAAGGTATTAACCGCCGCTGGTTTGACTTGTCAGCGGGTGAATAAAGTACTTGAAGGTCGTCCGCATATTGTTGATATGGTTAAAAATGGCGACGTCGATTTAATTATTAATACCACTGAAGGTAAGCAGGCGATCGCCGATTCATCGCTGATTCGCCGCAGTGCTTTGGTAAACAAGGTAAGTTACACAACAACACTTGCCGGTGCCGAGGCAATTTGTCAGGCTTTGGCCTTTGGTGAAGAAAAAACAGTGCGCCGTCTACAGGACGTGCACGAGGGTATGATGCAATGAATCAGGTGCCAATGACGGTTGCCGGCGAAAAAGCGCTGCGCGATGAGTTAAAAAATTTAAAATCTGTTGAGCGTCCGCGTATCACGCAAGCGATTGCTGAGGCGCGCGCTCACGGCGATTTAAAAGAGAATGCCGAATACCACGCTGCCCGTGAGCAGCAGGGGTTTTGCGAAGGCCGTATTCAAGAAATAGAAAGTAAGCTCGCCGGTGTGCGGGTGATCGATATTTCTGCAATCCCCTATACCGGCAAAGTGATCTTTGGGGTTACGGTAACGCTGATCAACTGCGAAACCGATGAAGAGGTGACTTACCGTATAGTGGGTGAGGATGAGGCCAGTGTGAAGCTGGGCAAAATATCCGTCACGTCTCCGATTGCGCGCGCCCTTATCGGCAAAGAGGAAGGTGATGTCGCAATGGTTGCGGCGCCGGGCGGCACCATAGAATATGAAATCGACAAGGTGCAACACCTCGCCGAGTAAATAAACTGGGGGCTTATGCCCGAAGTAGGTTGGACAGCTTCGGGTTAGGTTTCTTGGCTGGGCGGTAAATCAATGCGATCTTGCCGATAGCTTGCACCAATTGCGCCTTGTGGGCGGCACAAAATTGATCAATTAAAGCTCGGCGCTCTGTCGGTTCAGCGATATTTACTTTAACTTTGATGAGTTCGTGATCGTCTAGTGCGCGGTCAATTTCGGTCATCACGCCTTCACTCAAGCCGCGATCGCCGATCATCACAACGGGATTGAGTTTGTGACCGATACTGCGGAGGTGTTTTTTATCGCTGGCGCTGAACTTGGGCATAATATTACTAAACCGAAAAAGGCATGGCCGAGCATTTTACTCGAAAGGCGGCCGCGCTGAAATGTGAATTCTCGCTATTAAGGGAGTGGATGTGGCTAAACGGTCTGGATCAAGTGATGCGTGGATGAAGGAACATTTTGACGATCACTACGTCAAAAAGGCCCAGAAGGAAGGTTACCGTTCACGCGCTTGCTATAAGTTATTGGAAATTCAGGAAAAAGATCGCCTGATTAAGCCCGGTATGAGTGTGGTCGACTTAGGTAGTGCGCCCGGCGGCTGGTCGCAGGTGGCTGCTATGCTGGTGGGGCACAGCGGTCAGGTGCTGGCATCCGATATTCTGGACATGGACAGCATCGCCGGAGTTGAGTTTATTCGGGGTGATTTCACCGAGGAAGAGGTCTTCAATGAATTGATGGCTTTTTTGGGTAATCAGAAGGCAGATCTTGTAATTTCAGATATGGCCCCCAATATGAGTGGTATGAGAGACGTTGATCAGCCGCAGTCTATGTATCTGTGTGAGCTGGCGTTGGACATGGCGGGTTTGGTTTTGCGGCCCGGCGGCGGATTTGTCACCAAGATTTTCCAAGGGGAAGGTTTTGAGGAATATATGCGCCTTCTTCGCGAACGTTTTAGTAAGGTGGTGACCCGTAAGCCGGCTGCGTCAAGGCCGAGATCGCGGGAAGTTTACCTAGTGGCTACTGGTCTACGCGTATAATTATTGCGTAGAGGGTGCCTAATTAATGTAGTAGAGTGAGCAGACGTTGGGGCTAATTTCCCGTTTTATGCACTTTGCGAACAGAGCAGCGTGAGGATCGGTTTTTGAACGATATGGCAAAGAATTTACTGTTGTGGCTGGTTATTGCTGCAGTCCTGTTGACTGTTTTTAATAACTTCAGCGTCCAGTCACCCACCGAGCAGCTCAATTACTCGCAGTTCATTACGGAAGTGCAGAATGAGCGTGTCCGAAAAGTCGTAATCGACGGCCTAGTGATCAGTGGCGAGCGCAACGATAACAGCCGCTTTGAGAGTGTGCGCCCACTGCTGGACGATCCAAAATTAATTGATGATCTGTTACAGCACAATGTGGTTGTTGAGGGTACCAAGCCAGAGCGCCAAAGTTTGTGGACGCAGCTGCTGGTAGCCAGCTTCCCGATATTGATCATTCTTGCGATCTTCATGTTTTTTATGCGTCAAATGCAGGGCGGTGCCGGCGGCGGCAAAGGCGGCCCGATGGCCTTTGGCAAGAGCAAGGCGCGGCTATTAAGTGAAGACCAAATTAAAACGACGTTTGCCGATGTGGCGGGCGTAGATGAAGCAAAAGAAGATGTGCAGGAGTTAGTAGAGTTTCTGCGTGACCCCGGTAAGTTTCAGCGTTTGGGTGGTCGAATCCCCCGCGGTGTGCTGATGGTTGGTCCTCCAGGTACTGGTAAAACCTTGTTGGCAAAAGCGATTGCTGGCGAAGCGAAGGTGCCATTCTTCTCTATTTCAGGTTCTGATTTTGTTGAAATGTTTGTCGGTGTCGGCGCATCTCGTGTGCGCGATATGTTTGAGCAGGCTAAGAAGCAGGCGCCGTGCATTATTTTTATTGATGAGATTGATGCGGTTGGTCGCCATCGTGGCGCGGGTATGGGCGGCGGTCACGATGAGCGCGAACAGACCCTAAACCAATTGCTCGTTGAGATGGACGGTTTTGAAGCAAATGACGGTGTTATCGTTATTGCGGCAACTAACCGCCCAGACGTGCTTGATCCCGCCCTCTTGCGCCCAGGTCGTTTTGATCGCCAGGTAGTGGTGGGTTTGCCAGATATTCGCGGCCGCGAGCAAATCTTGAAAGTACATATGCGTAAATTGCCCTTGGGTGATGATGTCGAGGCATCGATCATTGCGCGCGGTACACCGGGTTTCTCTGGTGCAGATCTTGCGAACCTTGCCAATGAGGCGGCTTTGTTTGCTGCCCGCGGTAATTCGCGTTTGGTGAGCATGGAGCAGTTTAATTTGGCAAAGGACAAAATCATGATGGGCGCGGAGCGCAAATCTATGGTGATGTCAGATAAAGAAAAATTAAATACCGCCTATCACGAAGCCGGCCATGCCATTGTTGGCCGCACTGTGCCTGAACATGACCCAGTGTATAAGGTGAGTATCATTCCCCGTGGTCGGGCCTTGGGTGTGACCATGTTCCTGCCAGAAGAAGACCGATACAGTTTGAGTCGCAGGCATATTACTAGCCAGATTTGTTCTTTATTTGGCGGTCGAATTGCGGAAGAGATGACCTTGGGGCCGGATGGTGTGACAACGGGTGCCTCGAATGATATTCAGCGCGCGACCGATATCGCCCGTAAGATGGTTACCAAGTGGGGCTTGTCAGACAAGATGGGGCCGCTGATGTATGACGATGCAGAGGAAGAGGTTTTTCTCGGTCGCTCGGCGGGTCAGCAGGGTAAGGGGCATTCGGGTGAGACTGCGCGACAAATCGATGAAGAAGTTCGCCGTATTATTGATGAGTGCTATGGCATCGCGCGGGGAATCCTTGAAGAGCATCGCGGTAAATTAGATGTCATGGCAGACGCTTTGATGATGTATGAAACCATCGATGCCAAGCAAATAGACGATATTATGTCTGGTCGTACTCCGCGCAAGCCAGCGGGTTGGGATGATGACGATCGCCGCGGCGGTCATAAGGCGGAGTCTTCTGAGAGCGATGTTGACTCCGAGCCTAGTGCTGACGATGACAATGACAAAAAGAATCGCCCGGAAGACCCTTTTGTTGGCTCGGTGAGTGATCACTGAGTTTGCAATGAACTCCCTGGTAAGCCAATCGTCGCCGCAGCTCCGCTGCGGCGCTCGCATGTTAGACCTAAGCGAGCCGAAAGTAATGGCGATTATCAACGTGACTCCTGACTCATTTTCCGATGGCGGTGCATTCCACGCCGGTGGCGTTCTGCTTGAAAAAGTTTTGCGCCGAGTTGATGAGGCGTGCAGAGAGGGAGCATCGCTGATCGATGTCGGTGGTGAGTCAACCCGGCCGGGTTCTATACCAGTTAGTGCTGAGGAAGAATGTGAGCGAGTGCTGCCGGTGGTTGAGGCTATCTCTCAACGCTTTGATACCATTATTTCAGTAGACACGAGTACTCCGCAGGTTATTCGCGGCGCAGTGCAGTTGGGTGCGGATTTAATAAATGATGTACGAGCGTTGTCGCGACTGGGTGCGCTTGATGCTGCAGTAGAGAGTGGTTTGCCAGTGTGTTTAATGCATATGCAGGGTGAGCCCAGCTCTATGCAAGAGAATCCAGATTACCAAAATATTTTTGACGAGGTTGCTGCGTTTTTACATGGGCGGGTTGCTGCATGTGTTGCCGCGGGTATATCGAAGGAGCAAATATTGCTCGATCCGGGTTTTGGATTTGGTAAAACCGTGGCACATAATTTTGAATTGTTTCGCCGCTTGCCCGCCTTTGTGGAGATGGGGTTTCCGGTGTTGGTTGGGGTTTCAAGAAAATCTATGCTGGGTGCACTTACTGGGCGTGGAGTTGAAGAGAGGTTGGCGGCGAGTGTGGCTATGGCCGCGATGGCAGTAGAGCGCGGCGCGCACATTCTGCGCGTACACGACGTTAAAGAAACCGTTGATGCAGTGAAGCTTGCAGCTGCTGTGAAGTTTGAGAAAAGTAATAATGGCTAGAAAATATTTTGGTACCGATGGTGTTCGCGGGCGCGTCGGCGAAGGCGCGATTACGCCTGAGTTTGTTTTGAAACTGGGTTGGGCTGTAGGGCAAGTGTTCGCTCGTGAAGGTCGCAGTAAGGTTCTGATTGGTAAAGACACCCGAATTTCCGGTTATATGTTTGAGTCCGCTTTGGAAGCAGGCTTGGTGGCAGCGGGTGTTGATGTCTTGCTGTTGGGGCCGATGCCAACACCTGCAATTGCCTATTTAACGAGAACATTCCAAGCGCGTGCAGGGATTGTCATCAGCGCGAGTCACAACCCTTATTACGACAATGGCATTAAGTTTTTTTCCGCTGACGGTACCAAATTACCTGATGAGTTGGAGATAGCGATCGAAGAAGCCATTGATATCAGTATGACCACGGTTGAGTCGGCAAAGTTGGGTAAGGTGCGGCGTATTGACGATGCTGCTGGGCGCTATATTGAATACTGTAAATCCACTGGTCAGACAGGTCTGTCATTAGCCGGTTTAAAGATTGTTCTCGATTGCGCTAACGGTGCGACTTACCACGTCGCGCCGGCAGTTTTTTCTGAGCTGGGTGCTCAGACAATTGTCATGGGGGCGAATCCCGATGGCTTGAATATTAACGCTGGCGTTGGCTCTACTCACCCTGCTGATATGCAGGCGCGGGTTGTTCAGGAGTGTGCTGATTTCGGTATCGCCTTCGACGGTGATGGTGATCGCGTAGTATTTGCAGATGCGTCGGGAGAGCTGGTTGATGGTGACGAGCTTCTGTATATCATTGCCGCGGAGCAGCTTCGTCGCGGGGAGCGCTGCGAAGGTGTGGTGGGAACCTTGATGTCAAATCTTGGTTTTGAGTTGGCCTTGAAAGCGCTGGGTGTTTCATTCGAGCGCGCGCAGGTCGGCGATCGCTACGTAAAAGAGCGAATGAATGCGCTGGGCTGGGCGCTTGGTGGTGAAAATTCTGGCCATATAATTTGTGGTGATGTGAGTACCACGGGTGATGGCATTGTTGCCGCATTAAAGGTTGTGCAGGCGGTGCGGGCGAGCGGTAAGAGTTTGTTGGAGCTGCGAGCGCCCGTGAAAAAGTTTCCGCAAATAATGCAAAATATCCGCATACAAAAACCGATGGATTTGAATCATTCGGAATTACGCGCTGCGGTCGGCCAAGTTGAGCTGGAATTAGCAGGCAGAGGCAGGGTATTATTGCGCGCCTCAGGCACTGAGCCCTTGGTGAGAGTAATGGTTGAGGGCGAGAACGGTGCGCAAGTTGCGGACTTGTGCCAGCGTCTGAGCGACAAGGTGCAAAAGCTTTCATCATAAGTGGTGGCTGTTCTTGTATGTATTTATAAGTTTATGTAAGATTGGCGCCCATTTTGCGCTAAGGGAAATGGCATGCGGAGTAATCTCGTAGCAGGGAATTGGAAAATGTGTGGCGACAGCGCCAGCATTGGAAAATTGGTGGCGGAAATGAAAGCCTCCCTACCTGCGGAGCCTGGTGTTGATATCGCGGTTTTCCCTCCCTCGGTGTATTTGGCGCAGGTGTTAGTTGGCTTGAGCGGCTCGCCAGTTGCGGTTGGTAATCAGAATGTTTGTGACCAACCCAGTGAAGGTGCATATACAGGTGAGGTGTCTGCCTCAATGTTGGCTGATGTCGGGTGCCGCTATGTCATTGTTGGGCATTCTGAGCGCCGAGCAATGTACGGTGAAACCAGTGAGCAAGTTGCGCAAAAAGCTAAGCAGGCTTTGCTGCAGGGATTGATACCTTTGGTGTGTGTCGGTGAGACCGAGGCGCAGCGTGATGAGGGTGCAACTCTTGAAGTTATTTCAGCCCAACTTAAGCCGATATTTTCGACATTAAGTGCTGAGCAGTTACGTTTGATTGTAGTTGCTTACGAGCCGGTTTGGGCAATTGGCACAGGTAAAACGGCAAGTCCTGATCAGGCTCAAGAAGTGCATGCTTTTATTCGCGCACTTTTTTCGAAAAAAGATGAGTTATTGGCGAAGGGTTTGCGAATTCTGTATGGCGGTAGTGTCAAGGCTGCCAATGCAGGTGAATTGTTCGCTCAGGCGGATATTGATGGCGGTTTAGTTGGTGGTGCGTCACTTGATGCACAGGAATTTTCCGCAATATGTCGGGCGGCGGAGTAATGGAACAGATTATTTTAATAGTACATGTGTTGGCTGGTCTTGCCATTATTGGTTTGATCTTGGTTCAGCAAGGTAAAGGCGCAGATATGGGGGCTTCGTTTGGCTCTGGTGCGTCACAAACTTTATTTGGTAGTAGTGGTAGCGGCAACGCGTTAACACGGGCGACTGCCATATTGGCTACCTTATTCTTCATTACAAGTTTGTCGCTCGCCTATGTGGCGAAGCAGCGTAGCGGTGGTGGTGAAGACATTATTGACGTGCCTGTGTTGCAGGAAAGTCGTGATGTTGCTCCGGTTGGTGACGATAGCATGCCTGCTCAAGCGGGTGGTGCTGAGTCGGATGTGCCTGCAGAGAGTGATATGCCGGCGGTGGTCGAGTAAAAAATTAGCCGAAGTGGTGGAATTGGTAGACACGCCATCTTGAGGGGGTGGTGAGCATAGCTCGTGCGGGTTCAAGTCCCGCTTTCGGCACCAATTTAAAAAAAGGATAATTGTCTGTGATGACTATCCTTTTTTGTTTCTCGCGTAAGTGTGTAATTGCCCCTGTATTCCTTTCCGTGTCAGCCGTTTGGCTTGACCTGCTTGTGGTCGCCGACTATAATGCGCCTCCTGATATGAGGTGGCGGCACGGGTTTTACAGGCTTCCTTTGTAAGCGTTGGGTGACTTCGCTTTATATAGATCAGAAGTTTTTAGAAGCCCCTTCCAAAGGGGCTTTTTCGTATCGCTAAAGGGCGTACGTCAAAGAATTTCGATGGTGGGCCTTGGGCCCATTTTTTATTGGTGGGTAGTGAACTTGTCCAACAAGAACGTCAAGTTAGAAGAATTGTTAAGGCCGGGAGTGGAAGCTCTTGGCTACGAACTATGGGGTTTGGATTATCAGTCTCATGGTCGTCACACTTTGCTGCGTGTGTATATTGATAGTGAAAACGGGATTGGTGTTGATGATTGCGCGAAAACCAGTCACCAAATCAGCGGCGTATTAGATGTTGAGGATCCTATCGCGGGTGAGTACAACCTCGAAGTGTCGTCGCCGGGTATGGATCGGCCGCTATACACGCTGGCACAGTTTGAACAGTACATTGGTAATGATGTAAGTATTCGTTTGCGCACCTCTTTTGAGGGGCGTAGAAAGTTTCTCGGTCGCCTGGCAGGCATCGAGGATGGTGATGTGGTATTGAACGTTGAGGAGCATGATTATTTGCTTCCCTTCGATCAAATTGATAAAGCGAATGTCGTGCCTCGATTTTAATCGGGGTTAATGATTTCAAATAGCCGGCTGCGGAAAGAGGCGGATAATGAGTAAAGAAATATTGCTGGTAGTTGAGGCCGTATCGAACGAAAAAGGTGTTTCTAAAACTATCATTTTCGAAGCGATTGAACAGGCATTGGCAACAGCCGCCAAGAAACGTTATGACGAAGATTCTGAAATTCGTGTGGTGATAGATCGCAACACGGGTGATTATCAGACTTTTCGCAGCTGGTTGGTCATGCCTGACGATGAGATGGCGCTGCTGGGTACTCAGCTAACGATCGAAGAGGCGCATGAGTACAGCACTGATTTAAAAGCGGGCGACACTCACGAAGAGATCGTTGAGAACGTGGGTTTTGGTCGTATTGCTGCGCAAACTGCCAAGCAAGTTATCGTGCAAAAAGTTCGCGAAGCAGAGCGTGCGCAAATTGTTGATGAATACCGCGACCGCGTTGGCGAGCTTATAAATGGCACCGTTAAGAAGGTGACGCGCGACAGTATTATTGTTGACCTAGGTAACAATGCTGAAGCTCTATTGCCCCGTGAAGAATTAGTTGGTCGCGAAGTATTCCGGATCAATGATCGCGTTCGCGCGATTTTGGCAGATGTGCGCCCAGAGGCCCGCGGCCCGCAATTGTTTTTGAGTCGCGCCTGTCCAGAAATGCTTATCGAGCTATT
The DNA here is from genome assembly GCF_963975605.1 of uncultured Zhongshania sp. Taxonomy (NCBI): domain Bacteria; kingdom Pseudomonadati; phylum Pseudomonadota; class Gammaproteobacteria; order Cellvibrionales; family Spongiibacteraceae; genus Zhongshania; species uncultured Zhongshania sp. The sequence continues at coordinate 127,266 of NZ_CAXBHN010000008.1, read as the reverse complement.
CAAGATCGAAGTGCCTGAAGTTTCTGAAGATGTTATCGAGATTCGCGCCGCTGCTCGCGACCCGGGTTCACGGGCAAAGATTGCTGTAAAAACAAATGATGGCCGTATCGACCCAGTCGGCGCTTGCGTTGGTATGCGCGGTTCGCGTGTGCAAGCGGTTTCTGGTGAGTTGGGCAATGAGCGCGTCGATATTATTTTGTGGGACGATAATCCAGCGCAGTTGGTTATTAATGCAATGGCGCCCGCCGAAGTCGAGTCTATTGTCGTTGATGAAGATAGCCATACCATGGATGTGGGCGTGGCCGAAGACAATCTCGCGCAAGCCATTGGTCGTGCGGGGCAAAATGTTCGCCTTGCCGGTCAGTTAACTGGCTGGACAATCAACGTGATGAGCATCGAGGAGATGGGTGCTAAACACGAGCAAGAATCAGGACAGGTAATTAGCTTTTTTGTTGAAGCCCTGGATGTGGGTGAAGACATTGCTGAGGTGTTGGTAGAAGAAGGCTTCACAACACTGGAAGAAGTTGCCTACGTGCCGCTTGAAGAAATGATGTCAATTGAAGGCTTCGACGAGGACATTGCGCAAGAGTTGCGTGCCCGTGCGAAGGACGCCTTGTTGACCCAAGCAATAGCGAGTGAAGAAAAATTAGAAAGTGCAGAGCCGGCTGAAGATTTATTGACAATGGATGGCATGGAAAAACACCTTGCCTTTATTCTTGCCAGCCGTGGCATTGTAACGATGGAAGATCTGGCCGAGCAGGCTGTTGAAGATCTTCTCGACATTGAAGACATGACTGAAGAACGGGCTGGAGAGTTAATTATGACAGCCCGCGCTCCGTGGTTTGCAGACGAAGACGAATCTGCAAAATAAGCGAGTCGTACCGTTTAGGGAGAATGATGAATGGCTGAAGTTACCGTGAGCCAGCTTGCCGAAGTCGTTGGCGCGCCTGTAGAACGTTTATTGCGGCAAATGAAAGAGGCTGGGCTGTCACACAGCGCTGCCGGACAAGCGGTGTCTGATGAAGACAAGCAAACTCTGCTGACTTTCTTAAAGCGGAGCCACGGAGAATCAGCCGAGGCACCACAGAAAATAACCTTGCAGCGTAAAACCTTGAGTACGCTCAAGACCGGATCGGGTGCGGGTAAGAAAACGGTTAATATCGAAGTTCGTAAAAAGCGGACCTATATCAAGCGCGACCCTGCGGAAATGGCAGCGGAAGCGGCGGCTGAAGAGCGGCTAAGTGCTGAAGCTGCAGCAGAAGTTGAGGCTCCTAAGGCGGCGCCTGAAGTTCAAGCAGAGGTAGAGGCAGCACCTGAACCGAAGGTGGAAGTTGCAGCCCCTGAGCCAGTTACTGAAGAGAAGGCTCCTGAGCCTACGCCGGAACCTGTTGCTGAAGAGAAAGCGCCGGAGCCTGTTCCTGTTAAAGAAGAACCTGTACCTGCTCAAGTCGCGGCCCCAGCAAACAAAACGGATGAATACCGTGAAGTGGTTGAGGAAGTTGTAGACGTTGACCCTGAGGTTCTTCGCCAGCGTGCAATTTTGCGTCGTAAAGAAGAAGAAAAGCGAGTTCAAGAGCGCCGCGCCGAAGTATTGGCAGACAAAAAACGTGATGAAGATAAGCGTAAAGCAAAATCTCAAGCGCCAGCAAATACGCCAGCTGCCGCACCAGCGGGTAAGGCCGCCGGTGACGCAGAAAAGCCAGCACCTCGTCATCACCGTCGCGCAGCACCAAGTGATAATGCCGCTGCCGACGATGATCGTCCGCGCCGTAAAGGCGGTAAATCCCGCGGCAACAAGCGCGATGATTTAGATGGCGCCGGTTCTTTTGGCGGTCGTCGCAAGAAGAAGACCTTGAAGTTGCCAGACGATGCGCAGCGTCACGCTTTCCAAGCGCCGACAGATAAGATCGTTTATGCCGTAAATATTGGTGAAACCACCACCGCGGCAGAGCTTGCTCAGCAGATGAAAGTGAAAGCTGCTGAAGTTATTAAAGAAATGATCAAGATGGGCTTGATGGTTACTATCAACCAGCCTATTGATCAGGAAACTGCTCAGCTTGTGGTCGAAGAAATGGGCCACTCAGTGAAGTTGGTTTCTGAGGATGCAGTTGAAGAAGCGCTAGAGGAAACATTAGGTGCCCGTGGTGCTGGTACCATGATAGCGAGAGCGCCTGTTGTGACGGTTATGGGTCATGTTGACCACGGTAAGACCTCATTGCTCGACTATATCCGTAAAACCAAGGTTGCCAGCGGTGAGGCGGGTGGTATCACTCAGCACATCGGTGCTTACCACGTTGAAACCGGCCACGGCATGATCACCTTCCTTGATACCCCGGGTCACGCTGCGTTTACGCAGATGCGAGCGCGGGGTGCTAAGAGTACCGATATCGTGATCCTGGTGGTGGCTGCCGATGATGGTGTGATGCCGCAGACTGAAGAGGCCATTGTCCACGCGAAAGCGGCGGGTGTGCCACTGGTGGTCGCGGTCAATAAAATGGATAAAGAAGGTGCGGACCCAGATCGGGTGAAAAACGAGCTTTCAGCGAAAGACGTTATTTCCGAAGAGTGGGGCGGCGATACGCAGTTTGTGCATGTATCTGCGCATACTGGTGAAGGTATCGATAAGTTGTTGGACGCAGTCTTGCTGCAGGCAGAATTGCTTGAGTTGAAAGCGGCATCCGATTTGCCGGCGCAGGGCTTGGTTATCGAGTCTCGCTTAGACAAAGGCCGCGGTGCTGTTGCATCACTGCTGATTCAGAGCGGTACGTTGCGCCAAGGCGATATCGTTCTTGCCGGCCAGTGTTCTGGTCGCGTGCGGGCAATGCTCGACGAAAACGGCAAACCGGTTAAAGAAGCGGGTCCGTCGATTCCTGTTGAGATTTTGGGTCTTGATGGCACGCCAGACGCAGGCGATAGCTTTGTTGTCGTCGAGAACGACAAGCGCGCCCGTGAAGTCGCAGACTTCCGCCAAGTGCGTGATCGCGAGCAGCGTATTAAACGTCAGCAAGCGGCTAAACTTGATCGTATGTTTGAAAGCATGGAGTCGGCAGAGCGCCGTATTCTGAATGTGGTGCTTAAAACCGATGTTCGCGGTTCTCTCGAAGCATTGCAGGCGTCCTTAATGGACATCGGTAACGACGAAGTTAGCGTTAACATTGTTTCTGCTGGTGTTGGTGGTATCACTGAAACCGACGTAAACCTAGCCTTAACGTCGGGCGCGGTTATGTTTGGTTTCAATGTGCGAGCAGACTCCAGTGCACGTAAATTAGCTGAAAATGAAGGCGTTGATCTTCGTTACTACAGCGTAATCTACGACGTGATTGATGATGTAACCGCGGCATTAACCGGTATGTTGAGTCCTGAAATGCGCGAGGAAATTGTCGGTGTTGCCGAGGTTCGCGACGTATTCCGGTCACCTAAGTTTGGCGATATTGCTGGCTGTATGGTTATTGAAGGTACGGTTTACCGCAGCAAGCGTATCCGTGTTCTGCGCGCAGACGTTGTTATCTATGAGGGCGAGCTCGAGTCTCTCCGCCGCTTTAAAGATGATGCAGCCGAAGTTAAGAACGGTATGGAATGTGGTATCGGCGTGAAGAACTACAAAGATGTGCGCCCAGGCGACAAAATTGAAGTGTTCGAAGTGAAGGAAATTGCGCGCAGCCTGTAAAGGCTGACGTTGCGGAGTAGCGAGTCAATTGAAAGAGTTTAGCCGTACAGCGCGGATCGCTGACTTTTTAAAGCGCGAGCTGGGTAGTTTTATCCAGAAAGAGCTTAGGGATCCGCGTCTTGGCATGGTCAGTGTCATCGACGCTCAGGTCAGTCGCGATCTTAGCCACGCCAAGATTTACGTTACCGTGATGGGTAAAAACACGGCTGAAGAGGCGAAAGAATCTTTGGCGGTGTTAAATAAGGCGGCGGGCTTTTTGCGCAGCCAGGTTGCTAAAATCAACAACGCTCGCACCACACCGCAACTGCGATTTTATTACGATACCAGTGTTAATCGCGGTCAGCATATCAGCAAGCTTATTCAAGATGCAGTTGAAGCTGATCGCAGCCGTCACACGGATGAAGACGGGGAATAGCTGGTTTGGCGAGGCGTCGTAAAGGCCGGTCAGTTGACGGCATTTTGGTATTGGATAAGCCGCCAGGTAAATCTTCCAATGGTGCGATGGTTACCGCTCGCGCTATTTATAATGCCAGCAAAGCAGGGCATACCGGCGCGCTAGATCCTTTGGCGACCGGCGTACTGCCTGTCTGCTTTGGCGAGGCGACAAAATTCTCCCAGTATTTACTGGATGCCGATAAAGAGTATCGCAGCCACTTCATCTTTGGTCAGCAAACGGATACCGGCGATGCTGAGGGTGAGATTTTGGCCGAAGTTGACGCCTCCAATCTCACCGCAGCAGAACTAGAAACCCAAATAGCAAAATTGCGCGGTGATATCCTGCAGGTGCCACCGATGTATTCGGCACTTAAGCGCGACGGCAAGCCCCTTTATGAGCTGGCCCGCAAGGGCATTACTGTTGAGCGTCCTGCGCGACCAGTGACAATTCGTGAGTTTGAATTGGAGTCGTTTACCCCCGGGTCTTTAGCGCGCGCGGTCGTGCGAGTCAGGTGTAGTAAAGGCACATATATTCGCTCATTGGCTGAAGACCTGGGGGCGGCGATTGGATGTGGCGGCCACGTGGCCGCCCTGCGGCGCTTGCAGGCAGGTCCGTTTGTGGAGGCGCAATCGGTATCGATAGAAGCTCTACAAGCGCTGCGTGATGCCGAGGACTTCGATGGTTTAGATGCCCTGTTATTACCGATAACTGATGCCCTGGAGCATATTCCACAGCTGAGTTTGGGTGAAACCGCAGCCCACTACTTAATGCAGGGGCAGCCGGTTCAAGTCGCCGCTGCACCTACTTCCGGTATGGTGGTATTGCTAAGTGAGACACAAAAATTCCTCGGAATTGGTGAAATTTTAGACGATGGGCGTGTTACACCTCGTCGTTTGCTCTCAACTGTGTGATAATGCGCGGCTGAATTTGTGCCGCAAGTTCGGTAAACAGAAATGAAGGTGTTGGCAAGCTGTCTCTCCTTCCGAACCTGACTGTAAATATGCACGGTCAGGCTCGATTTATAAACGCATATTCGTAATGAGGAAAAAGAAGATGGCATTATCTGCTATTGAGAAAGCTGATGTTGTTAAGGACTACCAGACTGCCGAAGGCGATACTGGTTCACCAGAAGTACAGGTCGCATTGTTGACCATTAACATCAATAAACTACAAGGCCACTTTGAAGGCCACAAAAAGGATCACCACTCACGTCGTGGTTTGATTCGCATGGTAAACCAGCGTCGTAAATTGCTGGATTATCTGAAACGTAAAGACCAAGAGCGTTACGTTAAATTGATCAAACGTCTCGGTCTGCGTCGCTAAAACAAGAATAAGTGAGGGGGCCTTGGTGGCCCCCTTATTACTTTATATAACCCATATTTGGGAGGAATTACTCCGTGAATCCCGTTACTAAAACATTCCAGTGGGGCAGCCAGACTGTCACCTTGGAGACCGGCCGTATTGCCAGACAAGCTACTGGTGCGGTACTGGTTACTATCGATAACACGCAAGTTTTGTGTACGGTTGTAGCAGCAAAATCTGCTAAGCCTGGCCAAGACTTTTTCCCGCTGTCAGTTCACTACCAAGAGCGTACTTACTCTGTTGGTAAGATTCCTGGTGGTTTCTTCAAGCGCGAAGCGCGTCCATCAGAAAAAGAGACATTAACCTCTCGTCTGATCGACCGCCCAATTCGCCCGCTGTTTCCTAAAGGTTTCCAGAATGAAGTACAGGTTATCTGTACGGTTATGTCTGCAGACAAAGCAAATGACCCAGATATCGCGGCATTAATTGGTACCTCTGCTGCATTAGCTATTTCTGGTGTTCCCTTTGCTGGCCCAGTGGGTGCGGCGCGCGTTGGCTTTACCGCTGAAGATGGTTACATTCTCAACCCAAGCTACGAGCAGTTAAACGCTAGCTTGTTGGACATGGTTGTTGCTGGAACTCAAGACGCCGTATTAATGGTTGAGTCAGAGGCACAGCAACTGACTGAAGACCAAATGTTGGGTGCGGTACTGTACGCACACCAAGAGATGCAAGCAGCCGTGCAAGCGATCAAAGAGTTGGCCGCTGAAACAGGTAAGCCAGCTTGGGATTGGCAGCCAGCTGAAGAAAATACGGCATTACTAGGCGCTGTTGCCGGCGGTTACAAAGCGGGCTTGGGCGACGCCTATCGCGTTACAGATAAAATGGAACGCTACGCTAAAGTTGGCGAATTGCGCAATCAAGCTATCGCTGAATTGGCTACTGGCGATGATGCACAATACAGCGCCGATGATGTTCGCGGTGTATTCGCTAAACTAGAAAAGCAAATTGTTCGTCAGCGTATTTTAAATGGCGAACCACGTATTGATGGCCGCGATGGCCGCACTGTTCGTCCAATTAATGTTGAAGTTGGCGTACTTGGCAAGGCTCATGGTTCTGCGTTGTTTACCCGCGGTGAAACCCAGGCTATCGGCGTTGCGACTTTGGGTACTACCCGTGATGCGCAGTTTGTTGATGCCTTGGCGGGCGAGTTTAAAGATAACTTCATGCTGCATTACAACTTCCCTCCCTATTCAGTAGGTGAGTGTGGTCGTATGGGTAGCACCGGTCGTCGCGAAATTGGTCACGGCCGTTTGGCGCGCCGCAGCTTGGAAGCGGTTCTGCCAACTGCTGAAGAATTCCCATATACCATTCGTGTGGTATCGGAAATTACCGAATCAAACGGTTCAAGCTCAATGGCCTCTGTCTGTGTAGGCAGCCTGTCATTGATGGATGCTGGCGTACCGTTAAAAGCACCAGTTGCCGGTATCGCGATGGGTCTGGTTAAGGAAGGCGAGCGCTTTGCTGTTCTAACCGACATCCTTGGCGATGAAGATCACCTTGGCGATATGGACTTTAAAGTAGCTGGTACTGCTGATGGTATTACCGCTCTGCAGATGGACATCAAGATCGAGGGTATTACCCAGAAGATCATGGAAGTCGCTCTTGAGCAGGCACAGCAAGCTCGTTTGCACATTCTTGGCCAAATGAATCAGGTTCTTGCTACGTCACGCAGCGGTGTTTCTGATAACGCGCCAAGCATGCACGTGATGAAAGTCGATTCTGACAAAATTCGCGACATTATCGGTAAAGGCGGCGCAACTATTCGCAGCATGTGCGAAGAAACCGGTGCGCAAATCGATATCGAAGACGACGGTACAGTTCGCGTATACGGTTCTGATGCAGCATCACGCGATGATGCAGTAAACCGTATTTTAGCTATCACAGCTGAAGCAGAAGTTGGCGCAATCTACACGGGTAAGGTTGCTCGTATCGTAGACTTTGGCGCCTTCGTCACAATTCTTCCGGGTAAAGACGGTCTTGTGCACATCTCTCAGATCTCTGACGAGCGCGTAGAGAACGTGAGCGATTACCTGAAAGAAGGCCAAGATGTTCAGGTTAAAGTGCTGGATGTTGATGCCCGCGGTCGTATCAAGCTGTCTATCAAAGAAGCTGTTGCTGACAGTGCAGAAGTTGTTGAAGAGGCGAGTGGACAAAGCGCTGAGTAAGGCGTAAATCCTTTTGCGAAAAAGCCCCGCTCAGCGGGGCTTTTTTTTGCGCATCGAAAAGATGATTTATAGATCTTTGATAATATTGAAATTAGGCCGTAGACAGCAGACAAAGCTGTGCTAATCTCTTGGTGCAGTTTTTATATTATAAATTCCACGAGGGAATAACTATGAAAAAATTCTTTATCACTTCTGCTTTCTTGGCTTGCTCCAGCGCATCTTTTGCAGTTGCACCTGGTGGCCCTAATTGTGGTTGGGGCAATATGTTATTTGCGGGGCAATCTGGCTTGCCCTCACACCTTGTAGCTTCGATTACAAATGGCACATCAGGTAACAATACCTTCGGTATGACCTCCGGTACAAATGGCTGCTCAGCTGATGGTCAGCTGACCTACGGTGGCAAGAAAATGGTTAATGTTGGCGCCATCATGGACGAATTTTCTGAGGATGTTGCGCGTGGTGATGGCGAGGCTTTAACGGCTGTTGCGGTATCGCTAGGTATCAGCGCTGAAGACCGCCCGGCGTTTAAAGAGAGCCTGCATAACAACTTTAATAGTCTGTTCCCGTCTGCCGATGTGCAGGCAGATGCAGTAATGGCGTCTATTTTCGCCATTATGAAAGGCGACCAGCGTTTGTCTAAATACGTTTCGTAAATCTTTTTATAAGGTTTCTAGCGGCCCTTCGGGGCCGTTTTTTATCGAGAGTCAGAATGCCCCTATTTCGTATAACAGTGCAGACACTGTTATTGAGTTTATCATTGCCTGCATTTTCGCAGTATGCAGACGCGTCTGAGTTGCCATTGGCGGAAAGCCCATCGTGGCGAGCCCTATTACATTTCCCGCGGCAAACTCCACTTTTTAAAGAAGTCACGAAGAGTTATATCGATGATCGGCGGTTTTTTCTGGCGGAGGATGGCGACCAAAACCGCAAAGCTGAATTTGACGCAAGTCTGGCTGCATTCGCGGCAAAACCGACTGAAACCGCCTGCCGCTTTCCAGCAAGATATTTGTGGTTGCACAGCCAGCACCTTGTACCGGCAGGCTTGCTTAGCGATTGTGGTGAATACAATGAATGGCGCGACAAAATAGATATTGAGCGCGTGGTTTTGGTCTTGGCGGCAAGCTATTTAAATAGTCCCTCATCCATGTACGGGCATACTTTTCTGCGTTTAGATCCGGCGGGAGAGCGCGGCGAGAGTGCATTCCTGTCGTATGCCTTGAATTTTGCGGCAAGTATCCCCCCCGATGAAAACGGCATGCTATACGCCTACAGAGGAATTTTAGGCGGCTATCCCGGTTTATTTAGCATGCAGCCCTATTACGAAAAAATTCAAGAATACAGTCGTTTAGAAAACCGGGATATCTGGGAATACCCGCTGTCTTTGAGTGCCGCCCAAATAGATTTGTTGTTGGCTCATACTTGGGAGCTGCGCAATATTAATTTTGATTACTATTTCTTCGATGAGAATTGTTCTTTCCGTTTGCTTGAGCTGCTAGAAGTTGCGCTACCCGGTTTGGATCTAACATCACAATTCGCCTACGCCGCGATGCCAGTAGATACCGTGAGAGCGGTGGTGGAAAGTGGCTTGGCGGAAGCGCCGAGTTATCGGCCGTCAAAGCGCAGAGAGTTAGAAGCGGTATTGGCCGGTTTGGATGGGGAGCAGCGCAAACTGGTATTGCAGTTGGCTGCCAATGAGCAGGTGTTGGAGCAGCCAGCTTTTTTAAATTTTAGCGTAGCGGAGCGTCAGCAGCTAGTGGTGGCCGCTTACCGATATTTGCGCTATACCAGCAATCGCGAGCAGCGCACGCCAGAGCAGGCACGTCGCAGCCTTAAATTGCTAAGTCAAATTCAGTCTTACGGTGTGCAGTCAGCACCGCAGCCGAGCACGCCTGGGCGGCCAGACTTAGGTCATTCGACGTCAATGTTCGGTGTGGCTGGCGGGGCGCGCAAACATCAGCAATATGCCGATATGGAGTGGCGAATTAGTTATCACGATGCATTAGATGTGGTTTCCGGATACCCTCCGGGTGCGACGCTGATGATGGGGCAATTAAAAGTCCGTTGGCAGGAAGACACACTGCGACTTCAGCGTTTCGACCCAGTGGCGATCCGTTCGCTTGCTCCTCGCAACGATTTTTTTGCGCCGCTTAGCTGGCAGGTGGCGGCGGGACTTGAGCGCTTGGAAACGTCACCAAAACAAAGTCTGGTTGCTAGAGTGGGCGGCGGTGCCGGTGTCAGTCGCCAATTTTTGAGTGGTATAGCGTATGTGATTCCCGGCGCGCGCTTGGAGCACAATGACGATGCCGAAACCCGTTTGCGTATAGCACCCAAAGTCAGTGCGGGACTACTTTGGCAGGGCGATCGTTGGGCAAGTGAGTTGAGTGTCGAATATATGGATTTTGGTGGTGGCCGGGATGTTGGCGAAGGCGTGCGTCAGAGTATGTCGCTAAGCACTAATCTGGCTTTGAGTACTAATCAGGCGATACGGGCTAGCGTGGATTATCGCAAAGAATTTGCGCGCGAATCCGCTGCATTGGAATTGTCATGGCGGCGGTATTTTTAATGGCCTCAGTTGTGCGTGCAATGTCTTTTTCGCGAGTGTTCGTTTTAATCTTTGTATTCGTGCTTAGCGCTTGCGAGAGCTTGCTATTTTTCCCGCAGCAACAACTTGTTCGCAGCCCAGCCGATGTCGGATTGGCGTATGCAGATGTCAGAATTGCAATAGCCGATGGCGGCACGGTGAGTGCCTGGTGGTTGCCCGCGGAAGGTAAAGCTGAGGCCACCGTTTTATTTGCCCACGGCAATGCTGAAAATATAAGTACTCATTTAGCCAGCGTCTATTGGTTGCCCGCGCGTGGTATTAATGTGTTGCTTATAGACTATCGCGGCTATGGTCAGTCTTCTGGTGAAGCCAGTGTTCGAGGTGCGCAAATGGATATTCTTGCCGCGCTGCAATATCTCTCTGCGCAGCCGGCGCAGGTAAATACGCCAATCGTGGTATTGGGGCAGAGTATTGGTGCGAGTCTCGCTGGTGTTGCGGTGGCACGTAATGGACGGCAGTACCCCGCTCTAGCGGGGGTAATTCTGGATGCGGGTTTTACCGGCTACGCTGATATCGCTAAGAAAGTTGCGGCGTCGAATTGGCTTGCTTGGTCTTTCCAGTGTCTCGCCGCGTGGGCGATGCCCGAGGGAGAGAATTTGCTTGACGAAATTTCTGCTATTTCACCGCTGCCGCTGTTGCTGATTCACGGCCGGGACGATCCGGTGGTGCCGTATCGCCACGCTGAAAGATTGCTTGCCGCTGCAAAGCAGCCGAAAACGCTAATTAGCTATGAGGGTGGCCATATCCAAACCTTTTCTCGGGCTGAGAATCGCGATCTGGTAGCGGGTTTTATTCGCGATGCCGCCGAGCGTTGGCGAGCGTCGCGAAAACAGTAATATAAACTTTGCTTATTAGTGTTGGTGACCACCTTCACCGTGGGCGTGACGATGGCGAATTTCTTCGTCGGTGGCGTCGCGAATATCTTTGATAAGAATTTTGAAGCTCAGGCTTTGGCCTGCCAAGGGGTGGTTGAGGTCAACGTCGACTGAAAACTTACCGACTTTTACCACTGTGGCATTGCGCATCCCCTTGTCGGTGTTAAAGCGCACGGCTTGACCAACTTTAATTTTACCTTCGTGCTTCAAATATTTGGCGGGAATACGTTCGGTTTTATTGGGTTCAATTTCACCGTAGGCATCTTTAGCCGCGAGTGAGACTTCAAACTCATCTCCTACCGTGTGGCCGGCCATGGCTTTTTCTAGGCCACTTATGATGTTATCGGCTCCGTGCATATATAGTGACGGCGTGTCATTAAAGTTATCTTCTAATACGGTGCCGTCACCGTTGCGTAATTCGTAGTGAAATGACACGACTTTATTGCGGCTAATTTCCATGATGCTCCCTCGTTGCGTTCAGTTATCGCGCAGCTATCTCAAGGCGCGTATAGTAATCGCGAAATCCACGCAGTGGTAGAGCGTTGTAGTGAATCTAAGGGAGAGTTGCTATGGGCGATGTATTGCCCTTTAAACGTAAGTTGCCGCAGGGCAAAACGCCTAATACGCTGTGCCGCGAAGGCTTTCACAAGTGGCGGGTCGATAAGGCTAAGCAGTTTGATGTGAAGCTGGGAAAGCTAGTTACAGTGTATGTGTGTGAGCGCTGCGGTGAAAAGAAGATCACCGCACATTAGGGGGAGCTTAGTGGCGTTCGCCGGTGCTGATTTCGTCGCTAATCAGTGCGAGCCAGTTTTGCGCTTCGTCGATACCTTCAACGGCTTTGACAACGCAGGCAATGCCTAGTAAATGCTCTTTCAGCAATTTGCGCATGGGGAGATCAAGTTCTTGAGCTTGCTCTTGTAGAAACAAGAAGGCCTGAGCGCTAACGTCGTCTATATGCATTTGCTGCGTATCTTGACGATATTCTGATAGGCTTACTACTTTTTGAGCAGTCATGTCGGATCTCCTCTGATCAACGTGGAGTCAGTATATGTCGGCGCAGCAGGATTGAATCTTCGTAATTACCCGTAGAGTGTTATATGTTCCGTAGTGGCTTGTACGTAGCCATTCCATGAAGTGATCAGTGGCAATGAATAAGGATTGAATAAGAGAATATGTCGGAAACTATTGTGATTGGCGCTGATGGCGTCGAGCAAATGCCCTTAAAAAGTTATACCGAGAAGGCTTATTTGGACTATTCCATGTATGTCATTCTCGATCGGGCGCTACCCAATATTGCAGACGGTCTGAAGCCGGTGCAGCGCCGTATTATTTACGCCATGAGTGAGCTTGGGCTTAAGGCGAATGCCAAGCACAAGAAATCTGCGCGCACCGTGGGTGACGTTATCGGTAAGTTCCACCCACACGGCGATAGCGCCGTGTACGAAGCGATGGTATTGATGTCGCAGAACTTCTCCTATCGTTACCCGCTTATCGACGGTCAGGGTAACTGGGGTTCGCCGGACGATCCTAAATCCTTCGCGGCAATGCGTTATACCGAGTCTAAATTAACCAAGTACGCAGAGGTTCTGCTCAGTGAGCTGGGGCAGGGCACGGTAGACTGGGTGCCGAATTTTGACGGTCAAATGGACGAGCCCGCGACCTTACCGGCGCGGGTGCCTAATATATTACTAAATGGCACCACGGGTATTGCGGTCGGTATGGCCACCGACATTCCGCCGCATAATTTGCGCGAGGTGGTGAGTGCTTGTATTCATTTGCTGGACGCACCCAACGCCAGCGTTGCCGAGTTATGTGAACATGTAAAAGGCCCGGATTTCCCAACCGATGCCGAAATTATTACGCCGCCAGAAGATTTGCGGAAAATGTATGAAAGTGGTCGCGGCTCATTGCGTATGCGGGCACTGTGGCAAGACGAGGGTGAGGATATCGTCATTACGGCACTGCCTCATCAGACCTCTGGATCGAAAGTGCTCGAACAGATTGCCCAGCAGATGCAAGCCAAGAAGCTGCCAATGGTGGTGGATTTGCGGGATGAATCAGATCACGAAAACCCGACTCGTCTGGTGGTTATTCCCAGATCAAACCGCGTCGATAAGCAGGCGGTGATGAATCATTTATTTGCGACCACCGACTTGGAGCGCAGTTATCGGGTCAATATGAACGTCATCGGTTTGGATGGCCGGCCGCAGGTTAAGGGGCTCGATAAAATCATTGGTGAGTGGTTGGAAATTCGCACCACCACCACCCGTCGACGTTTAGAGTACCGTCTGGATAAGGTACTTAGGCGTCTGCATATATTAGATGCCTTATTAATCGCGTTTTTAAATATTGACGAAGTGATCGCCATTATTCGCGAAGAGGATCAGCCCAAGCCGGTGCTTATGGAGCGCTTCGGTATTACCGATACGCAGGCCGAGGCGGTCCTAGAGTTAAAGTTACGCCACTTGGCAAAACTTGAAGAAATGAAAATTCGCGGTGAGCAGGATGAGCTTGCCACTGAGCGCGATAGTTTGGAGTTGACCCTGGGCTCTCCACGTCGGATGAAGAGTTTGGTTCGCAAAGAATTACTGGCGGTTGCCGAGGAGTTTGGTGACGAGCGCCGTTCACCTCTAGTTACACGCAGTGAGGCACGCGCTTTCTCTGAAGAAGAGATTGTCTCAGCTGAACCCGTTACCGTTGTGCTGTCGGAAATGGGCTGGATTCGATCGGGCAAAGGCCACGATATTGATCCGCTTAGCTTGAGCTACAAGGCCGGCGACCGCTTTAAATTAGCCGCTAAGGGCAAAAGTAATCAACCGGTCATTATCCTCGATAGTACCGGTAGAACCTATACGGTGGCCGCTCACGGCCTGCCGTCGGCGCGTGGCCAGGGTGAGCCTTTAACCGGGCGAATTAATCCACCGTCGGGTGTTAATTTCACCGGCATGATGATGGGCAGTGATGATGGGCATTATTTATTGGCCTCTGATGCCGGCTACGGATTTATCGTAAAACTGTCGGATCTGCAGAGTAAAAACAAAGCGGGCAAAGCAGCGCTGACGTTGCCAAAAGGCGCATTGGTTTTACCGCCGGTTGCGATTGCTGATATGGAGACTAGTCACGTAGTGGCGGTCACAACCGAAGGTCGTATGCTGATATTCCCCGTTGGTGATTTGCCGCTTATGCCGCGCGGTAAGGGCAATAAAATGATTGGTATCCCGTCGGCGCGGGTTGCGAATCGCGAGGAGTATGTGAGCGCCATCGCTATCTTCTCTGAGCGCGATACCTTAAAAGTGATCTCCGGGAAGCGTCATTTAAGCTTGAAGTTTGCCGAGCTGGAACACTATTTAGGTGAGCGTGGCCGACGTGGACACAAGTTGCCACGCGGTTTCCAGAAGGTGGATGCACTGCAAACAATTGTTGCGGGTTGAGCTGAGTTAAAACTTAGCTCGCTAAAAAACGCGGTTCCAAGTTTGGTTCCGCGTTTTTTTTAGCTAGTGTGATTCGCTTCAGACTGCGTTCTGGCGGCATCTTGTTTGAAGGCGTCCAGAGTTAATTTCTTCAGCTGGGTTTGCTGTCTTTCTAATAAATCACTGTAAGGCGATTTCATTGCGCTAATGTGATTGCCGCGAATATCTACCCAGGCGTCTAAGCGCTCATTGTCACGACTACCGTCGTCTAGCCAAGTGCCCTTGCCTTCGGCTGTCGCGGTGTGCATTTGATCAATGGCGGCGCATTCTTTGGCGGCACACTCCCAGTGGTCGCCCTCGCCGTGGATATGCGCGATTCCCGCCCGGCTTCGCAATACTTTGTCTAAACTTTGAAATAAGTCGGCGCAGCACAGTGCGCGAAACAGCGGGTGATCAGTACCCTCCACCTCAAAAAAGCGCAGGCTGATAGCGTTGTGACGATGTACCACAATATCGGCATGGTAGAGCTTGGCAATCGCCTCACCGCGGGCGTAACTCGTGCGCAGATGCTCGCGGAAGCTAGCGGGCGCCATTTGTGCTTGCAGGGCGCTAAACGCCTGCCAGTGGCAGTGCAAAATATAATAATCTTTGTAGCGGGTTTTACCGAGTTTACTAAGCCTGATCTGGGGATTGTGAATTTCGTCTAATAATTTCCCTAGACTGTCCGAGCCCGGGTAAGCGCTGTGATCATTGCGCAGGGGTTGTGCCATCCGTGCGCGCGCCAGCTCTAAGAAACCTTCGATGCGGCGCATTGGCACCGCAATTATGGCGTAGCTGAAACACGCTAATAGGCCGGTGAGGATAAGCAGCGTTTTGCCGAGATCGCGGATCTCATCGCCGATCAGTTCGCGGCTAAGGGACAGTTTAACGAGCCCAAGTCGGCCATTTGCGGCCACTGGCGCTTCGTAATTTAGGTTTTCTGCGCGCCAGTGCCCCGTTTCTGCCACGGTTTCTTCGCGGGAGTTGGCGATACTGCCATAGACAATGAGAGGGCTATTAATATAGTCCTGTAAAATGGCTTGTAGGCTTACTTTGTCGTTACGCAGTAGGGCTTGTTGGCTTTGCGAGGCCAGCTGGTTGGTCCACTGCTGGCCTATTAAATGAGTTGTTTCAAGAAGGATTTGTTTGCTCGCGGTCATGCTGGTGAGTAGCAGTGTCATGCCTGCAATTGCGCATATCAGTGCGGTAATCAGTCCGCATTTCGCCGAGAGTGGTAATTTAAGGAGCTGCTTAAGCATGTTGTACTGTCCATCTGGAAGGCGGGGCTTCTATTATCTGGGGGAGTATATCAAGGAAAGCGCTGATTAATTACTGGACTCGACATCTTGGGTGTTGGCGTTGCTTAAATTGCCTATGTACTTCGTGTCATCGCGACCTTTTCGCGCCGGAGATCAGTACGTTGTTTTCGCACATTTTAATTATAAGTGCATTCTAATGCAGTGGTGCTTGGGTGAAATCACGTCTACCGCTACAATACGCCGATTGCTGCAGGGGGTGGTGTGAACGAAATTATATTGATCAACATAGCGGGCGATGATCGGCCCGGCGTGACAAGTACAATAACCAGTATTTTGGCAGATCATCAGGTGAATATCTTAGATATCGGCCAGGCTGTGATTCACGATAACTTGTCTTTAGGCTTATTGGTGGAAGTACCTGCGGGTGCTGAAGCGGCCAGTATTTTAAAAGATATTTTATTCCGCACCCATGAGATGGGCATGCAGGTTCGCTTTCTGCCGGTTAGTCCCGAAAGCTACAATTTATGGGTGTCTGGCCAAGGCAAGCAGCGTCATATTGTGACCCTGTTGGCGCGCAAGATTACGGCAAGGCATATCGCCGGTGTCACCGATGTCGTCTCTCGCTACGCTTTAAATATTGATAGGATCGATCGCCTGTCGGGTCGGGTGCCGCTTGAAGGGGTTGCCCAGCAATCCAAAGCGTCTGTTGAGTTGTCGGTTCGAGGTAATTTGCCGGATGCCACCGACTTCCGTCGTGAGCTTTTGCATCTAGCCAGTGAGATGGATATCGATATTGCCTATCAAGAAGACAATATGTTCCGCCGCACCCGTCGCTTGGTCGCCTTCGACATGGATTCAACACTGATTGAAGCCGAGGTGATTGACGAGCTCGCCATCGCTGCCGGTGTTGGCGAGCAGGTTGCGGAAATTACCGAGCGTGCAATGCGTGGTGAAATTGATTTTACCGAGAGCTTTAAGGCGCGGGTGGCCTTGTTAAAAGGCTTAGATGAATCAGTGTTGGCTGGTATTGCAGAGAGCTTGCGAATTACCGAAGGTGCAGAGAATTTGGTCTCAACGTTAAAGTTGCTCGGCTATAAAACCGCTATATTATCCGGCGGCTTTACCTATTTTGGTCACTATCTGCAGCGCAAGTTGGGCATAGATTATGTTCATGCCAATGAGCTCGTTATACGCGATGGTCGAGTCACGGGCGAGGTAGAGGGTATTGTTGTGGACGGCAAGCGCAAGGCAGAGTTGCTGCGCGAGATAGCCAAGCGCGAAGGCTTGGATATGGAGCAGGTTATTGCGGTTGGTGATGGTGCAAATGATTTGCCAATGCTCAGTATCGCGGGATTGGGGATCGCTTTTAGAGCTAAACCGATTGTCCGCGAAAATGCCAAGCAGTCAATTTCTACCCTTGGTTTGGATGGGATTTTGTATTTGTTGGGAATCAGCGACCGCTTAACCGGAAAATAAGGTTTCTGTTGCACTCGTTTTTCTGGCCTTCTTAAAAGAGGTCAGCGCTAGCCAAAGGCGGCAAATTCATAGTTCATGCTGGGCATGGGCTCATTCACATAGCTGCCCTGAATGAAGTCCGGACCCAATTGCCAAAGCATGGCGAGAGTTGCCGCGCTGCTTACATTCGGGATAACAATCTGGCTGTTGAGCGTTTTCGCATGTTGAACCATGTCGCGAATCTGTTCGTCAGTCGGCATGTCTGCCGCGCGGTAGCCTGGTTTTACCAAGGCTGGGCGGATGTGGCTCAGGAATTTATTGCCTTTTTGGGCTCGGCCAAAATTCCTTACCGCCAGAGATGAGCCCAGTTTTTGTAAGTGGGTGGCAAAATCCAGAGCCGGTTTTAAGGCATCGGCAATGCTTTCCTCGCTGAACTGTAAAATTACTGACGAGGGTGGCAGGCCGGCGGCTTTGAATGCCACGGATAACCATGAGCAAAACTCTGGATCATGGAAAACGTTGCCGCTAAGGTTGATGATAAGTTTCAGATCTTGGCCTGCGAGCCGCTCTTTTGCTAATTGCTTGGTGGCCTCAACCACGATCCAGTGATCTAGCTGGGTATTTTCTGGTTCGCGTTCAATAGCTCGGAGCATTTCTCCGGCCGTAATTTCGCCTTCCACCCAGTCATTAATATTGAGCGTGGCTTCGTAATGGTCGCCACTGGATGCGCCAAGATTCACCAGAGGCTGGAATAGCAAGCTCAGACGATTATTGTTCATCGATTCTGTGATGACATCATCTGGGGCTGTGTTGCGGTCAAGTTGTTGACGATCCCGGCGGCAAATCTCTGCATTGTTGCCACCCGCGTGATAGATCTTTTCCGCTCCGTCAAAAGCAGTGTCTAGCAGCAGCGATGCCTTGGGTGGCGTTAAGTGATTTATCGGCATAACGGCAATGCTAGCGGTGCATTGCAACGACTGCTTGCGCACTTCAAAAATTTCAGACTCGATGGCCTTTACTAATTCCATCGCCATTTCTAGCGCAGTGTCACTTGAGACGTGGTGCGCGATGGCGGCGATCATGTCGTCGGCGACGCGACCGTAGTGCTGCGCAGGCAAGTTGGTGCGAACGCGATTGCTTAGCGCTTCAATAAGGAGTTCAACGTCAATTAGGCTAGTGCTGTGCCGCAGTTTGCTGAAGTGGTCCACAGACATCAAAATTAGGGACGAATCGCTATTGCGCTCGTTTTCAATAAATTCTTGCAGCAGGGTTAAAAACTGGTGTTTGCTACTCATTCGCGTGGTGTTATCTACACCGTTGGACTTATCTTTATCGCTGGGTTTAACAATTGAAATTTGTATGCAGTCTTCGCCTTCGTAATGGGCGCTATCACAGACAATATGGGTTTTGAATTCGCTGCGGTTCGACAGAAAAAAGCTAATTTCAAATTGCTGATGTTCGTTGTGTTGCCGCTGTTTTTTAAGGACGTTTTTAAAGCGCTCTTGGTCTTTATTGGTGATGAGGTCGACGATAGGGAAGCCATCTAGGTCATCGTAGCCCATCTGTTCGCAAAACGGCGTGTTCGCGTAAATCACCATGCCATCGGTGATATAGGCAATCGGGTCCTGATGATCATTCAGCAGTAATTGATTGCGCTCCTCGGCCTCAGACAAAGCGGTTTTTGTTGTGGCTAGTTCGCGGCGCACGCCCAAAGCGGACTGTGCTTTGAACGCCGCGTTAACGATCTGGGCCATATTGTATTTATTGATCATGTCGACGACGTCGGGGTCTGGCGGCTGCAGGGCATCGCCTTCGCCGACATAAATTACCGGGATGTCTTTGTGGTATTTGCGCAGAATGTGACAGCAGCGTTGGATGTCGAGCTGAGATTGCTCGGCATCAAAAATAAGTACGTCCCAATCACTGTCACAAATTGCTGCCGCGAGTTTTTCGCCAGTGTCGATACCAAAGGTATGGGCGATGCGACCACCGCGGCGGCAGTGTGTTACGAGTTGCTCGGCGTCGCTGTCTGCGAGGCAAAACAAAAGAATATTGATGGCAGTGTTACTGCTGCTCATAAGTGCTCTACGGTAATAGAAGTAGTGTTAAAAACCTGATTTCTGGGCTCGAATTACAAAATATCCCAAAGTTGGTTGAAGTCGTTTTTATTAACCGCGTCAGCGTCAGGTACATCAATTTTAATTGATGAGCGGGCAATGTCTTGAAAGCTAAATAGTTTGAAGGCATTAGATTGCTCTACAATCTTGCCTAATTTTATACGCATTGCATGCCCTGGGCGCAAGAGCTCGACGGTGTGCCCCTCGGAAATGCCAACAACGCCAGATAAGAGCAATAGCGGGCCCTCTGCAATTTGGCTGCCTGGCAAGAGCATGGCCCGCTGGTACTCGTTTACCGCCAAGCCTGATTGCACTAAGCGAGCGCTGTAGGGCGTTGCCGTTGATGCCAATGCTTCGATACCTATTTGATGCGTGCTGTCACTGCGTAGCCAGCGGACAACGCCGACGCGCCATCCTTCGTAGTCGTCGGTTTTTAAACCGACAAGCTCGCCGGTGCGAATGCGGAGTTGAGTATCTTCTGGCCACTCAATTCGGCATCCCGAACCGCTGGTGTCCAGCATGCGTGAACGCAAATACTCGTATTTATTTTCCGGCGCGTTGGCAGCTGGCGCGTTTTGCGGAAGGCTATAATTAATGGTTTCTATCTGGCTTTCGGTATTTCGGTAGGGGATGGGTGACATCGCTGGGGCACTCTTATCGCGGCTGCGCGCATCTACGCCGCCATTCTTACTCCATACGTCATCCTGATTGTTTCGGCGCTCGCGAAAAAGTTCAGAGTCATCGTTGTGGTCGTTCTCAAATTGAAAGCTACTAAAATCAGTTTGATTGGCAACGTAGAAATGGGTGGTATTCATACCCACGGTAATCAGAATCGGGTCGTTGCAGGGAATCCGTTCCGCCGCCCGTGATGTCGCCGAACTCCACGCAATACTGAGATGGTCGAGCACGGTTTTACTTGGTTTGGGGGCATTGCTTTTTCGCGGTGATGACGAACTAGATAGGCCGCCGCTTTGTGCTAGTAAGGTTCTAGTATCAATGCCCAGCCAGCCAAGAGATGGCGCGCGTTGAATGAGTTCTCGGTAAACGGGTGAGGCATCTTCGGCCGGATTAAATAAGAACACACAGCTTTCTAGCCTATCGCTACGCAAATCAATGAGCGATGACCATTGGTTGAGTTCATTAAAGACTTCTTCAATATGGCGCTGTGGGAGCTGATGGGTTTTGCTGCAGCCTAACATGAGCAAGCGGACGTAGGCTTGCCGTACGCTGGCATCGCCATATAGGTTGTCGATGACCTTTGTTTTACCCAGCTTCTGGGTTTGTACGCATTTATAAATTTCATGGGCGGTAAGCCAAAAGCCTGCGTGTGATGAGCCATAAAGTTGGTAAGTACGCAGTAGTATTCGGCAGTGTTCAATAAGTGCACGATGCAGGCATGTGGCCATGGCTTCTTTGGAGCGCAGCAGGCGGTTTTCGCCTTCTAGACCTTTAAAGGCTTGGCAGTAACCCGTCGCCAGCTGGGTATTTAGGGTGTTAGCGAGCAGTACAATCTTTTGTGTTTTTTCCGCCAGTATCACTGGCTTGTTAAGGTAATGCTGAGATAAACCCTTGACGATGTGATGAACTTGCGGACGAATGATTTCGAGTATTTCGTAGCGATCTTTGGGTTTACATGCAGTGTGACTTAGCTCTGACAGGGCCTGAAAGAGTAGGCGGGTGGATTCGCCCAAATTGGTCAAGGGCAGGTAGCTCAGCCAAGATTTGACTGCGCCGCCGTTTAGCGCGAACTGGCTGTGCGAGTCGCGCGTTATGTCAGGCGTCGCGACAGCAAGGCTTGAGTTATTTTTCATAAAGTCCTATTTCTGGCTCTGTAATGTCGCGTGGCATTTACTTTGTGTTTTAAGTCTATGTTTTTACGCGTCAATCCATTGTAGTGCAAGTGGCCGCTTGCTGCTTGCTTTCGGGTCTTCCAATACTAGGCGTGGTACTAAATAGCCCGGCAACTTCGTAAGTATACCTTCCATTAATGCCTGTGCCTTTACTTCTGTTACGTCAAAATGCGCTGCGCCTCTCACTTTGTCGAGCAAGTGTAGATAGTAGGGTATGACCTTGGCGTCGAAAAGACGCTCACTGAGATTAACCAATGTATCGACATTATCATTAATTTCTTTAAGCAAAACACTTTGATTTAACAGGGTAATATCTGCTTTCTGCAATATGTCTAGGGCGCCGGCGGTATGAGTATCAATTTCGTTGGCGTGATTGCAGTGAATCACCATCACGGTTTTCAGTCGGTGATTGCTTAGAACTTTAGTAAGCTCG
The DNA here is from genome assembly GCF_963975605.1 of uncultured Zhongshania sp. Classification (NCBI taxonomy): domain Bacteria; kingdom Pseudomonadati; phylum Pseudomonadota; class Gammaproteobacteria; order Cellvibrionales; family Spongiibacteraceae; genus Zhongshania; species uncultured Zhongshania sp. Next base: position 105,593 of record NZ_CAXBHN010000008.1, on the reverse strand, counting down.
GGGGTAATTCGCGCTGGCAGCACCAGTGGTAGGCGAGTGTGGATGCGCAGGGTTTTAACGTGGGGAATTGCGGCAATTTTGTGGATCAGCTTCTCTAAGTAATCGTCTGGTGCCGATAGAGGGTCGCCGCCGCTGAGTATCACCTCACTAATATCCGGTCGCTCTTGGATATACCCTAGGGTTTTTTGCCAGTCTCGCTGGCTTGGATTGTTATCGTCATAGGGGAAGTTGCGGCGAAAACAATAGCGGCAGTGAACGGCGCAGCTTGGGCTGGTAATGAGTAATACCCGCCCGTGGTATTTGTGAATTAAACCCGGCGCGGGGTTGGCGTTGATTTCATCGAGGGGGTCGTTAATAAAGCCGGGCTGCTCTTGACTCTCTGTAGCTAGCGGCAATACCTGTAATAGCAGCGGGTCTCGCCAGTCGCCAATGGCCATTTTTGCGACAAAGGCTTCGGGTACGCGAAGTGGAAATTGTCGCATTGCCGCCGCGATGTCGGGCTGTTCTGATGGGTCTAGTTGCAGCCGCTGAAATAGCTGTTCGGGGTCGCGGATCATGCCGCGCATTTGTTGCTGCCAGCTTTCGGTCTGCCAAACTGTGTCGTTTAAGGGTATCATTGACGCCTTTTTAATTAACGGTTTTACACCGTCGCTGAGGAAAATCATGGCTAATTATTCTACCAATGAGTTTCGCAACGGACTGAAGGTGATGCTCGATGGCGAGCCTTGTTCTATTTTAGACAATGAATTTGTTAAGCCAGGTAAAGGCCAAGCCTTTAACCGGGTGCGCTTGCGTAATCTTAACTCAGGTCGGGTTTGGGAGCGTACTTTTAAGTCTGGCGAGTCTTTGGAAGGCGCCGACGTTATCGATCAAAATATGGAATATCTGTATAACGATGGCGAGTTTTACCACTTTATGGATCCCGATTCCTTTGAGCAGTTTCAGGCTGATCTCAAAGCGGTTGGCGATGCGTCGAATTGGCTCAAAGAGCAGGATGTGTGCACCGTAACGCTTTATAACGGCGCGCCGCTGTCGGTGACACCACCAAATTTTGTTGAGTTGGAAATTGTAGAAACTGACCCCGGTGTAAAAGGCGATACCGCCCAAGGTGGAACTAAACCTGCCTATTTGAGCACCGGTGCGGTTGTTAAAGTGCCTTTGTTTTTAAGCGTAGGCGAAGTGATAAAGGTAGATACTCGCACCGGCGAATATCAGAACCGAGTAAAATCTTAAATGTCAGATTGGCGGCCCACAGCTGAATTTTCGGCTCTGCGTCGCCGCGCACAATTACTTTCCTCTGTGCGCGCCTTGTTTGCGACTCGCGGGGTCTTGGAGGTGGAAACACCTCTACTAGCCTCTGCGCCAGTCACTGATCCCAATATCGAAGCTATTACCACGGTTGCCCCCGATGGTGGCGCACTCATGTATTTGCAGACGTCACCTGAGTTTGCGATGAAGCGTCTGCTGGCGGCGGGTAGCGGCCCAATCTACCAAATCTGCAAGGCGTTTCGGCGCGGTGAGCGGGGCAGGCGGCACAATCCGGAGTTTACGATGCTCGAGTGGTACCGTCCGGGCTTGTCGATGGCGGAGTTAATGGATGAGGTCGCCGCGATTGTGGGCTTGGCGGTTGGCCCGCTTAGCGTAAAACACCACACTTATCAGCACGTTTTTGAGCTGCACTGCGGTCTAAATCCGCATAGTGCGTCGCTAGACGAACTAAAAGCCTGCGCACATTCGCATATGGATATCCATTTTGATACCGATGATCGCGACACCTGGCTGCAGCTACTTATGTCGTCTGTGATTGAGCCGGCCTTAGATCGCGAATCCCTGAGTTTTGTCTGCGACTTCCCCAGCGAGCAAGCTGCTTTGGCAAAGACGTTTATCAATGCGGACGGCGTTGAGCTGGCGGCTCGTTTCGAAGCGTTTTACGCGGGCATGGAGTTAGCCAATGGCTACGACGAATTAACAGATCCGGGTGAGTTAGTTAGGCGAATTAGGCAAGATCACAGCCGCCGGGCAGACAATGATCAGGTGCTGCCCCCGATTGACCGTCATCTGCTAAAGGCGATGGCGAGCTTGCCTGCTTGTGTGGGTGTTGCGGTGGGTTTTGACCGTCTGTCGATGCTCGCGTGCAAGGCGGAGCGCATCGATGAGGTCATTGCGTTTCCGCTCGAGCGCGCGTGACAGCGTAAGTTAAGGGTTCTGTTTGAGTTGCCCTAAGGTCTCGCCAAGGCGCGTTGCGGTGGTCGCTTGAAAAGTCTCAAGCCACTCAGCGCGATCTTTTGCAAAAAGCACGATGGCAGTCGAGCCAAGCTTGAATCGACCCATTTCGGCGCCTTTTTCTAAGTGAATTTCCCTTGCCGCTTGACGGTAATCGGTTGTTTTAATGCCCTTTGGTGGTGGCGCAACTTGTCCGTCCCACACCGTCTCAATACCGGCGACAATCATGGCTCCCACTAAAATAACAGCCATTGGGCCGGCTTCGGTGTCAAACAAGCACACTACGCGCTCGTTTCTAGCGAATAAACCTTGGACATTTTCGGCGGTGGTGGTGTTTACCGAGAATAGTGCGCCTGGAATATAGCTCATACTTTGCAGTGTGCCGGCGAGAGGCATGTGGACGCGGTGGTAGTCGCGTGGTGACAAATACACGGTGGCGAAACTGCCATTCTCAAACTGAGCGGTCATCTCGCGGTCGCCGCCTAGCAGTGCTAGCAAGCTATAGTCTTGGCCTTTGGCTTGGAAAATTCGGCCTCCGGTGATCTTGCCTATTTGACTGATCGCGCCGTCGGCTGGGCAGGCAATATCGCCTTCGGCGTCGCAGATGGGGCGTGCCCCGGCTTTTAATTCACGGGTGAAAAAGGCGTTGAAATTGGCGTAATTGCGGTAGTCAGAATCGGCAGCTTCACTCATATCAACCTGGTATTGTTTGATAAAGCGCTCGATTAGTAGGTCTTTGAGCCAAGGGATTTCAGTGTCTGCGAGTTTGCCTACCAGTCGCGACAAAAGGTGCTGGGGTAGCAGATACTGCAAAATAATAAACGCAATTTTCACAAGCTGTCCTTTTGCCGATGCTCGGTGTGGTTGTTATGACTGAAATGGTGGCTCGAAATCAGGGCGTGTTCGCGCTTGATTGCGCTTGGTCACCGATTTCAATAGGCGTCGTCTCACTGTTCCCCCATTCGCCCCAAGAGCCGTGATAGCCCTTGATATGCGGGTAGCCAAGAATTTTCATCAACAAATAGCTGAGGCCAGAGCGATGGTGAGTCTGGCAGTGAGTGATGACGGTTTTGTCGGCGGTGATCCCCAATTCGTTTAAGCGAGTTTGTAACTCGGTCAAATCTTTGAGGCGCATTTGATTGTCGCGATCAATTAATTCTAACCAATCTAAATTGATCGCGCCGGGGATATGGCCACCGCGCTGCGCTAATACTTTTTCGCCGCGGTATTCCTCTGGTGAGCGCGCATCCCATATTGCGAGCTGGCTGTTGTCGAGTAGGCTGATGAAATCTTCAATCTCGGCAATCGGCAGACTATCAATGGTGATGTCTTGCTTAGTGGGCGCGGGATGATTCGGGACTTTCTCAGTAGGGTGTCCGGCGTGTAGCCACGCGTGCAAGCCGCCGTCGAGATAAGAGTAATTGTGGTGACCAATTACGTCCAAAGTCCATATTAGGCGGCCCGCCCAACCACCGCCTTCGTCGTCGTAGGCGACAACGTGCTTGTCCGGTGTCAAGCCAACTTTTGCGAACAGGCTGTTTAAGGCCTCAATGCTGGGTAGCTTTCCAACAGCGGGTTTAACACCACTTTGTAATTCTGCGGGCGCTATATGCACCGCTCCGGGGATATGGTGTTCGGCGTAATTAGCGGCGCTGCTGGTGTCCAAAATCAATAATTTCGGATCGTGCAGTGATTCAGCGAGGTCGCTTGTTTCAATTAATAGTGGCCAGTTTTTCATAGTAAACAACTTGTACTTTAGGTGACGCCAAATTGTAACAGGAGCTGTGCTAGCGAAGCGACGTCATAATGTAATGGATTAATTGCACGCTTATTAATTGGGACAATGAATCTCGCGGTTTTCTCACTCGTCAGTGAATCCATTCTAGCAAAGTGAGATGACGATTCAGCTCACTCTTCGTTTAGGCTTTGGATGATTTGTCGGTAACTGGCCATGCGCTCGGGACGAATTTTGTTTTCTGCCTCTGCATCTAGCAAGGCACAGCGCGGTTCGTGTTCGTGCTTACAGTCTCGGAAGCGGCACATGCCGAGGAATGGTCGAAATTCAATAAAACCGGCTAGCACTTTTTCTCGATCCATATTCCAGAGCGCAAACTCGCGGATGCCGGGGGAGTCGATCAGACTGCCGCCGTCGGGAAAATGAAAGAGACGGGCGGTGGTGGTGGTGTGTTTGCCTTTTGCGGTGGCTTCAGACAGTGCGCCGATGCGGGTGTCTGTGCCTGGGAGTAGGCTATTGACTAGGGAGGATTTTCCTACCCCGGATTGCCCGACAAAAACACTGATGTGTCCGCATAGAGTTTGCTTTAATTCGTCGAGGCCGCGTTCAGCAGCGGTGGACGCGCGGGTGACTGGATAGCCAATTTCTTGGTATCGCGTCAGCATGCTGTCTAGATACTCGCGGTTGTCGTCGTTAATTAGATCGGTTTTATTCAGTAGTAATATCGGTCGAATACCGATGGCCTCGGCGGCAACTAAATACCGGTCTATTAAATTGGCGTGGGCGCGGGGTTCGGGGGCAATGACGATGACAATATGGTCGATATTGGCGGCAACGGGCTTTAACTTGCCGTGATTGTCGGGGCGAGATAATAGCGATTCGCGATTGTTGCAGGCGACCACTACTCCTGTTGGTTTGCCTTCTCGCCACGTGACGCTGTCGCCGGTGACTAGGCCGTCGATGTGGGCGCGGACATGACAGCGCTGCCTTAGGCCACCTTCGCCTTCAACTTCAACCTGTTGGCCAAAATGACTTACAATAAGGCCGTTTTGCTCGGCGCCGAGCTCGCCTTCGCTCAGCGCTTGGTCGAGCTTTGAGTCGCGTTTGCTCGCGCGATCGCTGCGTTCGGCCTGTACTTTTTCTATGCGCCAGCGTTGCTGGCGGCTGAGTTTACGTTTTGTCATGAAGGTTCATTCGCCTAAGAAGCGCCATCTTAACCTATGTACTGCTACAATCGACAATCTGCGTTAACTAGCTCATGTTCTAGGCAGACTGAAAAAAGTAGCTAGTTTGCAATTACTGTTCGAGATCACAGCAGTATCAATTGATTATTCACCGTGAAGGCAAGTTTATGGACAAGACTCAAAATTTGATTTGGATCGATCTTGAAATGACCGGTTTAGATACCATCAACGACCACATTATTGAGATTGCCACGGTGGTGACCGACGCCAATTTAAATGTGCTAGCAGAAGGCCCGGTACTGGCTATTCATCAGCCGGACGAGGTCTTGGCAGGCATGGATGAGTGGAATACCCGTCAGCATGGGCAGTCTGGCTTAACCAAGCGTGTGCAAGATACCTGCATTACGGTGGAAGAGGCCGAGCGCTTAACCTTGGCATTTTTAGACAAGCATGTTGAAAAGGGCGCGTCGCCGATGTGTGGCAATAGCATTTGCCAAGACCGCCGTTTTATGGCCCGCGAAATGCCGGCTCTGGAAGCCTTTTTTCACTACCGCAATTTGGACGTGAGTAGTGTAAAGGAATTGGCGAAACGCTGGCGCCCAGATCTAAGCGGCGGCCTGAAAAAAAGTGCGAGCCATTTGGCGCTGAATGATATTTACGATTCTATTGCGGAGTTGGGTTATTATCGCGAGCATTTTTTACGCCTTTCTTAAATCCTCCTTGGCTGCTCGTTGTCACTATTTAGCGTGGCGCGAGCCTGCCCATCTTATTTTCTTCCCTAGTGCCGTCGCTTTGCTTTAGTGCGAATTGTCTTCTATGTTCATTAGTGTGAACCGGCCCTAGGCTATCTGTATTTACCCGTATTGTTGTTTACCGCTAAAACAGGTCTCGTAGTGCTCTATGTTGTCGATGAATACTTGTGATGGAGCTATTGTTTCGATTTAGCTCCGTTGCTGGATGAATTGACGGTTAAAACAATTAAATAATAAGAAGGTATATGGCTATGAGAAAACTGACCGCACTGTGTGTGGCTACCCTAATGTGCTCGCCTGTGTCTGCGCAGAGCTATTTTAGTCAGCTGCTTATCTTTGGCGATAGCTTATTAGACAGCGGTAATTTAGGCCTCCGGTTTACCAATAGGGTCGGTGATGGAAACGGCGATTTTACCGTGGGCGACTATGCCAATATTGCCCCGCAATATTTGGGTACGGCGCTTGGCTTGCCGACTGATCCTGCTGTAAGTGGGGGTACAAACTACGCTGTCGGCGGCTACGAAACGGCAGATATCTTAAACTCGATAAACGGCACCGGTCTCGCCCTGCCCGCGGGTGGTGCAGTTGCTAGACCTGCCTATTTAACAGAGCACAATACCATTGATTCAAATGCTTTAATTTTGATAGACGGTGGCGGCAATGATTTCCTTAACGGCACCGCATTTGACCAGGCGAGTATTGTAAATTCTGCCCAGACACTGATCGCTGGTGTATCAGCCATCAGTGCGGCCGGCGGACGTTATATCATGCTTAGCAATTTACCTGACTTGGGTAATACCGCAGCGGCGCAGGCACAAAACTTTGTCGTTCCAGGTTCGGCGGCGGCAATATCGGCGGGGGCCGCGGGTTACAATCAGGCCTTAATGACCTTCGCGAATTTTAGTTCGGCTAATATTATTCCAGTGGATTTAGCTGGGGTGATCACCTATATAGCCGCCAATGCGGAGGATTATGGATTCGCCAACGGCGCTAATATTGCGTTTGGCCCGCTGGGTACATTTGACCAGCGCTATATGTGTTTCGACGACAGTGGCGGCGACTGTATTCAGCATCCGGTATTTGGTATCGACGGCGTAAACCCTGACCCCAGTAAATTATTGTTTAACGACGGCGTTCATCCGACCGCCAAAGTGGGCGAGATTACCGGCGATTATCTAATTGATGTCGTGATGGCGCCGCAGTTGGTTGGCCGTCTGTCGGGCATTGCACTTGGAATTGCGCGCACGCAGCACGACAGCCTCTCGCAAATGCTCAGGGAAAATCGCTGGTTTGAAAATACCGATAGATTATTTATTAATGCCAGTGGTGCAAACGAAGATACGCCAAGTGGTGGCGATCAGAAAACCAGCCATTTAACCCTTGGCTACAATAGTGCGGTATCACCTGCGATGAGTTTGGGCGCGGCGCTCAGTATGTCTAAGCACGAAACTGACACCGACGGCGCAGACTTTTCTGCCAGCAGTGTTGGTCTGAGTGGCTTGCTTAATTACCGCGATGGCCAATGGTTGGCGGAGGGTAGTGCCGGTCTGAATGTGATTGATTACAGTGATTTAGACAGGCACTTTAATTTGGGTGATCGCGCATTAACGGCGTCAGGTGGCAGCGACGGCTACGGCTGGCATCTTGACGGTCAAGTGGCATACGAACTTTCCTCATCTAAAAATATCAGTATTGCGCCAGCGCTGGGGGCGCGTTTCTTGACCGGTGCGGTAGATGGTTACACCGAGTCTGGCGGTGCGGTTTCTAATTATCAATGGGGTGAACAAAGTCGTCAGAGTCGCCAGCTTCGCGCAGGACTTTTGGCAAATTTAAGCGTGAATGGCGGTATTAATCTTTATGCTGAGGTGTTCTCTGTGTCAGAGCTTGAGGATGCGGATGAAACTATTGAAGTCACCAATACCAATTTAGGCTATGCAAGTTACCGCATGCCGAGCTATCGCGCAGACGGAGACAACTTTGTCGATGCCAGTATTGGTGCGGCGGTGCTTTTCGACAAATCTCGCTTGGCGTTAAACGTAAATTACAGCGACGAGGGTGAGGGGCGCGAAAGCGTGATGTTGAATTATTCGCTACCTTTTTAAGACGTTATTTTCGAAATATAGAGCCCCTTTCGCAGGGGCTTTTTTATTGGCGTTTTTTATTTCGATGACATCTTTTGCAGTCGGTTTAGCGCCCACGTAATGTGTTCTCTAGCCATCTCATCCGCTACGGCATATTGGGTGTGAAGTGCGCGAATCGCGTCGTCATTTGCCGGCGCGTTGCCAATCCCTACGGCGAGATTACGCAGCCAGCGTTGGTAGCCAATGCGCCGAATGGCAGAGCCAGCGGTATTGTCGAGGAACTCCTGTTCGGTCCATAAAAATAGGGAGACTAGTTCGCTGTTATCGAGTTGGTGGCGGGGAGAGAAGTCAGTTTCTGTAGTTGTTTGTGCAAACTTATTCCAGGGGCATACAAGCTGACAGTCATCGCAACCGAAAACGCGATTTCCCATTAGTGGACGCAAGTCTTCTGGAATGCTGTCCTTTAGCTCAATGGTCAAATAAGAAATACAGCGGCGGGCGTCCACTTGATATGGCGCCACAATGGCGCCCGTTGGGCAGTCGTCTAAGCAGGCGCGGCAAGTCCCACAATGACCTGTTTCTTGCGGCGGGTCGGTAGGCAGGGGCAGGTCTGTATAAATCTCACCTAAGAAAAACCAGGAACCCGCTTTGCTGTTAATCAGCATGCTGTTTTTGCCTATCCAGCCCAAGCCAGCTTGTTCGGCAAAGCCCCGCTCAAGTACCGGTGCGCTATCGACAAAGGCGCGGTGACTGCCACCGGCGACGGCGCTAATTTTCTCCGCCAATTGACTCAGGCGTTTGCGGATGAGTTTGTGATAGTCGCGCCCCAGTGCATACCGAGAAATATAGGCCTTAGAGGGTGAGGTTAAGATTTCTTCACAGTTTTCGCCGTCGGGTAAGTAATCTAAGCGCGCACTTATAACGCGGACGGTGCCTGGCAGTAGTTCTGCCGGCGCAGCGCGGAGGCCTTCGCGCTCGGCCATATAGCTCATGTCGCCGTGATATTGCTTTGCCAGCCAGTTGCGCAAATGCTCTGCGTGGGCAGCATTAGTGGCGGGGCTAATGCCAATGTGGGCGAAGCCAAGCTCTCTGCCCCAGGCTTTAATCTGCTGGGCCAGTTCGTCAAGATTGGTCGAGGTGATGGACATCAAGTTGCCGTTGCCTAATGAGCGTGGTCGTATTGGGCATTTTACACCCTTGGGGCGCGTCTGTATGTCGCTTTGGATTTCGCGGTTGGTGAGTCCTAGGTCTATTCTGGCACGTGTTGCTACGAGTCAGTTTTTGTTCTTTCTAGTGGCAGTCGATCTTCAGGAATACTTTTTGTAATTGTTGTTTGCGGCGCCACTACCGTTCTTTTGGCGTTCTGCTAGAATGCGCCGCCATTTCGGCACTTCCCTCTGAGCTTTCTCTCGCTGGTATTTAAAAATTGCGTGTAATTGCCTTCGTGTTTATGACGCTGTTGACGTCTGGTTGTGCATCGATGTTCGATGGTATGTCCCTGGCTGCCCAAGCCAAATTTCAACAAGTGCTAGCTAATACCTTTGCCCAAAAGCTCAAATCCGGTATTGATTTGGTGGTTGATCTGTTAGCGGCAAAGGGCGGTTTTTTGGATGATCGGCTAGTGCGGGTTCTACTGCCACCACCACTTGGCTTAGTGATTGATGTGGCCCGGGATTTAAATGACAAGCCCGAGGCGGCCTTGCTGGAAATTATGATTAACCGCGCCGCTGAAAATGCCATTCCGGTGGCGGGGCCAATCCTGAAAGATATCGTGGCCAATATGGAGCCCGGTACTTTGCAAAAATTGCTGCACTCGCCTCGCAGTGCAGCGACTGAATTGTTGGTAGCTGAAGGGGCCGAGCTTGTGCAGTCGGCGATGTTGCCCCTTGTGCGTGAGAGCCTTGAAGCTGACGGTGCCATCAAATTGTATGAGGATTTGCTGAGTGAAGAGGAGAAAAGCATCGTCAGCGCAGAGGCTGATGGCGATGTTGATGCGGGTGTTCCCGCCGAGTCGGTTTCGCCAGATCGCTTGGCTCAGTACGTGGTAGAGCAGGCTGCTGGTACGCTATTTAAAAAGGTGGCCGCGAAAGAGCGGCTTATTCGAGATTCGCTTGATAGTGTAATCGCTGCGTCAGCATATTAGTTTTGGTGTCGTGTTACCCAAGTTCCTGGGAGCTAAGTTTGCCAGCACTGCTTTGGGCGCTATGATAGGAATGTGTAACACATAATCGAGAAGCGCTGTATGTCACTGACCACGCCTAGTGAGTCCATAATCGCTGAGCAACTACTATATACCGCGTCGCAGGTGCGGGAGCTGGACCGACTCGCGATTGCCGGTGGTATCAGTGGTTTTGACCTTATGCACAGAGCTGCATTGGCTGCTTTCCGTGAACTGCAGCAGCGCTGGCCAGACTGCTCGCCGATAGAAATATTTTGCGGAGGTGGTAATAACGGCGGGGATGGCTATCTGATTGCGGTACTGGCGGCGGAGCATGGTTTGCCCGTTCGTGTGTGGGCCCTGGCCGACCCTTTGGCGCTGAGCGGCGATGCGGCGCTGGCAATGCAAGCTGCGGTAGATGTCGGCGTGACGGTGCAAGCGTGGACGGGGGCAAGTCCTGATCCCCAAGCAATTGTGGTCGACGCGATGCTGGGAACCGGTTTGACAGGTGCGGTGCGTGAAAAATATGCACAGGCGATTGCCGCTATTAATGACAGCGGCGCGCCGGTGCTGGCGATAGATGTGCCATCGGGCTTGTGCAGTGATACCGGTAATCGGCTTGGCCTTACTATTCGCGCTTCACTTACGGTCAGTTTTATTGGTCGAAAGCGCGGTTTATACACCCTCGATGGTGTCGACTGCGGCGGTGTTAAGGTGTTCGATTCCCTGGCGGTACCACGCGACGTATACAGTCAACTCAAGCAAAGTGGTGCCGCAAAGATCGAGCAATTGAGTTGCACATCGATGCTGGCGCGGTGGGGCGTGCGTCCCCGCAATAGTCATAAAGGCATGTTTGGCCATGTGTTGGTGATTGGTGGCGATACGGGTATGGCTGGAGCGGCATTGTTGGCCGCGACAGCGGCAGCGCGCAGTGGCGCCGGTTTGATTTCATGCGCAACTCGGCCAGAGCATGTCGCCGCTTTTATAAGCGCTAGGCCCGAAATCATGGTGCACGGTGTTAGCGTCGTCGCGGATATCCTGCCCTTATTGGCAAAAGCGAGTGTGCTAGTGCTGGGGCCAGGCTTGGGGCAGAGCGCCTGGGGCCATGACTTGTTAAATGCGGCATTAAACAGTGATAAGCCAGTGGTGCTTGATGCCGATGCGCTTAATATGATTGCCGCAGAGCCTAAGCTCCTGCAATCTCATCGCGGGCCACGTATACTCACGCCACATCCGGGCGAGGCGGCGAGACTATTAGCTTGCAGTACCGCCGAGTTGCAAAAAGACCGTTTTGCTAGCGCCTTGGCCATTCGAGATAAATATCAAGCGACGGTGTTATTGAAAGGTGCGGGTACGCTTATTGCCGCCGCGTCGCCTGAGTCGTCGATGTATTTAAATAGCGGCGGCAATGCCGGAATGGCGACTGGCGGCATGGGGGATGTGCTCGCAGGCGTTATTGCCGCGTTTGTCGCCCAAGGTTGCGAGCCCACTTTGGCGACCTGCTTGGCGGCGGCAGTGCACTCCGCTGCGGCGGATTGCGCTGCCGAGCGTGGTGAGCGCGGTATGCTGGCAAGTGATGTTATTGATAATTTACGAGGTGTGATCAACGGGTATGCAGCGCTATCTTGACGGCGAAACCGAAACCGTTGCGGCGGGAGAACTATTCGGCGCTGCAATGCACCGTGGCGCGGTAGTCTATTTGGATGGACAGCTTGGCGCCGGTAAAACCACATTTTGTCGAGGTGTTTTGCGTGCATTTGGCTATATCGGGCCAGTGAAAAGCCCTACCTACACCTTGGTCGAAGCCTACGAAGATTTAGTTTTTGGCGCGGAACCAGCTAAGTCTAAGGCGGTCACTGTGTATCATTTTGATCTTTATCGTCTCGGTGATCCGGAAGAGCTGGAGTATATGGGCATCCGTGATTATTTCGAGCAAGATACAATATGTTTAATTGAGTGGCCCCAGCGCGGCAGCGGTTTTTTGCCATCTGCCGACATAATGGTTAGCATTGAACCGCAGGGAGTGGGCCGCCTTCTTGCCGCGCGTGGCAATACCTTACGCGGGCAGCAAATTCTGGCGCAGTTGAGCGAATATGAAACGGATTAGCAGTGCATTATTGTGCGGTTTACTATTTATTGCGGCCACTGCGCAGGCTGCAGAAGTCCGCGACGTTCGCTTTTGGCGGGCACCTGACCACAGTAGGGTGGTGTTTGACTTAAGCGGGCCGGTAGAGCATGAACTGATCACGCTAGACAATCCCCGACGCCTTGTTATTGATATAAAAGGCGCCAATCTTACCTCTGATACCAGCAAGCTCGAATTTACCAATAGCCCCATTACGCGCTTACGTCATGCGGAGAAGCCAGGTGGCGCGCTGCGTATTGTTTTTGATCTTAGCGACGACGTTCAGGTAAGAAGCTTTTTGCTCACCGCCAGTGGCGAGTTACGTGATCGCTTGGTCGTAGACTTTTTAGATAAAGTTGAGAGCTCCGGCGATGGTACATCCACGGCGGCCAGTGCGACCAAGAGCGCGCCAAGGGTCACTAAAAGTTTACAGAATAGCTCTCATCGCGATGTCGTGATCGCCATTGATGCCGGTCACGGTGGAGAAGATCCTGGCGCCATCGGCCCGGGTCGGGTTAAAGAGAAAGAGGTTGTCTACAAGATTGCACTGCGTTTAAAAGAGCGATTTGAACGCAAGAAAGGCTACCGCGTGGTGATGATCCGCGACGGTGATTACTATGTAGGCTTGGCTAAGCGCCGCGATTTGGCGCGAAAAGCTCAGGCTGACTTCTTCGTATCTATTCACGCCGATGCGTTTACCAATCCCAGTGCGAATGGCAGCTCGGTATACGCACTCTCTAAGAGCGGAGCGACCAGTGCCTCGGCGCGGATATTGGCACAGCGTGAAAACGAGGCGGATTTGGTTGGCGGCGTAAGTTTGTCTGATAAAGATCAGGTACTTGCGGGCGTGCTCACAGATCTATCGATGACGGCAACCCTGGACGCAAGCTTAAGTGTAGGTGGCCAGTTATTGGGCGAGATGGGAAAAATTTCGCGACTGCATAGCAAACGTGTTGAGCAAGCGGGTTTCGCTGTATTGAAATCGCCCGATATCCCCTCCTTATTGGTAGAAACGGGTTTTATTTCAAATCCGCATGAGTCGAGTAAATTAAAAACCTCGAGCTATCAAGGCAAAATGGCACAGGCAATATATGAAGGCATTGATCGCTATTTCCGTGAAAGTCCGCCACCAGATACCTACTTTGCAGCGGTAAAACGCGGTGATATCACACCGGCAGGGGGGCGTTCTACGCCTGGGTCGAGTGTGCGAGAGTACGTCATTGCAAACGGCGATACCCTGTCTGGTATAGCGCATCGCTACAATGTGCCATTGCGTGATTTACAGCGCCATAATCAATTGTCGGGTAGTGATATCCGCGTCGGTCAAAAAATAAAGATTCCCGCTTCCTAATGACAAAAATCCGTTTACTAGATCCGCGCTTGGCGAACCAAATTGCAGCCGGTGAGGTTGTTGAGCGCCCTGCCTCAGTTGTAAAAGAGTTACTTGAAAACAGTCTCGATGCCGGCGCTCGCCGAATCGAGTTAGAGATTGAAGATGGCGGCGTGAAGTTAATTCGCGTGCGCGATGATGGTGAAGGCATCGCCCATGACGATTTGCCATTAGCGCTTAGTCGTCATGCCACCAGTAAAATTTCGGTCCTTGAAGACTTGGAGTCAGTGGCGAGTTTAGGTTTTCGCGGTGAGGCGTTGGCTAGTATTAGCTCGGTATCGCGCTTGAGTTTAAGTACGGCCCGCGAAGGCAGTGACTCTGGTTGGTCTGCGCGCAGCGAAGGTCGCGATATGGAAGCGGTGTTGGCCCCCGTTGCCCATCCACGTGGCACGACGGTTGAGGTGCGAGATTTATTTTTTAACACCCCGGCCCGCCGTAAATTTTTGCGTACCGAAAAAACCGAATTTAACCACCTGGACGAGGTGGTAAAGCGCCAGGCTTTGAGTCGCTACGACGTGGGTTTTTCTCTGCGTCACAACGGTCGTGCAATTCACAGCCTCAAACCCGCAGATAATCAGCTAGAGCAAGAGCGTCGTTTGGCCGCGGTGTGTGGCCCCGCTTTTATGGAGCAGGCGCTCTATATAGACCGCGAAGCCATGGGCTTGCGATTGTGGGGTTGGGTGGCGCTGCCGAGCTTTTCCCGCAGTCAGGCAGACTTGCAGCATTTTTATGTCAATGGCCGCTATGTGCGTGACCGCTTAGTGGTGCACGCAGTGCGTCAGGCCTATCGCGATGTCCTGTTTCACGGGCGTCATCCCGCGTTTGTTTTGTATTTAGAGTTAGCGCCGGCGTCGGTTGACGTCAATGTCCACCCGACTAAGCATGAAGTGCGCTTTCGAGATGGCCGCACAGTGCACGATTTTATCTTCCGCACCTTGCACAAAGTGCTGGCGGATGTGCGTCCCGACACTGTGCCGCAAAATGCGTCGGTGCCTCAGCTCTCTGGCGAGTCAATGCTGGCGATGCCGGAAACCCAGGCGGCGATGGCACTGGCCGACAGCGGCGCGGGCTCTAGCGCGGCGCTTGATGTCGCGCCGAGCTTTAACTCGGTGGATGGCTATCAGCCTCAGTATCGGTCTAGTGCGGCGTTCTCGAATACGTCGGGTGTTGCTGATCAACAGGCCGGTTACCAGCGTCTACAGGCTCAGGAGCCGGTTAATAACGCGGCGAATAGCAGTGTCACACCGCCGCTGGGTTACGCCCTGGCGCAATTAAAAGGTGTGTATATTCTGGCTGAAAACCAGCAGGGCTTAGTGCTGGTCGATATGCATGCGGCTCACGAGCGTATTACCTACGAGCGGATGAAAAACGCCCGCGATGGTGAGGGTATCCGCAGCCAGCCATTGCTTGTACCGATGAATTTGGCGGTCAGCGAGCGCGAAGCGGACTGCGCTGAGCAGCACAGCGATGTATTTGCTGAGTTGGGTATGAGGGTAGAGCGCGCTGCTGCAGAGTCTGTCATTGTTCGCGAATTGCCAACCATATTGGCGGACACGTCGGTAGAGCAGTTGGTTCGCGATGTGCTATCTGACTTGCTGGAATTCGGCAGCAGTGATCGTATTCGCGCCCACATAAATGAAATTTTATCGACCATGGCCTGTCACGGTTCGGTGCGGGCTAATCGGCGCTTAACGCTGCCCGAAATGAACAGTTTACTGCGAGATATGGAAGCGACCGAGCGCAGCGGCCAGTGCAATCACGGACGTCCAACCTGGGTGCAAGTCGGAATGGCTGAGTTGGATAAATGGTTTTTACGTGGTCGCTAGCTCATCCTTAGATACCGAAAGTGATTTACCGCCGGCCATATTTTTAATGGGGCCGACCGCAGCGGGTAAAACCGATTTGGCCTTGGCGTTAAGCGACCATTTGCCCTGCGATCTCATCAGTGTGGACTCGGCCTTAGTCTATCGCGGTTTAAATATTGGCAGCGCAAAGCCTGAACCCGATACTTTGGCGCGCTACCCCCATCAGTTGATTGATATTTGCGACCCATCAGAACCCTACTCGGCGGCGCAATTTCGTCGTGATGCACTCGCGGCGATGGCGGCTAGTGCGTCGGCGGGACGTATTCCGCTGTTGGTGGGTGGCACCATGCTGTACTTCAAAGCCTTAATGGAAGGCTTGGCCGACATGCCCAGTGCCGACCCCGCGATTCGCGCCAAAATTAATGCGTTGGCGGTGGAAAATGGCTGGCCGGCAGTGCATGCGGAGTTGGCCGTTGTCGATCCAGAATCGGCGGCGCGTATTCACCCCAACCACTCCCAGCGATTATCGCGCGCGCTGGAGGTCTATCAGATCAGCGGCATTACGTTGACCGAATGGCAGGCTAGGCAATCAGAGCAGAAATTGCCGTATCAAGTGCATCAGTTTGCGATTGCGCCACCAGATCGCGCGGTATTGCACCGTCGTATTGAGCAGCGCTTGCGACAGATGTTTGATAGCGGTTTTATTGATGAGGTTGCGGGCTTAATGGCGCGTGGGGACCTCCATCCCGACTTGCCGTCGATTAGGGCGGTGGGTTATCGCCAGGTCTGGGAGCATTTACGGGGCGATTATGACAAGAGCGAAGCCTTTGAGAGAGCCTTAATTGCCACCCGTCAGTTAGCTAAGCGCCAATTAACGTGGTTGCGGGGTTGGTCAGATTTGATGTGGTTAGATTCTGGCGAAAATACGGAATCTCAGCTAAATAAGGTCTTGATGCAATCTGGCGCTGCCGTAGGACATTAACTTACGGTATACTGCAAATTACCCAGTCTGATTACGAACTAATTCGCAGGTTTGTGATCCATATTGCTGCTTTTTATTGATAGGTTTTATCAACGCCCGGTTTGGGCATACAGGAGGCTACACCATGTCAAAAGGGCATAGCTTACAAGACCCTTATCTGAATATTCTTCGCAAGGAGCGTATTCCGGTATCGATTTATCTGGTTAACGGTATCAAACTTCAGGGCCAAATTGAGTCTTTCGACCAATTTGTTGTGCTGTTGAAAAACACGGTTAGCCAAATGGTGTACAAGCACGCCATTTCTACCGTTGTACCGTCTCGTGTTGTTCGTTTGCCGATGGCGCATCCGCCAGAAGATGACGAAGAACAAGAAGACGCTGAATAACGGCAATTCTTTGAATTGAGGTTCGTCCTTGCTATTTGAAAGACCTAATTCCGGTGAGCGTGCAATTCTCGTCCATCTGGATTTTCACAGTGAGAACGAGCGAGAAGATTCCAACGAATTTGTGCAGCTGGTCACCTCCGCAGGGGGGGACCCGGTTGCGTTCATCACCGGCTCGCGTCAGCGGCCGGATGCTCGACTATTCGTCGGTACCGGTAAGCTCGAAGAAATTCGCGAAGCGCTAATCGCCAATGAAGGCGAGATCGTGCTGTTTAATCACGCCCTTTCTCCCAGTCAAGAACGCAACATCGAGCGCGAGCTGCAGTGTCGCGTGCTTGATCGTACTGGTTTGATTCTCGATATTTTTGCTCAGCGTGCGAATACCCATGAGGGTAAGTTGCAGGTTGAACTTGCCCAGCTTCAGCACATGTCCACACGTCTCGTGCGGGGTTGGACGCATCTTGAGCGGCAAAAAGGCGGTATTGGTTTGCGGGGGCCGGGTGAGTCTCAGCTTGAAACTGACCGCCGACTATTGCGTGCGCGTATTACGAGTATTCAGGCGCGGCTGCAAAAGGTTCGCAAGCAGCGCGAACAGGCTAGGCGGGCGCGGCGTCGCGCTGAGATCCCCGCCTTATCTTTAGTGGGTTATACCAACGCCGGTAAGTCGACGCTCTTTAATGTGCTGACGACCTCGGAGGTCTACGCCGCGGACCAGTTGTTTGCGACGCTTGACCCGACGGTTAGGCGTATTCAGGTAGGTGACGTCGGCCCCGTTATTTTGGCCGATACGGTTGGTTTTATCCGCCATCTCCCCCATAAACTGGTCGAGGCATTCCGAGCAACGCTGGAAGAGGCCGCGATGGCTGATTTGCTGATCCATGTTGTTGACTGCGCGGACCCTGAGCGCAGCGACAATATAAAGCAAGTGGTTGGTGTGTTAGCGGAAATCGGCGCGGGTGATATTCCGCTGCTTGAGGTTTATAACAAAACTGACCTGATTGATGTCGAGCCGCGTATAGAGCGTGACGATACCGGTAGGCCAGTGCGAGTTTGGCTTTCAGCTCGCGATTCAAAGGGCTTGGCGCTTTTTTATGAGGCCTTAAGTGACATTCTCGGTAATGAAATTTGTGAAACAACTATTACCTTGACTGCGGGGCAAGGCCGATTGCGGGCCTTACTTTACGGGCTCGGCGCAGTGCTTGATGAAAAACTTAATGACGATGGCTCGCAGAATTTACAGCTGCGCTTACTGGAGTCGGATTGGCAGCGATTTTTGTCGAACGAGTCAGTAAGCGAAGCGCTTTTGCACTCGACGCGTCCGGTTAGCACGCAGGAAGAATTCTGCTAGACTGCCCGCCGGACATTAAGTCGTTGGATCGCTGATTCTGTGCGAAGGCCAATACGGTCGTGATAATTTAATAGCGAACAATACGATAACATAGGAGAGGGCTATGGCTTGGAATGAGCCGGGTGGTGGCAAAGACAACGATCCTTGGGGTGGTAAAAACCAAGGGCCGCCGGATTTAGATGAGGCGCTAAAAAAGCTTCAGGAAAAGCTCAACAGTATTTTTGGCGGGGGTAAAAAACCCGGTGGAGGTAATGGTGGGGACGTCAAAATAGGCGCGAGTACGTTTGTTATCTTTGGCGTGTTAGCGGTTATTGTCTGGGGCTTGTTCGGCTTTTATCAGGTCGACCAGCAGGAGCGGGCAGTGGTCTTGCGTCTGGGCGTGTATCACGAAACGGTAATGCCAGGTCTACGCTGGAATCCACCGCTGATGGATGAAGTCAACAAGATCAATGTGACCAAAGTACGTGGCGTGGCCAGTCGCGGTCAGATGTTAACTGAAGATGAAAATATTGTTGATGTCGCCTTGTCGGTTCAATACACGGTAGCCGATCCTGCCAATTTCCTTCTCAAAGTAAAAAGCCCTGAGCTCAGCTTGGAGCACGCGCTGGAAAGTGCGCTGCGTCACGTGGTGGGCAGCTCAAAAATGGATCAGGTTATTACTGAAGGCCGCGAACAGATTGCGGTTGATACTCAGCAGCGCCTGCAGGCTTATTTGGATACCTACCAAAGCGGTATTTTGGTAGCCAAGGTCAATATTGAAGACGCTCAAGCGCCGTCGCAAGTGCAGGACGCCTTCGATGACGTAACACGAGCCAAAGAGGATCGCGAACGTTTAAAGAACGAAGCCGAAGCGTATGCAAATGGCATTATTCCTGAGGCGCGCGGTGCGGCTCAGCGCCAACTGGAAGAAGCACAAGCCTATAAAGAGCAGGTTGTGGCAAGGGCAGAGGGTGAGGCGCAGCGATTCGCAAACTTATTTACTGAGTATCGCAAGGCACCTCAGGTAACTCGCGAGCGTCTTTATATAGATGCGCTAGAAACCCTATACACTGACGCGACCAAAGTGATGGTCGATGTCGATGGCGGTAACAATATGCTGTATCTGCCAATCGATAAATTAATGGATAAATCTGCGACTGTTCGCAAGGGTTCTCAAGAAGAAGTCGATATACGTGTGCTGACAGATAAGGTGGTTGAGCAGTTACGCCGCGATACGCAAACCACTCGCAGAGAGGGTCGCTAACATGGGTAATCGTTCCTTTACCGTTGTCATTTTATTGCTGGGCGCGCTGGTGCTGGCGTTCAATTCTTTGTATATCGTGCGTGAGACTGAGCGGGCCGTACTGCTCAAGTTTGGTGAAATTGTTGATCCCGATGTCGCCGTGGGTCTGCATGTTAAAACTCCGTTTGTGCACATGGTACGTAAATTCGAACGTCGTATTTTGACCTTGGATGCGCCGACTCAGCGGTTTTTAACTATCGAGAAAAAACCACTAGATGTGGATTTCTACGCCAAATGGCGTGTTATAGATACTCAAAAGTTCTATACCGCGACCAATGGTGAGGAAATTCGTGCCGAGGGTTTATTGGCTCAGCGTATTAATACTGGGCTGCGTAACAAATTTGGCGAGCGTACCTTCCACGAAGTCGTGTCGGGTGAGCGCGATTTGTTGATGACCGATTTAACTCGCGACCTCAACGAGATCACTACTAGCGAATTTGGTATCCAGTTAGTTGATGTTCGAGTTAAGCGTATCGATCTGCCATCGCAGGTTAGTCAGTCGGTGTTTGATCGTATGAAGTCTGAGCGTGAGCGCGAAGCGCGTGAGCATCGCTCTACTGGTCGCGAATTGGCTGAGAAAATTCGTGCGACGGCTGATCGTCAGCGCACTGTTATCGGTGCAAACGCCTACCGTGACGCGCAGGTGTTGCGCGGTGAGGGCGATGCATTAGCAGCCCGCACCTACGCCGCGGCTTATAGTGCCGACCCTGAGTTTTATGCTTTTGTTCGCAGCTTAGAAGCGTATCGGGCGTCATTTAGTAATAAAGGCGACCTCTTGGTCGTCGACAGCAAAAGCGAGTTCTTCCGTTACCTGAAGCAGGGTGCGGATAAGCGATAAGTTACCCTTTCACTCCTCGCTATAGCGGGGAGTGTGGTATCATTCACACATCCGGGCTGATCCGAGACCGAAACGTCTTTGGGCAGCGCGGATTTTTTATGTTTGTGGCAGGCAAAGCGCATGTGGCAGGAACTGTCAGTGGCTCTCAGTCTGGTACTTATTATTGAAGGTTTGCTGCCGTTTCTGAGTCCAGAAAGATGGCGGTTACTAGCATACCGGATGGCAGATATGGACACTAAAACTGTTCGCATTGTCGGTTTAATAAGTATGTTATCGGGCCTCATTTTATTGAGTGTGCTGCGATAAAGTCTGATGGCTGATCAAGAGAGCAAAAATCGCGTATGACTTCGGTAGATCGTTGGCTACTCCCGGACGGTGTTGAGGAACTGTTGCCCGCACAAGCGGCACAGGTTGAAGCACTGCGTCGGCAACTTTTAGACCTCTATAAACGCTGGGGTTATGAGTTGGTGATTCCACCTATGTTGGAATACACCGAATCATTATTGGTGGGCTTGGGTAGCGACATTGATTTGTTGACCTTTCGGGTAACCGACCAGCTCACCGGTAGAATGATGGGCTTGCGTGCTGATATCACTCCGCAAGCTGCACGCATTGATGCGCACAGTTTGGGTCGAGAAGGCCCAGTCCGGCTTTGTTACGCCGGCAGCGTGCTGCATAGCAAACCTAAAAAGCCATTGGCCTCGCGCTCTCCCATTCAGTTGGGCGCTGAATTGTACGGCGATAACAGCCCAGCCAGTGATTTAGAAATTATTTGCCTGATGCTGGAAACCCTGCGGGTTGCCGGACTTGATGGCATTACCTTAGATACCGGTCACGTGGGTGTATACCGTGCGGTGATCAAGGCAGCAGCGCTAAACGCTGAACAAGAAGCGAGTTATTTCGATATATTGCAGCGCAAAGCCAAGACTGAATTGCGCGCTTTTGTGGCGAATTTACCGGTGAGCGACGGTGTCGCTGGGCACCTGTTGGCATTAAACGAATTGCACGGCGGCAAAGATGTACTGGCCAAAGGTCGGCAGGTTTTTGCTGATATTCCGGAAGCCATTGAGGCGATTGCCAGTTTAGAGCAGCTAACCGAAACCTTGGCGCTGCGTATTCCAGACTTGCAGTTCTATTTTGACCTTGCCGAGCTGCGTGGTTACCACTACCACACGGGCGTTGTGTTTTCCGCACTGGTTCGCGAACACGGTCAGGCGCTGGCGTCGGGCGGTCGTTATGACGACATCGGTGAAGTATTCGGGCGCGCACGTCCGGCTACTGGGTTTAGTATCGATTTAAAAGCTCTATTGGGCTTGTTGTCTCCGGTGACTGAGCCGGCGGCGATATTTGCACCTTACGACCCGAGTCCTGCGCAGTGGCAGTTTGTGCAGTCCTTGCGCGAGTCGGGTGAAAAGGTAATTTGCGGTTTACCAGGACAAGATGCTGACGCGGCATGTGACAGGGTAGTTCGCAAAGAGCAAGAACAGTGGTGTGTTGTATCGCTGAATTAATTGGGCTCGGTGGTTGTGAGTCAGTGTATTAACCTTTATCCAGAGAAGCGGATATGAGCAAGAATGTAGTGGTGCTGGGCACCCAGTGGGGCGACGAAGGCAAAGGCAAGATCGTCGATTTACTTACAGATCAGGCGACGGCTGTTGCGCGCTTTCAAGGTGGCCACAATGCGGGCCATACCTTGGTTATCGGCGGCGAAAAAACCGTATTACATTTGATTCCGTCGGGTATTTTGCGCGAAGGCGTGACCTGCTTGATTGGCAACGGTGTGGTGTTGGCACCCGACGCCCTATTAAAAGAAATGGGCGAACTTGAAGCTAAGGGCGTGCCAGTGCGCGAACGTCTGCGTTTAAGTCCAGCGTGTCCGCTTATTCTTCCCTACCATGTTGCACTTGACCAAGCGCGGGAATTGGCGCGTGGTGAAGCAAAAATTGGTACCACCGGTCGCGGTATTGGGCCAGCTTACGAAGACAAAGTCGCGCGTCGCGGTTTGCGCTTAGGCGACCTTTACAACCCTGAGCGATTCGCGCTCAAGCTAAAAGAGGTGATGGAATATCACAACTTTATGCTGACCTCATATTACAAAGTTGAGGCGGTTGATTATCAAAAAACCCTTGATGACGCGCTGCGTATGGCAGAAGAAATGCGTTCAATGGTGACGGATGTAACCAGTGCGTTGCATAAATACCGTGAAGAGGGTGCGAACATTCTCTTCGAAGGTGCGCAGGGTTCTCTACTAGATATCGATCACGGCACTTACCCCTTTGTTACCTCGTCGAATACCACCGCAGGTGGCACCGCGACCGGCAGTGGCTTTGGTCCCTTGTATCTCGATTACGTACTGGGTATTACCAAGGCATACACCACCCGTGTCGGTAGTGGTCCATTTCCTACCGAACTCTTTGATGATGTGGGTGCGTATCTAGCGAAGAAAGGCCATGAGTTTGGCGCAACAACTGGTCGTCCGCGTCGCTGCGGTTGGTTTGACGGCGTTGGTTTGCGCCAAGCGGTCAGAATCAATAGTGTGACCGGTTTGTGTCTGACCAAGCTTGACGTACTGGATGGCTTAGAAACCGTTCGTATGTGTGTGGACTATAAAAACCCGGCTGGCGAATCAATCGCCGCACCGTTTGATTGTGAAGATTACAACACCATTACACCGATCTACGAAGATATGCCAGGCTGGACGGAATCGACTGTGGGTGCAAAATCCCTAGCTGAATTGCCAGAAAATGCTCGCGCTTATATTCGTCGTATCGAAGAAATTGTCGGTGTGCCCATCGATATCGTTTCTACTGGTCCAGATCGGATAGAGACAATTGTCTTGCGCCACCCCTTCGGCTAAGCAATTTAGCTGATGCTAGGAAGTTAAAATGCCGCTGTTTACAGCGGCATTTTTGTTTGTGTACTCCGCATTCCTAGCCAGGCGGTTTTTATAGCGCTATTTAATTCTCTGTGCGTTATTAGTCTCTACGTAAAAATGAAAAGGTGTTTCCGCTCACAACGTGTCACATAACTGCAACATACTATTCACATATCTGTCACCAAGTCTCCCTACCATACGCTACATAAATTCAATCCTAGAAAATCCTTAGAGTTGGTTTCGGAGATAGTAAATATGAAAAAGCTTTTTGCACTGACAGCAATGTCATCAGCCCTACTGCTTGTTGCTTGTGGCGGTGGCGGCGATATTAATTTAAGCCCTACTAATATTGATAATAGTCAAGATAATAGCTCGAATAACAGCGGTGGCAACAACAATAATCCGTGTGCGTCTTATGTTAAGAATGGCAACACATTCCAAGGTCAGGTAGTGGGTGCAGATTGCTTTTATTCTGCCAACTTTGTTAGCTCTACGAATCCGATCACTGCTGACGAAGTGACTTTTTCTGCGATCTCCGGCGTGCATGAATTTGCCGACAGCCTCTTTATTGGTGAGGACGTAGATAGCCAAGCGGCCGCATCAGGTACGCCAATTTTGCAAGAAGGCGAAGGTACAAAGTTAAATATTGAAGCTGGCGTCACCATGGTGTTTAAACGTCCAGATAGCTATGTGCGTATTACCCGCGGTTCGCAAATTTTTGCAAACGGTACTGAGGGCGCACCGATCACGTTCACTGCCGACGAAGATATTGATGGCGTTGCGACTGAAGATGATCGCGGTCTTTGGGGCGGTATTCAAATCAACGGTAACGGTATGACTAACAAGTGTCATGACGGTACTGCAACTGGTTCAGGTACAGGTGCGGTTAGTGATTTCACTGCCACTGCGAATAACCCGCATAACTGTAACCAAGAAGCAGAGGGGCAGCCAGCGACCTACGGTGGTAACAACAACGCTGAGAGCTCTGGTGTAATGAAATATGTGGTTGTGAAGCACGCAGGTTTCGAGGTTGTCGACGGTAACGAGCTTAACGCATTTACCTTTAACGGTGTTGGCAGTGGTACAACTCTTAGCTACCTACAAGCCTATACCTCGCAAGATGATGGCTTCGAGTTTTTTGGTGGTGCGGTGAATATTGACCACTTGGTCGCTGTTAACGTGGGTGATGATTCAATCGATTACTCAGAAGGTTATAACGGCATGATTCAATACGCTGTGGTTGTTCACACCTCAGGTGCTAACCGCTGTATTGAAGGCGATAACACTGGTGGCGGACGTAGTGATGCGTTTACACCAACAACTAATATGATCATCTCTAACATGACTTGTATTACATCAAGTATCGATGAAAACGGTGGTGTCAACGCTACCT
This sequence comes from uncultured Zhongshania sp., assembly GCF_963975605.1. Lineage (NCBI taxonomy): Bacteria > Pseudomonadati > Pseudomonadota > Gammaproteobacteria > Cellvibrionales > Spongiibacteraceae > Zhongshania > uncultured Zhongshania sp. The sequence continues at coordinate 81,040 of NZ_CAXBHN010000008.1, read as the reverse complement.
CTAAGGGTGATTCCGAAGGGCCGTTGTTTCGCGAAGGCGTTTTCTTCCAAATGTACAACTCTATTGTTACCTCTAACGCAGTAAACATGGCAAGTAACGAGTGCTTTGAGTTAGATAACACGGAAGGTCCACAAACGATTAAAGCGGCGCAGGACGGTGTAAGTAAGGCAAGCAGTAACCTAATAGCTTGTAGCGAGCCTACGAAAGCAAGCAACAGAGTTGATATGTTCGATATTAACAATTGGTTGGCTGGTGGTGGTAATGCGGATACACCTGCAAACAGCAACGTTAATAACGTGGTTATAAGTGGCGCCGATATTCCAGCGCAAAGTTTGATTGTTGGTGGTGTTGGTAGCCGAGGTTACAAAACGGCTGCAACTTTGACTAAAGCTGATGGCACCGCAGTGTTCGACCAAGCAACCCAACTTACCGATGTGGCTGCGGTTGACGCTTACTTTGAAACACCAAGCTACCTCGGTGGCGCAAATGCTGGCGACGACTGGTTGGCTGGCTGGACTGTAGGTTTAAGCGCTCCTCTTAATCCCTAAGTATTAAAAGTAATACCTGTTTCACAGGAAATGCGGGTTGCGACCCGCAAGTACAGCGCTAGAACGCCCTCCGCTCGTGAGGGCATTTTCCTGAGCACTTAGGATTTTGATTATGCTAATTAAACGATTTGCGCGAAAGCAGCTTTCTATAGCCGTAGCAGTGGCAAGCAGCGGACTGATCAGCACGGCTTTGGCTCAGAGCGTCGCCGTAGATACCAGCGAGCAATTCTCGCCGGCTTCGCTAGAGGAAGTGGTCGTGGTCGGTCGATTACAGAGTGTTGCTGCCTCTTTGACTGATGAGCGCCTGGAATTACCTTATTCGGCTGATTTTCTGGGTTTTGAAGCCATCGCACGTGCCGGTGACTCAACCATTGGAGCTGCTTTGCGTCGAGTAACCGGTGTTACTTTAGTAGACAGTAAATTTATTTATATACGTGGTCTTGGCGAGCGCTATAGCAACGTAACAGTTAATGGTGCGGCCGTGCCGTCGCCTGACTTGGCCCGTAGCGTTATTCCTTTGGATCTATTCCCTGCAAGTATTGTTGAATCTCTGAAGGTTCAAAAATCGTGGGGGCCGGAACTACCAGCTAACTTTGGCGGTGGTGCGATTGATATTCGGACTCGAAGTGTGCCAAGTGGGCCTGTTGCAGCAGTTAGCATTGGGACCGGTTTTAATACCGAAAGTGATGACGGATTAACCTATTCGGATAATTCGGGATCGATGCCGCAGGCGTTAACAAACGCAATCAGCCGGTATAAAGGCGATTTGTCGCAAAGTAACATCTTTGATATTGAGAATGCAGCCGGTAACGCTATTAGCCGTTTAGAAGCGGAGCAAGTGCAGCGCGATTTAATTCTATCTTTAAATCGCAATGTGGCATTAAACCAAGGCAAGCTAGATCCTGATCGTGATATTAAAATCGATCTTGGCAACGCTTGGGATGTGAGTGACGACTTAGTACTCGGCGCGTCTTTAAATTGGGGCTACGATGAAGAATATCGTAATAAAAATCAGATTAAACGCAGTATCGGTAATCCGAGCGATAACTTCTCTGAGTCTGAGCGGACTGTTTACGAACTGCGAAAAACCTTGGCAATTGTATTGGGCGCGGAGTACGCCGAAGATAATACAATACAGCTGAGTCACTATGTTATTCAAAACGACGCTGACGAGGCGAGTATTACTTCTGGATTTTCTAGCAATAATCCCGCAACAGAAAACCGTCCCAGAGTTAATTATGATACTCGCTTAGAGGAGCGCGAGCTCGAGCTGACGCAAATTACGGGTAGCCATCGTTTGGGCAAATTTTCGCCAGTGCCAGCGTTGGAAATGTTGAGCTTTGACTGGTTTTACTCGGATGCTCAGGCCACAACAAATGTTCCCAATGCGACGAGTTTTTCCGGTTCTATCGATAGAAACACATCGCCAGAAACCCCTTTCATTTCACAGTCGTCTACCGCTGGCCAGTTTGAGTTTCTTGCATTGGAAGATAATGTGGAGAGTTGGGGTGGGCGTGTTGAATTGCCAATCGATATTGACGGTCGCGAACTTACCGTTTCTGGAGGTTGGTGGAACTCAGAAAAAACTCGAGAGTACTACGGCTATACCGCGAACATCGGTACGAATGCCACGGTCGGTACCCCGCAAACGGTATTCACTGATGAGCGAATCAATGACTTAAATAATGTTTTTGATCTTGCGATGGGATCTGGATTCGGTAATGAAAGTTACGTTGCTGCTCAGAAGATAGGGGCGGTGTACGGCGGTTTAGATTTTCGGATGACTGAAGAGTGGCGCATTACATTGGGCGCCCGTTGGGAGGAGTATCAGCAGGCTGTGTTGCCGGTGAACCTTCTCGATTTTACCGGTGTGTTTAATCAGCAGTTAATTGAGCAGTTGCAAGATCCCAATCAGAAGTTTGCTGTTCAGAATGATGATATCTACTCAAGTTTTGCCGTGACTTATTCGGGTATGAGCTTGCTGGGTGCCAATGAGTTTCAAATTCGCTTTAGTGCGAGTGAGACGGTAGTTCGTCCTGATCTTCGTGAACTAGCGGATGTTGCCTATATTGATCCCGAGCTAAATGTCCGGGTTTTTGGTAATCCAGGGTTACAAACAACGGATATTAGTAACTTCGATTTGCGTGGTGAGTTCTATTATGACGGCGGTGATAACTTCACGGTATCGCTGTTTTATAAGGATCTAGAACGGCCGATTGAGCAGGTTGAGGGCGCTGGTTCAGATGATGACACGGTACTGCGTTACATCAACGGCGATTCGGGTGAAGTTTACGGCGTTGAATTTGAGGGCCTTAAAACATTGCCGGCGGGTTTGTTCCTTTCGGGTAATGTAACCTTGAGTGATTCGGAAATTGCCATCACTAGTAACAATGAAGTGACTAATACGGATCGTCGTCTAACCGGTCATTCTAAATATGTTGTTAACGCGTCATTGGGATACGATTCGCCAGATGAGCGTCACAGTGCATCTATACTGTACAACATATCTAGTGAGCGTATTTTCTTTGCTGGTACTTCGGGTAATGACGATGCGTTTGAGCAGCCGTTTGGCTCGCTGGATGTAATTTACAATTACTACCCAACTGAAAATCTTTCACTTAAAGTCAAGGTAACGAATCTATTGGATTCAAGCCGCGAGTTTGAGCAAAAGAATAGCAGCGGTACTAACGTCAAAATTCTTGAGCAAGAAGTCGGTACTAGCGTGGGTTTAAGCCTGAGCTGGAAATATTAATAAATTCTTAAACGTTTTTAGCAAAGGATTTGCTAAATCAGGCGCCGGTTGGCGCCTTTTTTGTGCCTGTTAATATCTTATTCTGAGCTCAGCTTAAGTCTGCTGGCTTTATCAGAAAACTGCTGAGCACGAATTAAATTTCCTTGGCGAAAATAGATTAGAGACGCAAATCTATAAAATCGATATTCATCTTTCCGCAGCTTAATAGCCTGCTGGATTAAATCTAGCGCTTCTTCGTAAGCCCCTTTTTCATACTCAGCCTTTGCATAGCTATAGAGTAAAAAGGGATTTTGTTTTCGAAAGTTCTCAGCAATTATCTCCAGTTTTCGTGCTTCTGCGTGTTGACCTTGCTCACTATAAAGACGTCCCAGGTTGCTAATAGCTACTTGGTCGTTGGAGTTAAGCGTTAGCGCGTGCCGATAGGCAATTTCTGCATCGAGAGTGCGGCCCTGTCGGCGAAGTAAGGTACCTAAATTCCCCCAGATATGCCCCGCTTTCGGGTCGAGAAAGAGCGCGCGTCTAAAATACAGATGTGCCTTGTCATTTTCGCCGCTGTTGAGAAACTCGGCGCCGCGATTATTGTAATGCTGTGCGGCGGCCTGCTGCTCATTCACCTGATGTTGGGGGTAGTGGTATTCATAATTGTCGACACTGAGGTCGACTACTTCTTTGTCACCATTGCCAAAGTCAACGATGGCATTGATGTGCTTGTAGAACACCATGCTGTTGTCGCTAACCATATCCCAGCTCGGCGGAATAGTGACTTCATTGTAATAGGCATTTAGCTTTGCCTCTCTCGCGAGGGCAATAAATAGTGACGTTAGTGATAGGCAGTTTCCGGTGCGCTGTTGAAATGTTTCAGTCGCGTTGAGGGTAATGCCGGGGTCATATTCAAGACCTAGCTGCGAGGGTCTGATCATGCTGTCGAGCAGATAACTTAAGCGGGCGCGTGGCGACAGAGCGGCCGGTACATTCTCTTCTACGAAGTAGCGCATTTCTGCATTGAGCGCGAGTATGTTGTCTTCGGGATATACACTAACATCAACATTTTCACCGCTGTTTTTGAGATTTAATAGCGCCGTGACTTCTTCAGCGCTGGGGGGCTGGATATCAAGTTGAGTAGCGTCGCGGGTGTCGGTGCTGGAGCAGGCTAGTAGACTGCTTATGATCGCGGCGGTGAGTAAATTTTTTGAGAATGTTGGCATCGCTTGTATCTGCGTCTCATCTTAAAAATGGTGCGTCACATTGTTCTCAAGCACCAGTATCTGCATTGCTAACTATAGACTGAATCGCGACCAGAAAGCCTGTATGTGGTGGAAAATACTTTATTTTATGTAAATATAAACCTGTTTTCAGCTGCTGTGGATTATAGCGCTTGTGTACCCCTCACTGTCGATGAGCATCGTTTGATAAATACATACGGTGGTGGCCTGCAGGAATCACTGTGTCTTTCTTACTTGGCATCATACAATGTGGTGTCAGAGGCCGGGCGCTGGTATACCGGCACTATTTTTAATCTAGCTATATTACTGAAAAAGGAATGACCTAATGGAAAGTTTGCCCCATCACTATTCAGTTGTAGTCAACGCGAAGCCAGATAACCATTTGCAGGTCTCTGCTGATCATTTACCTACATTAGACGTTGATGCACCGAGCCAATTTGGTGGTCCGGGCGATAAATGGTCGCCGGAGGAGCTATTATTGGCCGCGGCGGCGAATTGCTTTGTTTTATCATTTCGAACGGTTGCCTCTATCGCGAAGCTGGAATGGCAGGCCATCCGTTGCACGACAGACGGCGTACTCGATAAGGTCGAGCGGACAATGCAATTTACCGAGATTGTTACGAAAGTCGCGCTGACCATAGATTCAGAGGCCTCGCGCCAGAAAGCAGAAACACTGCTGGCTAAAGCAGAGAAAATTTGTATTGTCAGCAATTCACTCACCGCGCAAAAGCGGCTGGAAATTGAGCTTATTGTTAAGCAATAGATCGCTGATTTAACTTATTAGGCAGTAAGGCTGTGAGTTGCGTTTGCGAGTTGTTTAAAAGATGCGCGCTTGAAGCTAAGTGATTGAAGAAATAGCCGTAACCATCACATTACAGTTTGTGGGGCGGGGTTGAAATACGCGGTGCCGAGATAGAGGCACCGCGCGTTGTTAAGCTACATATTAGTATGGCTTATTAAATGCTGTTGCCGCGCTTTGATATTCCGCTATCAGCGTCGACACCAGTTCAACTGTTGTTGGAATATTGTGTATCGCGCCAACGCCTTGGCCCGCAGACCAAATTTGCTTCCATGCGCCGCCCGCTTTGTCTCCGTCTTTGTGGTCAGCATCTACCTCTAACTCTTCACCAAAATCGATATCTGTTTTAGCTTCCAGATTGTTAGGATCTAGTCCCGCGTTCACAATGCTGGGCTTGAGGAAGTTGGCGAATACCCCTGAGATATTTGGCGTGTAGACGATGTCACTGGACATAGAATCTACGATCATCTGCTTGTATTCAGGCTGTACCAAGCTTTCTTGGGTATTGATAAATCGTGTGCCCATATAGGCGAGGTCGGCGCCCATCATGCGTGCGGCGGCAATATCACTACCCTTTGAAATAGCACCCGCTAGCAAAAGCGTCTTGTCGAAGAATTCACGTATCTCTGCGACCAGTGCAAAGGGGTTGGTGTTGCCCGCGTGGCCACCTGCACCTGCGCAAACGGCGATCAAACCATCTACGCCTGCGTCTGCTGCTTTGCGTGCGTGACGTGCATTGATGACGTCGTGGAATACCAAGCCGCCATATCCGTGAATTGCATCAATTACTGTTTTAACTGCGCCAAGCGAGGTAATAATCATCGGTACTTTATGTTTTACACATAAGGCGAGGTCTGCCTCAAGGCGAGGATTGGTTTTGTGGACGATCAGATTCACCGCAAACGGTGCCGCTCTTTTACCCGTTTCTTGCTCATATTTTGCCAGCGCTGTATTTATGGTGTTGAGCCACTCTTCAAACCCTTCACTACTGCGCTGATTCAATGCGGGAAAAGAGCCAACCATACCGGACTTGCAGGTTTCGATGACCAGCTCTGGGCCAGATGCCAAGAACATGGGGGCGGCAACAGCGGGCAATTGCAGTCGATTTTTTAGCAGTTCGGGGAGTGACATAGTCGTAATACTCTTTTTGGAAGGCTTTTTTGGAAAGCGTACTTTATAGGCTTACGCCAGCGCGGGGTAGTGTCTGTATTGACATTAAATACGTTGATAGTGACACTTGGGCTTGAGATGGTGTTGTGCATAGTGGAGTGAAAAATGCCGAAGGTCTATGTGCTAGCGTATGAAGATTGCTATGCGGGAAGTTTGGCCAATCCACAGGATTTATATTTAGTCGCAAACTCCCATTGGCGTGAGCAGTACAAACGGCAGGAAGGTGTTTTTGAGTGGCAAGTCTTATCCGAGGACGGTGCGCCGGTTAGAACCGCTTCGGGGTTGCGGGTTGCCGTCGACGGCGCCTTAGTAGACCTCGACGAGGGAAGTATCATTGTTCTACCTGCGATGAATTACCCAGGCGGCAAAGCCTTCAGTCACAAATTGTTGGCGATGAGCGCGATTGTGAGCTGGCTCAGTCGCCAGTACGCCAATGGTTGTATCATTTGCGCCCATTGCACAAGTAGTTTCGTATTGGCAGAAACCGGTTTGTTGAGTGGTTTGACTGCCACCACGAGCTGGTGGTTGGCGGAACAGTTTGGGCAGCGTTACCCCGATATTGAATTGCGCGCGGGCGAGTTAGTCGTCGATGAAAAACGTCTAATAACTGGTGGTGCAAATGGCGCTGAAATGGTCACGGCATTAATTCTAGTTGAGCGCTACATGGGTAAAGCCGTGGCGTCTTTATGCGCCAAAACATTATTGGTCGATACCAATTTAACCCAGCAAACACCGTATTTAATATTGCCAAGACAAAAGGAGCACAGTGATGCTCTGGTGCTGTCGGCGCAGGACCATCTTGAAAAAAATCTCACGTCTCCGTTTTCCTTGGATGCTCTCGCTATGCAATGCCATGTCAGCTCAAGAACATTGATGCGACGTTTTAAAGAAGCAGTGGGTGATACACCCAATAGCTATTTGCAAAATTTGCGTATTGAAGCGGCTAAAAAACTATTGGAAAGCACCGGCATGTCGTCTGAGCAAATAATGCGACGTATTGGTTATGCGGATATCAGTTCGTTTAATCGTTTATTTCAGCGTAAAACGGGTCTGACGCCACGGTCATATCGACAGAAATTCAGTTAGTGAATAGCGTTAACTTTGAGAGTTGTGATTGTCTTGGTGAGTTACGACGCCTAAAGTTAAGCGGCTTAAAATTTTTGCAGAAGTTCTTCTAAAAGGTATTATATTTTTAGCTCTCTTGCCTAAAGGATTGAGATATTTCTAGGGTGGCAGGAAGTGGATCTTAATACGGGTGGAAATACAAGGAAAAGCCGGCTTTAAGTCTCCGAAATAAAGTCTAAAAAAATTGCAGCTTTATTTGGCTATCAAATTCAATGCTCTAGATTTTGCAATTGCGGATGAGCGATTTGAAACTTCTAGCTTATTGTACAAATTGTGGAGATGCCATTTTACGGTTGCTAAAGACACAAAGAGTCTGTCGGCCAACTGTTGGTTTGTCAGTCCGGCGTCGATGAGCTGGAGTAGCTCAAGCTCCCTTGGCGTGGGAGGTTCGAGGAGAACCGTTTCAACATCGAGCCTTTCTAGCTGCTCCAATATCGCGCTATTTGCAATAGGGAGTGACTTGCAGATTTCCCGAAAGAAATTTTTCTCTTCATCTGTTGCGAAGCCCCAACTTTTGGCTTTTTTTTCGTTAACTAGCCCTGCGATGTGGTCGGCGCGGTCTCGAAAAGGGCGAATATGCTGGCGTTTTGCTGCCAAGCCAATGGCGCGAGTAAACTCTCTTGTGGCGTTTGAGGTTGAGCCGCGAAAGATTTCCGCAGACATTTTCATTAGGTGTAGTTCAATCAAATTGCCAACGCGATTCTCGGACTTGGCGAGCTTAATTTCGTCAGATAATAGGGTTTCAGTTTGAGTGATTCTCCCTTCGCATATATCGAGGTCAATCAATGTTTGCCGTATAAGAAATGAGGCGTATTTATTGTGTGAAAATTCTTCTATTCGCTCTGCCAAATTAAGTTTTTTAGCCTCATCTCGCGCGTCTGAATTTCTTCTCAGTCGCAGTAGGCGCTGGATGAGAACACAGCTAAACTGTACGGAGACTCTTTTGGGATAACTTTCGGCTATTTCTCGTAGCTGGTAAAGGCGGATGTTCTCACCTTGTTGCGTTGCCCACATTTTTATCGAAGCGGCGAGGGAAAAGAACGCAGTATCGGCGACGCCATGGGTCGTGAGTCTGCTGTTACTTGCTTCAAGGTATTTGATTACATCGCTGTCTTTACCCAGCTCTGCTGCGACGTAGGCTGCCACTGATGCAATAGTGCTCGTTATTCCTGAATTCGCCCCTGATGAGGCAACCGTTCTGTCGAAAGATCGGCTTATTCTTTCGTGGCAATTTAGATAATCTCCTTCATATAGCATGGCGAGGCTCGAAAGTGCGTCCACCCAAGATTTGCCATAGTCGCTATTGGATTGGCTGATGCTAATTTGCGCCGCTTGGAAAAATTCCCGTGCTTTGGGGAAGTTAAATTCCGCACAGTATGAAATACCAGTAGCACATGCCACTGTTGCGCGGTCAAACGGGTCATCTTCCAGATCACATTTTAGCCATTGCTCGCCGAGACTAGTTACTTGAGGGAGGATGTCTCTATATGTTGCACATGTAATTTCAATAATTTCTAGACGACGCAACATATCGTCCACCGGCCCTCTGTCGTCATTTCGTAACCGCTGAGACAGTCTTTTAATTTGTTGTGCCGCGTACTCATAGCGTCTGTGAAAAACCAACGCCCACACATACCAGTAGTCCGTTTCTATACTGGGTTCCTTGCCGTTGCGCATTATCTGCTCTACCCAGTTTATATAAGTGCTCAAATCTCCTTCATCTCGGATAAAATCCGATGAAATCCGTTCGAGGCAATCAACGGCGAAATTTATGTCATCCGCTTCTAAAGCGTAGTCTATTGCTTCACCCCAATGCCGCTTATTTTCGCACCAGACCGATGCGCGTCGCAGTATTTCTCTGCATCCCTCGTCGCCAATTTTGAGCTTGGCTTGACCGCGTAAAAAATCTCGAAAAAGGGAGTGTAAGCGGAATTCAGATTTTTCTCGGTTTAATGGAATAATTAGTAAATTATTATTGATAAGGTTTTTAATGTGTTCTGTCGCTTGCTTGTTGCCACTGATAAATTCGCAAAGCGGAGCTGAAAAGCTCTTTGTGAGCGACGTGGCGAGAAGAAAATTTTTGAATTCTTCGTCAAAACTATTGTACAGCTGGCTCTGCAGAAGGCTTGCAATATCCGAATCCTCACCGGAAAATTTCTCCAAGATTGCAATTGCGTTGTCTGCGTTATTCAGAATAATTTGCATCATTCGAAGAGCCGCCGGCCATCCTTCACTGATACGCAGTGCTTTTTCTATTCCGTCGTCGCCAAGGCGCTCAGAAAGTGCATTGCCGAATAATGCTTTTACCCCGACCTTATTAAACGCTAATTGCTTGAAGTCGTAATGTATCAGATGACCTTCGAGCATGATGCGATGCAAACTCATATTCAGTTCAGTGGTGGCAGCACAAATGACATGGAAATTATTTGGTGTGTTGAATATCAGTGAGTCGAAAAGTCCGCTTAGTGTTTCGTCCTTGCAGTAGTCCAAATTATCTATAAATAGGAAGGTATCTTTGTCTTCTGACGTCAGGTGTTTGATTATATGAGCGATACGCTCTTCTATCGGAGCATCGCTTTTATGAACGTTTTCAGCTTGGTTGAAACCCGTACTATCGTCGTCAAAAAGTTTTTCGAGTCGAGTGATCACTTTTTCAAAGCTTCGGTCGGTCTCCGCTAGGCAAGTCCAAAAGCAGACAGTGTCTCCGGCCTTGAAATGATTGAATAATGCTGACATTAGCACCGTTTTTCCGTAGCCGGTTGGTGCATTGATCAGCGAGAATCGCCCCGGCAACTTCTTTGATTTTGTTAATGAATCCAATCCCGCCGTTTTAACAATATTAAAGTTAAATGTGGGTGGTTCATAACGGACATGTGAGCTGCGCATAGATGGATCCTGAATTTTATAATTCTGCTAGGCGTACCGGATTGATCTTCGGTTTAGATTTATTGTAATCGGCTGATTGTATAGCATACGCCGGATTGTCCAGACAAATTCATATTGTCGCGGTCTGTTGCACAGATTCGGATGTTTGTGAATCCCCTGTGCTTGCTAAAACGGGGATTCACGCAGGATTTATGATCCTAAGTACATGATCACAGATTTAGTTTCGGTGTAACTGCTGAGCACTTCTTCACCATTTTCCCGTCCCCATCCAGATTGCTTGAACCCTCCAAAGGGTATATTCGGGTCCGGATTCAGCTGGGTATTTACCCAGATGGTGCCGGCGTTTACTTTGGCCGCTAACTTGTGTGCTGTGCCTAGATTTTCAGTGAAAATATGCGCGGCGAGTCCATAGTATGAGTCGTTCGCGATGTCTGCGATATCATCTATGTCGTCGTATGGGGTTACCGTCAGAACTGGCCCAAAAAATTCATCTTTGAAGGCGGTGTTGTTCCGGTCTTCAGTCACCAGTATCGTTGGCTCAAGGAAATATCCGCAGCTTCCGATTCGATTGCCACCCTGCACAAGTGCGGCGCCTTGGCTGATACTCATTTCGATTTTTTCGAGTATCGAGCTCAACTGCTTCTGATTTATCACCGGGCCCATTAGCGTTTCTGGGTCGAGACCAGGGCCCACTTTTAGGGTACTTGCGACGGTCGAAACACCATCTATTATTTGGTTCATGCTTTTGCGGGGGACAATCAGTCTGGAGCCTGCGAAGCATATTTGTCCTGAGTTAACAAATATCGCTTGGGTGGCGCCAGGTATCGCGAGATCCATATTGGCGTCGGGCATGATGATTGTGGGTGATTTGCCGCCTAGTTCTAGGGTGATCCGTTTTAGATCATTTGCCGCGGCACGCAAAATAGCCTTGCCAGTTTGGGTGGAGCCAGTAAAACTTATCTTATTAATACCTTCATGTTCAACCAGTAGTCGACCCGTATCTCCCTGACCTAGCACGACATTAAGCACGCCTGGTGGGAAGCCCGCCTCAACGGCAAGTTCTGCAAGCATTAATGCTGAGTAGGGTGTGTCTTCGGCAGGTTTGAGAACTACGGTACAGCCGGCTGCAAGGGCGGGAGCGATTTTCCATACAGCTAGAACCAGTGGGAAGTTCCAAGGCACAATGGCCGCGACAACGCCCACTGGCTCCTTTCGTGTATAGCAATGGAAGCTACCACCACTTTGTAAGCTGGGTTGTAAATTCTGTCCTGATATTTTGCTTGTCCAGCCGGCAAAGTATCTAAACCACATCGCACACAGTGGAATGTCTAAGGTACGGGAAAAGGCAATGGGTTTACCGTTGTCCAATGATTCGACTGTGGCTAATTTTTCGGCATTGGCAGAAATCAGGTCGGCCAAGCGGTTCATTAGCATGCCTCGCTCTAAGGGCGGCATGTCGCTCCATGCTTTATTTATTAAAGCTCGTTTGGCGCTCTGCACCGCGTGGTCAACGATGGGAAGGTCAGCGCAGGGAATTGTGCCGAGGGTGCTGCCGTCAGCTGGGTTCTTGACGTCGTAGGTGGTTGCGCTGCTGCTTGAGTTCCACTCACCGTTTATGAAGTGCGCCGACGGCGGTAGTGCAAAGTCTGTCATAGTGTTCTCCCCAATTTTTAAGAGTCCATCATCACTTAGCCGAAGTTTGCTCGTACCAACCTAAAGTTTGGTACGGGTGTCTAAAGAACACTGTTTAATTCTTGATTGTAAAAAAACAGTATTGAAACTAATGGTTTAGGCCTAATTTTTATATGTTTAACTTTCTAAGAGTAAGCACAAGTAATGGCATTGCGGAGCTTGTTCTCGATAACGCGCCCAAGGCTAATGCGATGGGGCTGGGCTTTTGGTCTGAGTTGCCACAAGCCCTTGAATGGCTCGATAAGCAGACTGACGTCCGCGTCATTATCCTCAAGGGCGAGGGCAGGCACTTTTCCGCAGGCGCTGACATGGAGCTGCTGGAGCACCTGTTTAGTTTTGCAGGTGGTGATGATCTGGCTCTGGGATGCGAGTCTTTGAGGGCGGAAATTTTAAAGTTGCAGAACGCCTTTAATCGGATCGAGGATACGCGCGTTCCCGTCGTCGCCGCTGATCATGGCGCCTGTATTGGAGCGGGACTGGATATGATTGCCGCCTGTGACTTGCGTCTATGCTCGGCAGATGCCCGTTTTTGTCTCAAAGAAATCGATTTTGGCATTGTTGCCGATGTTGGCTCGGGACAGAGATTGCGACACATTATTGGCTTTTCCCGCCTGAGTGAACTTATGTATACCGGGGAAGCGTTTGACGCAGGCGAGGCGAAGGCGATGGGCTTGGTATCAAAGGTTCTCGATGATAAGGATGCGCTTTATGCCGAGGCCGATCGCTTGGCATCGCTTATCGCCAGCAAGTCTGCGCTTACGATAAGGGGCGTAAAACGGAATCTGTTGTTCTCGCGCGACAATTCGGTTCGTGACGGCTTGGAATATGTCGCTACGTGGAATGCATTCGCGCTGCTGAATGGTGATTGTGGAGCGGCCCTGGCAGATTCAAAAAAACGTGAATAGGTTTGAGGGCTTGGGTGCTGAGAATGACTCGTTCTCTAGTCACGGCGATTCGTCGGGCCGGGTTGGGATTAACTTATACAGCACGTGAGTGATTTGCATGAAAAATAGGACTGTATTAGTCGTCGGTGGGTCAACTGGGATAAATCTCAGCATTGCGCAGGCGTTTAATCGCGCTGGGGATCGGGTGTGTATTGTCAGTCGTTCTGCAGAAAAAATTGCGGCTGGGCTTGAGCTTCTTGATCAAGCTAGCGGGGAGGTAATGGGGCTTCAGGCCGATGTTAGACATTTCGACCAGGTTTCTCACGCGGTTGAAAAGACTTACGAGCGCTGGGGAGACATTGACGTTCTGATTTCTGGCGCTGCCGGAAATTTCATTTCTCCGGCAGAAACACTTTCCGCAAATGGTTTTAAAACGATAGTAGATATCGATCTCAACGGGTGTTTCAACGTCATGAGAGCGTGCTTCCCGCGATTGAGAAAACCGGGTAGTTCAATAATCAATATTACGGCTCCGCACGCGACCGAACCCACTATCAATCAAATACATGTTTGCGCAGCAAAGGCCGGAATTAATCAGGTAACGAAAACGGCGGCAATGGAATGGGGGCGACACGGTATAAGAGTGAATGCAATTTCCCCTGGCCCGATACAAGGTACTGAAGGAATGAGCAGGCTCTCGCCGACTACGGCATCTGATACGCGGTGGCTCGATAGCATTCCGCTGGGGCGTTGGGGAAATCCCGCTGATATTGCCGACGCGGCTCAGTGGTTAAGCTCTTGTTCTGCATCTTTTGTAACGGGGGTTGTGCTACCCGTTGATGGCGGCTGGACGCTGGGTGGCTCTGCCGCAATGACCTCCGCGATGAATGCTTAACACCTCAAAGAGAATCTACTGACAAGGTAATGTGATGGAACGGTTAGTGCGAGTACTGCTTATATTTATTGCGCTGATAGCGGTGTTAACCGGCTTTATGGATGTTGTTGTTGGGGCCGTGGCGCAACTCAATATCGGCATTGATTTACCTGCACAGGCGCTTCGAGATCCGGTGCTAGACAGCCAGGTCCGCTTTTTGGGCGCTATCTGGTGTGGCTTTGGTTTTCTGATTATTTATGGCCTTTACGATCTTTTTAATCGGCGTGTTCTGCTACAGGGAGCGATGCTTTTTGTGATTTTGGGTGGCATAGGCAGATTTGCCAGCGCAGCCATGCTTGGCTTGCCCGAGAATACTGCAGGGCAAGGATTTGTAGTGCTTGCCATCATCATCGAGTTAGTCGTTGCACCGTTTATTTTGTTGGCAATGTCTAAATTTAAGCCCCCTCAGTAGGTGTTTTCAAATTCTAGATAGCTAAATTTATTAAAAAGAATGAGGTTGTTTTTAATGCATTTCACACAAGGTTTGCACCGAGCGCTGCAGCAACAGGCTGATAATATTGCGACGATTTGCGACGATAGAGTGCGCACATTTCGCGAGCTTCACGACCGCGTTTCAAGGCTGGCTGCCGGGTTTGTAAGGCAGGGTTACAAGGCGGGTGATCGTATCGCTATATTGGCTTTCAATAGCGATCGATATTTAGAGGCGTATTTAGCGATCGCGTGGATGGGTGCGGTTGTGAATCCGGTTAATTTCAGATGGTCAGCCGCTGAAATTGCTTATTCTCTGCAGGACTCAGGTTCAACAGCCATCATAGTCGACGACAATTTCGTTGATACAATAAAGCAAGTAAAAGAAGAACTACCGTTACTTGAGACTATTTTTTACGCCGGAGATTTGTACGCAAATAGTGGTTTTGTATCGACCGAGTCTTTGATCGCGTTCAACGAGCCTATTGAAGACCGGCAAGCAGAGGGTGATGACCTCTTCGGTATATTTTACACCGGTGGCACAACTGGCGTGTCTAAAGGTGTGATGTTGACCCACACGAATATTTGCACCGGAGCGTCTGCGTTGTTGGCGGAGGGCCTGTTTAAGTCGGGCAGTAAAGGCCTTCATGCGGCGCCTATGTTCCATCTAGCAGATATGATGATGACAACCGGGATGATTCTCCGCGGCGGCCAGCATGTGTTTGTACAAGCGTTTAATCCCGAAAAAGTGTTGGGGCTGATAGAAGATACAAAAGTGACGGATCTCTTGTTGGTGCCGGCGATGATGCAGGCACTAGTTGATCATCCAAAGTGTAGGACTAGTAACACTAGTAGCGTCAAAAATGTGATGTATGGGGCGTCCCCTGCCTCTGAATCATTGTTAGATAGGGCAATGATCGCACTTCCTAGTGCGGCTTTTACGCAAGTTTATGGTATGACAGAGACATCGGCTGTCATGACAATACTGGGTCATGAAGCGCATTTGTCTGAGAATAGGGGGCTTGGCCGCATGCGTAGCGCAGGGCTGGCCGGAACGCATATTCAGGTAAAGATTGTTGACGATAATGACCATGAGTTACCGAGGAATACGGTCGGACAAATCCTGTCAAAAGGGCGCAGCGTAATGCGTGGCTACATAAACCGAGACGAGGCAAGTAGTGAAGCCCTGGCTGGTGGGTGGATGCACACCGGTGATATGGGATACATGGATGGCAGTGGATATATTTACATTGTTGACCGCTGTAAAGACATGATTATTTCTGGTGGAGAAAATGTCTACAGCGTTGAGGTTGAAAATGCGGTAATGCGGCATGACTCGGTTGCTGCGTGCGCGGTAATCGGCATTCCCTGCGATGATATGGGAGAGAAGGTTCATGTGGCGCTTGTACTAAGACCTGGTGCCGAGCTGAGCTTTGATGATTTGAGGGTGCATTGCAAAAGCCTCATTGCGGGTTATAAATGCCCAAAGAGCATGGAGACGATGGATGCGCTGCCGATGTCTGGCGCGGGGAAAATATTAAAGACTGAATTGCGTAAGCCCTATTGGGGGGCGAAGGAGAGAGGCGTTGCTTAGAAAATCGTATTGGCTATAAAGGCCCTTTCGGGCCCTTATCTTAGTTGCTTAGATAGCCGTGTAGCCTCCGTCTAGAGTGAACTCGGACCCAGTGAAATAACTTGATGCATCGCTGCACAGGAAAATCATCAAATTAGAAATATCGTCGGGCTCGGCAAATCTGCCTGAGGGGATTAGGCCGAGCAGAAACGCCATCGCTTCGTCAGGGGTTTTTACCATGCCATGTTTAATCATTTCCGCAACACCATTTGCAGCCAAGGCTGTATTACCTGGGCCTGGGTGAATAGAGTTCACTCGAATATTATCTCCGCCTCTTGCAAACTCTACAGCTTGTGATTTGGTTAGCATTCTTACCGCGCCCTTTGTCGCGGAGTAGGCCGATTGTGAAAATCCAGATATCTGTCCAAAAATGGAAGATAGATTAACCACCGATGCCCCGGCTGGGGTATCTAGCGCGGCTTTTTTTAGCAGGGGGTGCGCCATCTGTACAGAGAGCCATACACTATCCACATTAACCCGCATAATGTTGTGAAATTCTTCTAGCGATGTTGCTAAGTAGGGTTTGGTCAACATGTAACCAGCATTGTTCATTAGGCAATCAAGTTTGCCGAATTTCTTCTCTGCTTGGCTAAGCACCTTGGCCCAATCCTGGTTGGAGCCAACATCCTGTTGAGCTGAAATTACTTCTACTCCGTACTGTCTGCAGGCCTCTGCAGTTGTCTCAAGGGCATCGATATTTATATCTGTCAGTACTAGGCTTGCGCCCTGGTTTGCAAACTTTTCGGCGGTAGATTTCCCAAAACCAGAGCCTGCTCCGGTAATCAGTGCAATCTTATTCTCGACAGTATGGGTAGCCACTTTATTATCTCCTAGATTGTATTTGTACGGTAACTATCTGATGTTTTGCCTCAAAAACACCCATTCTAAAGTTTGGTGCCGCTTGTCTTAGGGCTTAATAAAGTATGTGTAGGTCAATTTCCCGAGCGTTGGTGCGGCTATTATCCGTCATCAAATCCCAAACTAAGGGTTGGGGTGCCTAGGGGTGTTGAGAGGGAGGATAGTAGTCATAACGGTTATATACAAAAGACGGTTTAATGAAATGGCATTTGAAAAAAATAACGAATTGAAAAGCGACGAGCTAGCATTTAAAAAGCTGGTAGAAACGCCGGACTTTGCTTGGCCGACGGCTTTGATGATGATTGTTTGCCTTAGCCTATGCAGCGCCGTGGCCTATCTTGCGGTGACAGGCGCATTACCGCTTTGGGCTGGGGCTTTAATTAATGGCATTGTTGTTTACTTCTTGTTTAGTGTCGTGCACGACTCCTCCCACGGATCAATTTCGAAGAACAAGGCCCTGAATGATTGGTTTGGGCGTGTAGGTATGCTGTTTTTTGGTCCTATTGCGACGTTGGACTTGGCTCGCTGGATTCATATGCAACACCACCGTTTTACAAATGATCCAGTTCGTGATCCAGATCATTTCGGCCACAAAATGGATTGGCTAACTCCTTTGCGTTGGGCGAATTTTGACTATTTTTACACGGCCTATTTCCTAAAACATGCAGGGCCAATGCGGAAGAAACTGCTCCCTCGACTAATAGTACAGGTTGGCTTTGTGATTGTTGTTACCGTGTTAGCGATGGTTTTGGGTTACGGGGCGGAGGTCTGGATGTTGTGGCTGCTACCTACTCGTATAAGTTCGATCCTGTTTGTTACCATGTTCGTATACCTTCCTCATGCCCCATTTGCCAGGTTGTCAGAAGAAGGTGAGTACCAAGCATCTAATATTCGTGCCGGCTATGAATCAATACTTACGCCTCTGATGGCGTATCAGAATTATCACCTTGTTCACCACCTTTACCCGAGGGCGCCTTTTTATCGCATGGTGAAAATATGGAATGCGCGCAAAGAATATCATGTAAGCCAAAATCCGTTTTTTGTAAAAACATTTTCAGTAGGTAAGAAAGTCGCAGTCCCAGAATAAAATCGAGTATTTGAAGGTGGTAGAAATGAGAAAATTTCAGTGTAGATATTGCTCACATATCTATGAGGAAGCTATTGGTGATGCCGATACGGGGTTGCCGCCTGGGACACTATGGGACGATATTCCTGATAGCTGGATGTGTCCCGATTGTGGTGCCACGAAAGACGACTATGACGAAATACTATAGTTTTACCTGGCTTGGTTTGTGTGTCGAATATTCGTTCAGATTAAAAATATATAATATAAAAGTGGGATTATAAAAAATGTCTTATAGGAAAAATGCAATCGGCCTAATTATTCTGTCTTTGCTTGTTGATCCGGCTTTTGCGCAGAAGTCAGCAAACAGGCTGCTAGAAGAGGTGGTGGTTACGGCCCAAAAACGTGAGCAAGATTCGCAAGACGTGCCCATTACTATATCCGCTTTCAGCGGAGATAAGCTCGAAGCTTTTGGGATTAAGAATACCCAGGATCTTCAAAAAATAACCCCGGGACTCACTTTTACGCAACAATATGGTTATACCCTAATCTATCTTCGTGGTGTCGGCAGTGAAGGCTTCTTGCCGAACTCGGAGCCAAGTATAGCGACTTATGTCGACTATATTAATATAGCTGGTGCTCATGGTAAGCAAGACGGTTTAGGTCCAATCGAACGGATAGAGGTGTTGAAAGGTCCGCAGGGCACACTCTACGGTCGTGCCGCGACGGGTGGGGCATTTAGTATTATCACCAAGCCTGTGCCCGATGAGGGATTCGAAGGCTCTGTCATTTACAGTCAAGGGAATTACGATACTCGAAGCTCTGCGGTTTATTTGGCCGGCGCGCTAACTGATTACTCCGGCTTCAGCTTTTCCTACTACAAGGACCAACACGATCATTTTGGCGGGCGACAAGTTAATGGCATTGATCAACAGGATTTGAGAGAAACGTTCTCGGAAAGTTTTCGGCTTAAATTTACCCAACGTATTGGCGACAATATAAGTATTACAGGTATCGCGCAGAAGAATGATCAGCAGGATGCGGAAGGTTTGCGTAATGAAAAGATTGTTAGTGGTGGTCTAACTATAGGTGAGCCTACATCTACGCCTGACCGTGTAGCGGATAATGATATTCAGAGTTACGGCCGCAGCGATAGCGAGTTGTACGGGCTTATTGTTGACTGGGCTTTGGGGCCCGTAGATCTAAAATTTATTGCCTCTGATCAAGAGTCGATATTCTTTGACGGATCGCAGACGGATTATGACGGTACAGATGAGCTGCGCACATTTTTTACGACGTTTGACGAACCAACTTACCAGAAAACGTTTGAGTTACAGCTTAGTTCAAATTCGGAAACCTGGATGTCAGATAGGCTTAGCTGGGTAGCTGGCCTATATCATCTTGAAGGCGGAGGTGGCTTTGATCGTATCTTTTTCCATATTTCACCCGAAATTGCTACGGGCCTGGTTACTGGCTTAGCTCCGGGACCTATTGGCAGCCTATTGAATACCCTTATTCCACCTCTCAGTGGTACGCGGGTAATTTTGGAGTCCGGTGGGAATATAACCATAGATTCCGATTCGGTTTTTGCGCAAGCTGACTATGCTATTAGTGATACACTGAATTTAACTGTTGGCTTGCGTTATCAGGAGGAAACTCGTGGGCTTGATAGAAACTATTTGGAGCTGGTTAATACCGCGCTTGGTGTTCCTGATAGGTCTTATTTTGATAGTGATGATCACAGTCGAAATGTTCGAGTTTCGACTTTTACGGTACCGGATTTAAGCGACGAATCTATCGCGCCAAGGTTTGCATTGCAGTGGTTTGCTTCTGATAATGTGCAGGTATTCACGTCATTGTCGCGCGCATTTAAAAGCCAGACTTACAATATCCTTAACTTCTTTTCTGCGCCAGACGCCGTTGATAAGTCAACAACTACTTCGGCTGAGCTAGGCATAAAGTCAGATCTTTTTGATGGTACATTGCGTCTTAATGCAGCTATATATAAGACGATCACCGAAGACCCTATTTCCTCAATCGTTGCATTGCAATCTGGCGGTGTTGTGTCGTTTTTTAACGCAGACGAGTCTCAGGTCGAAGGCGCCGAAGTTGATTTTGTTTGGCAGCCGCTTCCAAGCCTGAACCCCGGTCTAGCGATAACTGGCGGCGCCTCTTATATAGAAGCAATATATACCGACTTTAAAGACGGTAGAGGCTACGACGAAGATACCGGCTTATTTTACGGGCCTGATTCGTTACTTGGCCTGCCTGAGCGAGATTTCACTGGCAATGATATTCCGCGCACTCCTAAGTTTAGCTCGAACTTATCTGTTAATCAGTACGTTGATGCTGGCTTTCTCGGTGGGTTTGAATTTGGAGTGGACTACGCATACAAAGACAGCTTTTTCCTGACAGCATCCAATACACGTAATGCAGTGCAGCCACAATACGAGCTGTGGAGTGCGCGCGCTTCATGGGTCTACGAACCAATGGGCGTGACGCTTACCGCGTTTGTAGACAATGCTAAGGATAAAGAATATTTCGTTCAGTTAATTGAAAACGACTTCGGCGTAAACGGTAACTTTGGTCCGCCAAGACTTTACGGACTTAAGCTTAAAGTTGAGTTATAAACCTTACAAAGAATTCGAATGAAGGACTTCCTATGAAGATGAAATCAATCAAACAGTCAGCCTTAGCTGCAAGTATTTTATTTGCTGCTTCTGCATCAAATGCGCAGATTCAGAATGTACTACTTGCCGTCTTTGAAAATCCCGCAAACAGTATACCGGCGAATGTTAATATCAGTCTTTTGTCGGGTTTTGTTCCAGTACTTCCTGTTGCCTATATTGAGCCACTGACGCTACCTGGCTATGTTACAAATGGCGGTATTTTGCTCTCACCTGGCCTTCCTGTTCTTCCTCTTCCTCTGGTTAACGAACCGTTAGCAGTGCTTGGAATTGGTGGGCTAGACCTGGTTGGTATCGGTTTGCCAACTGATATGATTGGCCCGTCATTCTTGGCTTCTCAAATTCTGGGAATATTGCCGATGGGATTGGATGCTCTGCCTGGTCTTTAATCTTGCTATGTAACATAGCTGAAACTCAAAGTGGCCTCTAGGCTTTGGGGCTAAGATCTAGTTGATATAGATACTAGGTCTTTAGCCCCTTTTTTCGGTAATCCTCTGCCCGCCGCTTGTTTAAGTGTTATCGGCATTTAAGCGCTACGTTGTTTTCACAATTTAGTATCAATATTGCAACGGGGCGAATGCCGTCATCGGCAAATTCTCGTACTTCCTTGCGGATGGCTAAGGTCTCATCTGGGATAAAAATGTCGTTATAAAGCGTGTCTGCATGCCATTTTATATTATGGAGTCCTGAAACGTACTTGAATTTGAGTTTTGGGAGTGTAGCGTTTGTTTGTCACATCTACGCCCAATTTTAGACTAGATCGTTTTAGTTCGATTTTTGTTTGTAGTGAATCGGGGTATTCCCCGTCCATTTTTTGAAAGCGCGAATAAAGGCGCTAGCTTCAGAGAAGCCGGTGAGGGTGGCGGTTTCTTCGACACTTTTACCCTGTGAACTCAGGTAGAAAATAGCGCTGTCACGACGCACCCGGTCTTTTATTTCCTGGTATTGAAAGCCTTCGTCGCGCAGATAGTTGCGCAATGTGTGCGGGTGTACATTAAAACCTTTGGCAAACTCGCTGAACGAATGGTTGCTTTGGAGTCGCGATTCCAGTTGTGTGCTCACTCTATAGTGCCAGCTTTTTTGGGCATAGACTTGGGTGATCATTGCTTGGTTAACGTGGTTGAGAAAAGTGTTAATTGCCTGTGCCGATTTCGCGATTGGTAAATCTAACATGCTTGCTGAGAAACGCAGCTGCGATACCGGCTGCTGAAAATAAATATCTTTGCAAAAATACATATCCCAATACACCGAGCGGTGCGTTGTTTCCGCAAAGCAAAAATCTACCGCGTGCAGTGGGATCTGGCGACCAATTAGCCAGTTGGCGGTGCGATGGATGTAGAACAAAAAGGATTCATACAAATAGGGATCGAACTGTGCCGGGTGATCTTGTTGATTGCTGTGATTTAGTGACAGGAATGCATTGCCGCTGTCGTCTCTGCTAAGCCTTGTCTCTAAGCCCCAGGTTATTAGGCGATAAAATCGCGTCAGTTTTTTTAAGGCCTCGCCGAGGTTATTTGAGTTGGCCGCTAGCTCCACCATCGTAGTCCAGCAACCTAATTTTTGGGGCAGGCTACCGTAGCCCATTAGCTCATCGTCCATTTCCTGCATGGTGTCGCGGAGCAGGTTTGCATAGTTCTCCGCGGGTACACGCGCGGTAGTCGATTGCAAAATTTGGGGTGAAATATGATTTTTGGCGAGTAGTTCCCGCTGCATATCGGGCCTGTGCTCTAGGTTCTTTAGGCAGGCCTGAATGAAGTAGATTGAGATAGTCGGAGATCGCACCGTATTAGGCTCAAGTTAGCGTGAAGCCGCATTATAACAATATGTCTATTTTTGTCTTCTTTTGCGTCATTGTATTGCTTGCCATAGAGGTGGAGTATTGCGCACAAGTCTATTTTGTTGCCGCGGTGTGCGGTCCCTACCCTCATTTGGAGAAAGTAATGGATATCAAAGGAAAAGTCGCGGTTGTCAGCGGTGGTGCGTCGGGCATGGGGTTAGAGATTGTTAAACGGCTAGTGAGTCTTGGTGCTAAGGCGGCGATATTCGATATGAACGCAGCGGCGGGCGAGGCAGTCGTTGCCGAGTTGGGCGAGGCGGTTATGTTTGCCGACGTGAACGTGACGAGCGAAGAGTCGGTTCAAGCCGGTGTGAACGCCACTATGGCCGCATTTGGCGCCATTCATATTTGTGTGAACTGCGCGGGTATTGCAACAGGTAGCAAGACTTTGGGTAAAGACGGCCCATTCCCCTTAGATTTGTGGCAAAAAACCTTGGCTGTAAATTTAACCGGCACCTTTAATGTGTTGCGTTTATGCGCCGAGCAAATGGCTAAGAATACACCAGACAATGAAGACGGCGTTCGCGGTGCGATTGTGAATACGGCCTCAGTTGCCGCCTTTGAAGGCCAGGTTGGTCAAGCTGCATACAGCGCGAGTAAAGGCGGAATTGTGGGCATGACTCTGCCCATCGCGCGTGACTTATCAACCGTGGGTATTCGGGTGAATACCATTGCCCCGGGTCTGATCAATACCCCCATGTTTGAGTCTTTGCCTGCGCCTGTTTATCAAGCCCTGAGCAGCACGCCACTATTTCCTAAGCGTCTTGGTCGCGCACATGAAATTGCGCATATGGTCACCAGTATCATCGAAAACGATTACATCAATGGCGAGTGCATTCGTATGGATGCCGGTCTGCGTATGCAGCCTAAATAAGTCTTTGCTTGTCGAATTGCTGGAATAGCAGGAGAGTAAATATGGGCCCCTTGACTGGCTTGCGTGTAATAGAAATTGAAGGCCTCGGCCCCGCGCCATTTTGCGGCATGATGCTGGCGGATATGGGGGCGGAAGTTATTTCTATTACCCGTAAAACCTCCTCAAAAGCGCGGCCTGCAGAGGTCAGTGAGCGCGGTAAGAAATCCATCGCGGTCAACTTAAAGTCGGCTGAGGGCGTGGAGATTGTGTTAAAGCTCTGTGCGACAGCAGATGCGCTTATCGAAGGGTTTCGCCCAGGTGTTGCGGAGCGTTTGGGTATCGGTCCAGAAGACTGCATGGCGCGGAACCCAAAGCTCGTTTACGGGCGCATGACCGGCTGGGGTCAAACCGGCCCTTTGTCGCAGGCTGCAGGCCACGACATCAATTATATTTCGCTGTCTGGCGCCTTGCACAGCATTGGTCGAGCGGGTGAAAAACCGGTGCCGCCGTTGAATTTAGTCGGTGATTTTGGCGGCGGCGGCATGTTCCTCGCCTTTGGCTTGATGTGCGCCATTTTTGAATCGTCGCGCTCCGGCCAAGGTCAGGTTGTGGACGTGTCGATGGTTGAAGGTTCCGCGGCCTTAATGCACATGATGTACGCCTGGATGGCGAGTGACCGCTGGCGTGATGAGCGCGGTGTAAATTTGCTCGATGGTGCGTCGTATTTTTACGACAGCTACGAAACCGCCGACGGCAAATACGTGTCGATTGGTTCTTTAGAGCCGCAATTTTTTCAGATACTACTGGAAAAAGCCGAACTGGATGCCAGTGAGTTTAGCTCACAAAGCGATGAATCAAGGTGGCCGGAATTAAAGGCAAAGCTCACTGCGGTTATGAAAAATAAAACCCGCGATGAGTGGTGCGCGATCATGGAAGGCAGCGATGTGTGCTTTGCGCCAATCCTTTCTATGAGCGAGGCGCCAGAGCACCCGCATAATAAATTCCGTCAAAGCTACCTTCACACTGACGGTATCTTACAGGCGGCGCCAACACCAAAATTCAGCCGTACCGCACCGTCGGTACCGGCTTCGCCGCCAGCGTCGGGAAGTAATACCAGCGCTGTATTAAGCGGTTTGGGATACAGCAGTGAACAAATAACGCAGCTTGCCGAGCAAGGTGTTTTACCGTAAATCGAAAATACTGGCTGATGTAAATACTAGGCCGCTAAAACAGAGGATTTTAAAATGAGTGAAGCATGGATTATAGACGCCTGCCGTACCCCGCGTGGCATAGGTAAATTAGGCAAGGGTGCATTGGCAGAAATTCACCCCCAGCAATTGGGCGCCTGTGTGCTTAAAGCGATTGTTGAACGTAATAATTTGAATACCGCAGACGTCGATGACGTGGTGTGGGGCACTAGCTGTCAGCGCGGTCGTCACGCTGGCGACATGGGCCGCATGTCGGCATTGGATGCCGGTTTTGATATCCGCTCCAGTGGCGTCACCCTGGACCGCTTTTGTGGTTCCGGTATTACCAGTGTGAACATCGCAGCGGCGTCGATCATGTCTGGCATGGAAGACGTGGTGATTGCTGGTGGTGCTGAGATGATGTCGAGCTACGGTCACGACAATGGCTTGCCGGAAATTATGGACAGTGGCAATTTGCGTTTGCGTGAAAGTCACCCACAAAGCCACCAGGGTGTTTGTGCGGATACGATTGCAACACTCGAAGGCATAGATCGTGAAGCCTTGGATAGGCTGGCGGTAGTGAGCCAGCAGCGCGCTGCCCACGCTATCGAGAATGGCTACTTCAAGAAAAGCGTTGTACCTGTCTATCATGAAGATGGCAGCTTGGCCTTAGATAAAGAAGAGTTTCCCCGTCCAGGCACCACGTTTGAGTCCTTATCGCAACTCAAGCCCTCTTTCCCCGCGCTGGCGGATAAAGAGCTGGACGAAAATGGCTTAACCTACCGCAAGTTAATGCAGAAAAAATATCCCGGGATTGAAATAAACCACGTTCACCACGCGGGCAATTCATCGGGTGTGGTCGATGGTGCGGCGGCAATTTTATTAGCCTCACCAGAGTACGCGACTAAGCAGGGGTGGAAGCCGCGCGCGAAAGTATTGGCTATGGCGAACATGGGCGATTGCCCAACCCTAATGCTAAACGCGCCGGTTGCCGCTGCTGAGAAGGTGCTTAAAAAAGCCGGTTTGACGGTTGATGATATCGACTTGTTTGAAGTTAACGAGGCGTTTGCCGTGGTACTTGAGCGCTTTATTCGCAAGTTAAATATTGACCGCGACAAGATCAATGTTAACGGCGGTTCAATGGCTTTAGGTCACCCGATTGGTGCCACTGGCTCTATTCTGATCGGCACAGTATTGGATGAATTAGAGCGTCGCAATTTAAAGCGCGGTCTAATTACCATGTGTACTGCCGGTGGCATGGCGCCAGCCATCATTATTGAGCGTATGTGATTTAGCGCTCAATACCTGGAAGCGCCGAGCGCTTCCAGGATTCTGGTTTTTATTATTTTGTCTTCGATTTTCAATTAGCAGGGCCAAGTGTAATGAATTTAAACCTTACTGAAGAGCAGCAGTTTATTCAGCAAACCGCAGCTGACTTTGCGGCCAAAGAGCTGGTGCCAAACGCCGCTAAATTGGATGAAGGCAAAGGCAAGGACGAATTCCTAGGTAATCTTAAAAAGCTTGCCGATCTCGGATTTATGGGGCTAAACGTCGGTGCCGACTATGGCGGCACTGAGGCGGGCACCATTGCATTCAGCCTTGCTATTACCGGTTTGGCGCGCGGTTGCGCCTCTACGGCCGTGACGGTTTCGGTAACCAATATGGTCGCCGAAGTTATTCAAGCGGTTGCCAGTCAGGATCAGAAAAGCACCTACTTGCCAAAAATTTGCTCCGGCGAATATCTGGCGGCCGGCTTTTGCTTAACAGAATCTGGTGCAGGCTCAGATCCTTCAGGTATGAAAACCACCGCAGTGCGCGATGGAGATAGCTGGGTTCTGAATGGCTCAAAAGCCTATATTACCAGTGCCGAGTACGCTGGTGTTTTTGTGGTATGGGCGGTAACGGACAAAGATGCCCCGCGCGGCAAGGGCATTTCGTGCTTCCTGGTTGAGCGTGAAACGACTGGTCTGAGTGTCGGTCCCGCTGAAGAGAAAATGGGTCAGAAAGGCTCTGCGACTAACCCTGTATATTTTGATGATTGCCGCATTCCCGCTTCGGCGCTTATGGGCACCTTAAATCGCGGCTATCAAGTGGCCTTGGGCGAGCTTGCTGGCGGGCGCATCGGCGTCGGTTCGCTGGCGCTGGGTCTGGGTGAGGCCGCCCTGGACTACGCGCGGGACTACGCTAGAGAGCGCCAGCAATTTGGTCAGGCTATTTCTAATTTCCAGGGTTTGCAGTGGATGTTGGCAGATGCCTATACTGAAATGGAAGCGGCGCGGCTGCTGTTAATGCAGGCTGCGTTTACCAAAGAGAGCGGTGGCGATTTTGGCAAGCAGGCATCGATGGCGAAATTGTTTGCCACTGAGGCCGCGAACCGCGCCTGTTACACCGGTTTGCAGATCCTGGGTGGCAATGGTTATAACCGCGAATACCCGTTGGAGCGTTTGGCGCGTGATGTGCGTATTACCAGTATTTACGAAGGTACCAGTGAAATTCAGCGTATGATCATTGCGCGCAACGTAATCTAGATTGCGTTTTGCAGCCAAAGCTAGTTCGATAGCTTTGGCTGCATTTTATATTAGTTTAAATAACTCCCTTCAGATATCCGCACCGACGTTCTCTTCGACACTTCAATCATTGAAACTGCTTTGTTGGTTTAGTTGCTGTTGCTAATTACGCGAATGAGCACGTCGCCGCTAATAGCAATATTTTGTAATTTCGCTGCGCGTTCGCGACCTTCACGGCTGGCGCGATACAGGTGCGGTGTCATTACCAGCAAATGTTCGAACTGCTCGGCGCTGAGTGGAGCTGTTGTGAATTGCACATTAATGCTTTGGCTGAGTTGCCAGCCATCGCTTAGGGCGGTGCTAATATCTGCTGGTGGATTGCGGCGCACGGTGTCGTAAATTTGACTGCGTAATTCTATTAAATGCTCAGGGCCGGGGTCGGCCATGACAATATGGCCATTCGGCTTTAATACGCGCTTAAACTCGTCGAATACCGGAAAGCCAAAGGTGCATAACACAATGTCCTGGCTGTGGTCTGGCAATGGTATTTGCCGGTTGCTCGCCACAAGGCCGTTGAGTTTGGGGTTGCGAATTTTGCAACTGCGCACTGCCCATTTCGAAATATCCAATCCCGTAGCGCACAGCGCTACGTCATTTTGAACCAAGCTCTCACTGACCGTATTTAGGTAGTAGCCCTCGCCGCAGCCTGCATCTAACACCGCGAGCTGTTTACGCCCTTGGCAGAGTGTCGCGACGACATTTGCCAGCGAGATGGCAAGTGGCTGGTAGACGCCGCTATTTAAAAAATCCCGGCGTGCGGCAATCATTTTTTTGCTGTCGCCAGGGTCGAGTGATTTTTTATTTTGTACCGGCAGCAGGTTGACATAACCTTGTTTGGCAATGTCGAAACAGTGATTATTCTGGCAGCGCCAGGTATTGCCGTCTTGCTGCAACTCGCTCTGGTCGATGGGGCAGAGCAAGTGGGCGAGGGGCAGTAATGGCATGAGTATTCCGTGTAATGTGCAAATTTTTAAAGACGATAGTATGCCGTAATTCGAGTGCGACGGCTTGCTTATGTATTAATCACTCGCCACTGCGCGACTTTGACACCAATGGCGCAGTGCATCGATATTCTCGCTCATGGTAATTGCCAGCGGCACGGTGCTGCTGATTTCGTGCAGGATATGTGCGGTAGTTAGATTTTCATTGCGGGCGTTGGCAGAGTAGCGCGCGGCGACGATCGCCTGTTCAATTTCTGCACCGGTAAAACCGTCGCTGGCGGCGCTGAGTTCGGCGCAGCGAAAATCCTGAAGTGCAAAATTGCGTTTTTTAAGATGGATAGCAAAGATGTCTTGGCGGACTTTTTCGCTTGGCAAATCCACAAAAAATATTTCGTCGAGTCTGCCTTTGCGGATGAGTTCAGGTGGCAGACGTTGAATGTCGTTGGCGGTGGCGACAACAAATACCGCCTGCTTGTGCTCTGCCATCCACGTTAATAATGTAGCGAGTATGCGGCGCGAGGTGCCGCCGTCGTGGGTGTCACTGCCGATGCCTTTCTCAATTTCGTCGATCCACAACACACAGGGTGACATGGTTTCTGCCAGCGCCAGGGCCTCGCGCACATTGCGTTCCGATTCACCGAAAAACTTATTGTAGAGCGCGCCCATATCCATGCGTAGCAGGGGTAAACCCCAGAGCCCCGCGACCGCTTTTGCCGCCAAACTTTTACCACCACCTTGCACGCCTACTAGCATAATGCCTTTGGGGGCGTCGTCGCCGTGCCGGGTAAATGCCTGTTCTCGTTTGCTCAGCCAGTCCTTTAATTTAGATAGGCCGCCGACATGGGCGAAGTCGGCGGTGTCGTATTCAAAGCTTAAAACACCGTCCATATCGAGCAATTCGAATTTGGCTTTGTTCACCGCCGCGATGTCGGAATGGGTGATGGCGCCGTCTTGAAAAATAGCGCCACGTGCCAATTTTCTTGCGTCTTCGAGTGGAAGACCGCGCAAATTGTTAATGAGCTTGTCTAGCGCGTCGCGGTCAGTTTTGACTTTGCGGCCTTTGCTGGCGGAGAACTCCTGCGCTTCTTTGTAAACTGCGGCGCGCAATTTGTGGTCTTCTGGCATCGATAAGTTAAAGCGCGCACTATGGCGTTTGAATTCGCTGGGAATGTCGATGGCATGGCTTACTAAGATTAGCGTTTGGCCGGTTTCCTCGGCGTCTAATGCGATGTCTTTTATGAGGCGGATGATACGTGGTTCATCATTTAAAAAAGGATGGATATCACAGAGCGTATAAATACCCGCGAGTTTGCCGCTGCGAATATGTTTGAGCGCCGCTTCGGGCTCGGCGGTAAGGGGCTGATTAGCGGCTTGATCGTAATCGCTGCGCCGTAGACCCTCGGTAATCGACCATGCAAACACCGGTAACCCCAGTTGAATGCCAAGTTTAGAGAGCAGTGTTAAGGCGCGCTTTTCTTCCCAGGTTTCAATGACGATGACGGGAATGCGAGATTCAATTATCAGGCGCAGGTCGTGGCTATCGTTCATGGTCGGCGAAATCCCTTCCTGGGTGGGCAAGTGTGTTTGGTTTGCCCACCAGCTTATTCAGGCTTTCTCATTGTCGCAAGCGTGTTTTCGCTAGGAGGTGGTTTGCGCCTCGCTGGTGGTGTTGCTCGGACTTGTCTCGCCAAGGCAGGCGGCTTTTAATTCGTCGAAAGACGCTTGCAAACACTCAGAGTAAAACTCGGGGTCCGGCAGCATTTTGCGGCAGGCAGTAAATGAAATAGAGATAGTGCCAACCTTGTTTAGCACCGAGCTATAGATAATTTGGAACAGGCCGACGTTGGGGAGTAGCGGGCCGAAATTCATACCATCGACCATTTTGGCGCCGCAGAAATACAGCTGTTGGGTGGGCCCAGGAACGTTGGTGACCACGGTGTTGAAGATAACCGCCGCCTCGGTGAGGCCGGTTGCCGATGCCGCCCGCAGCGCGAGTGACAGCATGCCGCCGGGAAGCACATTGGTTACGTCGACTGCCATGCGAGGCCCTAGCGCGTCTGCATAGGCTTTGCTGCTCATCGACGCGTCGTGAATCGCTGTTAGTCTGAGCTTGGGGTCGTCGATATTGGAGTGCAGTGATACTGTCATAAAGCCGACCATATTCCCGCCGCTGCTGTGTTCTTTGTCACTGCGAACATCGATGGGGCAACCGCTGACCAAGGTCTTATCCGGCAGCGCATTTTTGGCTGCGAGGTATTTGCGCAAACCGCCAGACACGATGCAGAGCATGGCGTCATTGATGGTGGCACCGGCGACGGTGTTCTTGATGGCGCGAATATCTTCAAAGGCGAAGGGCACGGCGTCGCACACGCGATGGGGTGAAATTTTGCCTTGGAAAATGGTTTTTTGTTTGTCTTCTAGTGTGGCGAAGTCCTGCTCTTTCTTACCACGTCGAATTCGGCGCCAGGTAGGAAAGGCGCTGCCAATTAGGTTAACCGCTTGCATTGGCTTCTTAAGGTTATTGAATAGGGCTTTGCTCAACATTTGGCCGTCGGTGTATTTTTGTATCACTTTGGTCGACGCGTAGCCAGGGTCAGCAATATCGGGGCTGAGGTCATGTAGCAGCGGAATAAAACGCGCACCGGTGGCGCCGTCCATCGCGGCGTGGTGAACTTTACTTATGACCGCGAAGCAGCCTTTGGGGAGGTTGCGGACGCTGTCTAGCCCTTCGATGACGTACATTTCCCAGAGGGGTTTGCTCATATCTAAAGGGCGCGCATGAATGCGTGAAGCGAGAATGCAGAGCTGTCGCCAGTCACCGGGCTTGGGTAGAGCCATGTGGTGAACATGAGCCTCAATGTCGGGGTGTTCTATGTCTTCCCAGTAGGGTTGATCTAGTCCCATTGGCACTTTACGAAGTCGCCGATTAAATATCGGCGATAGGTGTGAGCGGCTTTCCAACAATTGCAGAATTTGTTTGAAGCGGACTATGCCGTCAGGCGCGGTGGACTGATCATAAATACTCATGATTCCGATATGCTGCGGCATTCCCGCGGTCTCGGTATGAATGAACATGGCGTCTTGGCCGGATAGCTGCTGCATGTTTTTTCCTTATTGTGTTTTACTGCATCAGACTATAAGAGTCTGGGTAGGCTGGCAATCACAGATAAGGTGAAGAGTTGTCTAATCGCTTGTTAAAGCCCGTTCACGTTGTTGTAAAGACCAAAGATGGGCGTATTGACCATTGAGTTCGAGTAGTTTGGTGTGAGTGCCTTGCTCGATAATCTCGCCTTGCTCCAATACCAGGATATGATCGGCATCAACTACCGTCGACAAGCGATGTGCGATCACCAACATGGTGTGTTCGCGGGCGATGTCGCGGATCGCCTCCAGAATCAAGCGCTCTGAGGCGCTGTCGAGGGAGGACGTGGCTTCGTCAAAAATCATAATCGGCGATTGCTTTAGGAGCGCACGGGCGATGGCAACGCGCTGCTTTTCGCCCCCGGATAACTTTAAGCCCCGCTCACCGACCAGCGTGTCTACCCCTTTGGGAATGCGTGCAATAAAGTCTTCGAGGTGAGCCATACGGATGGCCTTATAGACATCTTCGTCGCTGGCGTCGATTCGACCATAGCGAATGTTTTCGAGAATGGACTGATTAAATAATACGGTGTCTTGGGGCACGATACCGAGTGCGCGTCGCAGCGATGACTGATTGACGTTTTTAATATCTTGTCCGTCGATAAGAATTCGACCTGAACTGGCATCGTAAAAACGAAACAGTAATTTCAACAAGGTCGACTTGCCGGCCCCGCTGCTGCCGACGATGGCGACCTTCTGATTAGCGCCGACCTTAAAGCTGATATTGTTGAGAATAGGGCGCTCGCTTTGATAGTGAAAACTGATGTTTTCAAGCTCGATGCGGCCTTCGCTTAAGTGCAAGTCTGGCGCATTTTCGATGTCAGTGATGGTGGCTTTTTGGCGCAGCAGGGCGAACATTGCCTCTATATTTGCCATTGAGCCTTTCATTTCACGGTACACAAAGCCGAGGAAGTTAAGCGGTACAAAAATCTGCATCATAAAGGCATTGATGAGAACAAAGTCGCCGAGGGTCATTTCTTTGGCGACGACTTCGCTGGCGGCCAATACCATCGCTGCGGTCATGGCGGCGGCAATAATTAAGGCCTGACCGGCATTGAGCGCAAAGAGGCTGAGGCGATTCTGCCGGCGAGCGGTTTCCCAGCCTTCGAGTTCATTGTCGTAGTGATTGGCTTCGTGTTGTTCATTGCCAAAGTATTTTACGGTTTCAAAGTTTAACAGGCTGTCTACCGCGCGGGTGCTGCTGCGAGATTCCGCCTCGTTGGCGCGGCGGATAAAGCCGGTGCGCCACTCTGTAGCGAAGATCGAAAATCCTACATAGCAGATCACTGCAAGCAATACGATGGCCGCAAACCACATGCTGTATTGCCAGCCCAATAAGCCGATGACCAAGCCAATTTCGATAAACGTCGGGACGATATTAAACACCATGAACCGCAGTAGAAAGTTGATACCGTTGGTGCCCCGTTCTATGTCTCTAGACAATCCTCCGGTGCGGCGGTTGAGGTGAAATTCGAGATCCAGGGCATGCAGATGTTTGAATACGGTGAGGCCAACTTGGCGCATGGCGCGCTCGGTAACGCGGCCAAAGATGGTGTCGCGCAGCTCGCCAAACAGTACATTGGCAAATCGTAATACACCGTAAGCAAGGAGTAGCGCGAGAGGCAATATTAGAATGGCGGGTTGGCCGTCTTTGTCGAGTTGATCGACAATATGTTTGAGTATAAACGGCAGTCCAACGCTGGCGACTTTGGCGGCAATCAAACATAGCAGCGCAATGCCGATTCGAGATCGGAATGCCATTAAGTAAGGTATTAGTTCGCGCAGAGTAGCCCAACTAACATCTTGGTTCTGGGGATAGTTGGTGCCGTGGCGCATGTCGGGGATCGCTTGTTATTTAGTGAATTATGTCATTTGGAAAACGATGCGGTTCCAGCTCATAGCTTTCAATTTTATTGCCGAGGGTGATTACGCAGCCTTTGTAGCGCTCGTGACCGGTCGCGGTGAATTCAAAGATATAGCGTCGCCACAGGCTAAACTCGCCTTTGGAATTGCGTTTAAACCAGATGGCGCGAAGGGCGACGTGGTCGTCGAGCAAAGCAAGTTGCTGAAGTTCCAGGTGTTTGCGAGTCGCGCGCAAGGCGATTTCTCGTGTGCCCTGTGCCCGCCAAAAATAAGCGAGAAGGGCAAAAAAGCCAAACAGCGCAGTAACGTCGAAAAGGTCAAGCATGGATGAGGTTCCGCTGACATCGAGCTGGGCTGCTGCTTAGAAAATCCATGCAATTAAAAGCCACAGCACCAGAAAAAAACTAAAAAAGCCGCTCAGTATGAATTGTAGCTCGCCGAGTAAACCGTCGCCGGCGGCAACTGCAAAAATAACCAAGGTCACGACCGTGACGAAAAAGGCTGCTACCGCGGCGTCTTTCAGCCCGAGACCGGGACTGAAATATTGGTCGATAAAGGTCGACGCCAGCGGGATGAACATGGCGACGGCCAAGCCGAGTAAGACAATCAATACCAGGGATATGATCGCTATTTTCAAGGCGCGCTTGCTGTCATTATCGCTTGCGTTGTTCATTTCGTTAATCGGCTCAGCTCGCGTTGGATTGACGTGATTTGACGAGATCGCGGAATACTTCTGGCTTGGGCATGCCGTGCGCCTGTATTTCGGGATTGTCACCGGCGGTGTAAACCGACAGGGTGCCCACACCAAACAAGCGATTGAAAAAAGACTGTTTGATTTTTACCGTGCGAATACCCGACACGTTCAGTTCGGTGCGTTCTTTGCTGAGTAGGCCCTGCTCAAGAACTATTTCATTATCGTTGATCTCTAAGCGCGTAGATTTGCAGCGCAAATACCAGACCATCAATATTATGATGCCAATGGCCGCCGGAATTAGAATGACGGCGAGGATAAACCCCAGCGGATTGTTGCGAAACATGGCGGGGTGTTCAGCGTATTGGCTTGTCACCGTATCACTCTCTCTTGATTTGAAGTTATCGTCGTATTCTACACGGATTATGGTGCGGTGCACTCGACTAGACCGCAGGGGGGATGACCACAGCACCGTAACGTGTATCAAACTCCACTGGCATGCGCCGCGGTTTGCCGTTACTCATGCGAATACACACTAGTTGCCAGTGGCCGCGCAGCAATGTTTTACCGTCTACTTTGCGAAGTAGTTGGAATTGCCTTTCCATCGTGAGCTTGTGGTCGTTGGCACTTAGCCACGTTCCCATGACGCACTCGTCGCCGGCATAGGCCGAGAGGATATAGTCGTAGTCAGCGCGCCGAATTATCATTGCTGCGTCCAGGGATTTGTATTCTTCTAGGCCTAATCCGAGGTCTAGCGAGTGCTGCCAACCTGCGTCTTGGCACCAGCCGACATACACCGCGTTATTCACATGCCCGATAAAATCGATGTGTTGGTCCTGAACACGAAATTCTTGTGTGAACGGGTTCTCATAGTCCCAATTGAAGGGCGTGCTCTGCATAGCTAGTTTCCATCAAATTCGACATTATTCACTAATTAGATATAAACCGCGATCTAGCGAAGCGTGATGATGCGTATATGTGTTTGGTTCGGTGACTTAATAAAAATGTGATGCAGTTCTCGGTATGGTGTGTCGCTTAGCGATGCTCCTCGGTTTTCCCTTACTTCAACTACTTCTCATATTTGTTCTACTGTCCTCAGCACGCACAGCAGCAAATGTAAGATGGTGGAGTAGTTTTAGCCTTGTTACAAAGCGCGTCATTTTGGGTAGATGTATCAGCGATTGTTACGCTAATTAACGGAGTACTTAGTATGAATAAAGTGTTTTTTAACAAGGGGCTTCTGGCCTTAACCCTCAGCGCCGGTTTGGTGTTGACGGGTTGTGGCGGCGGCAGTAGTAGCAACCGAGGCGGCTCTAGCGGTGGCGGTGGCGGCGCGGAACAGCCGATCACTAACGGGTTTTCTGAGGTTGAAGGCCCGCTGGATGCGGTACAGCAGCCTCTGTCTGAACAGGTTTTGGCACCGATTGTTGCGGGTGCTGCGGGTACACCATTGGAAGGTCCGGTGAGCTGCGTGACGTCGTTTATTGTTACCGACGTCCTGGATATCTTAGATTCAATTCTAGTGAATGTTGATCCGGCTACGCTGCAAAGTGATCCGGCCGCCTTGTTTACTGATTCAGCGGCAAGCTTCCAGGCAACAGTGACTGAGCTGGCAGCTGACTTACCGGTGGCCTTGGCGTCTTTGGCTGGGGAGAGTTGCACGGGTGGCGGCAGTGGCGGTGGTGATTCATCTGATCCACTGGCTGCCTTAGCGGGTACGCCTTTAGCACCCTTGGCAGATGCATTGGCACCTGTGCTGGAAATGGCCAATGGTGGCGGCAGCGGCGAAGCGCCATCACCGTCGGTATTGTTGACGATGTTGAGCGACGCGTTTAGCGAAGGTATTCAAACCATTCGTGATCAAGATCCGTCAGGCCAAATTGGCGGTGCACCTGTATTAGGTGGCTTGTTGACAACACTGGATACCGCCTTAAGCGACCTGGCTGCAGCTGGACTTGCATTTGACGATATGGATACCGATGCGGCGTCTGCAGCATTGAGCGTCACGCTTGAAAACTTGCTGAACGGCTTGTTAATCGATGTGGTGCCTATCGGCTTTATCGAAGAGCAGGCTGATCAAGGCCCAGTTCTGAGTAGCCAAATTAAAGAAGCAACGGCAGCGCTAGCCGGTCTATTGGGTGGTAATTTTGGCGAGCTACCTGGCGGCGGTTTTGAAAATCCAGCCGATGCGCTATTTGGTCCGCTTAGCGATACGTTCTTGGCAGGGCTTCAAAGTGCGCTAACTGACGGTTTAGCTGGTGGTGGCGGCGGCTCTAATGTGGGTGGGTTTGATGCCCTGTTAGAAGCACTCGCTCCGCTGCAAGCATTATTGTCTGCCGGCGGTGGCAGTGGCACAGGTGATGGCTTAACAGGTACGCCTTTAGACTTGTTGCTAACGCCTTTAGTGACTGCATTAGATGGCGGTGCGGGGTCTTGCCCGCTGGCGGCGACCCCTCTTAGCGCCCTGTGTGATGTCGCATCAACCTTAACTGATGCAATCGGTGGCGGCGGTGGTGAGAATTTACTTACCGTGCTGCAGGGTGCACTTACGACTTTGTTTGCTAGTGCAGCGCCTTAAGTCATTAACTTGCTATTGCTAGATTGAAAGCGGCCTTTTGGCCGCTTTTTTGCGTTTATAGGTTTTATATCGCGGCAATTTTTACTGGTGTTGAGCGGTATGTCCTTGTCTGTGCTACAAATTCTTCCTGTTTGCCGCTTTCCTGTACTTTTTGCTTTGCTTACTCCTTGAGGGTCGTGCAAACAAAGTAGCTGCCACGCTTTAGGGTAAATCCATAATTAAGTGTCGCCACTATTGACCTGTCAGATGACATTCAATCTTCTTTTAAACGCGTGTAACTGGTCGAATCTGGCAGCCTAAATTGCTGCACAATTTGCATACTTTGCGCAGTAATAACATAATCGAGCCGCCCGAGATGGTTTTGCGTCTCGTGGGGTGGAAAAAGTTCCATCATTTTTGAGAATTTTTGAGCAGTGGTTTGATGATTTTGGTTTTATTTTGTCCTTACGGCTTGGTCAACTCCGAATGCGATGAAGGCAAACTAGAGAGTTAAGATGCGCGATCATTACAGAATAACAATAACGAATTACAGTGGTGCTAAGCACTACACTGTTACCCAGCTCATGCGCCGCTATATGGCCGGCCTTGGCATTTTGCTCGGAACTTGCTTTCTCGGCGGGTTTTTGGCGATTTTGTTTATGAGTACTCGCCTAGGTATGTTGAATACCGAAGTGGCGGAATTGCAGCAATATCAGGCCAAGATTAAGTCAGAAAACAGCGTTTTGATGGCGGAGCAGCGGCGCTTACAGCAAACTGTTGACGAAAAGGTAGCGGCGCTGTCGACCATGACCGACGAGCTTGGCTCTATTGAAACCATGATCGGATTAACCCCCGACCCCGATATAGCCCTTTATCAACGGCTGGATACGGCTAGCCAAACTGCGTCTGAAAAGCATCACATGCTAAATGCTATTCCCAGTGGTTACCCTCTATCTAATGCTTTTGTGACCAGTCGCTATGGTATGCGTAATCACCCCGTGCTGGGCAAAATGGCATTACACGGCGGAGCGGATTTACGCGCTGCGGTTGGTACCCCAGTTTATGCGACCGCCGATGGCGTGGTTGAGTGGGCGGGTATGAATACAAGTGGCTTTGGCAATATGATCAAATTAAGCCATAACTTTGGGTTTGTGACGGTATTTGGTCATTTGAGTAAATCCTCAGTGGCTATGGGTGATTATGTTCGTCAGGGCGATTTGATTGGCTATACCGGCAATACTGGCTTATCCAGTGCGCCACATCTTCACTACGAAGTACGATACTTACATCGACGCTTGGCTCCGGGTCCATTCATGGAATGGTCTTGGGAAAATTACGATGTTCTCTTTACTCGCGAGGAGCAAATAAAATGGGATTCCCTGGCAAAAACTCTAAGAAAACAGATGGTGGTTCCC
Organism: uncultured Zhongshania sp.; assembly: GCF_963975605.1. Classification (NCBI taxonomy): domain Bacteria; kingdom Pseudomonadati; phylum Pseudomonadota; class Gammaproteobacteria; order Cellvibrionales; family Spongiibacteraceae; genus Zhongshania; species uncultured Zhongshania sp. The sequence continues at coordinate 43,305 of NZ_CAXBHN010000008.1, read as the reverse complement.
GAACGACGGTGGTCGCAGCTGGCACCACGCTTACCGGTGACGTCGAGCTAAACGACGACTTTCATCTCGATGGCGTCATGAAGGGAAACCTGATTTCCAAAAATGATCTGATTGTAAGCACAAGTGGTCGTTTTACTGGCGATGTAAAAGCCAAGCGCGTATTGGTAAGTGGAATCTTAGACGGCAAGGTCGATGCCGACCGCTTAGAAATTGTCGCCTCTGGACAAGTGAGTGGTGAGATTAAAGTTCGCGAGTTGGTGATTGAGTCTGGCGGTCAATTTGTTGGCGCGAGCCAAGTAAAGAAGCATGACACCCCTCGCCTAACTTTTGTTAATGAAGATGCGGCAAAAACGCAAGAAACACAAGATTCGTCAGCTACAGAGAATCGTGCTAGTTAAATTAGTCTAAGTTTAAGGCGCTGTTTTTGCGGCGTCTTGCTCCCCCAGGTTTCGGGCAATCGCTAAGTTTTTTTCATTTCAGCTTCTTTTAGGTCGTTTCTACAGTCGCTAAGCCGTAAAATACGTCGTTTTGCTAACGTACATCTTATGAATACCGGGCAAGCCTTAGCGTAGCGATTCCCGCTGTGAATTGCGCGCGTCCTCTGAACATTTGACGCTTTTCGCGGTGCCTCCCTTCGAGCAGGCTAATCTTAGCCATTGTGTCAGGGTTTGCGAGCTTTGGGCTGCGCAGCTGCCTGCAACTAACGAGCTAGACGCTAAACGCTGGCGTAGTTTGAGGGGCACGGTTTGGAGTGCCGAGCCGGCGACACGGCGGTATTGATCAAGGATTTGGACGTTAAAGCTACAAGCTTCGTCGCCAAGCGCGGTAAAGCGGTGCGCGGTATCTCGTTGACGAATAATTCTGAACATATCGAAGGCCGAGTTAATGGTACGCGAATTGTGATAATTAGCGCGTATGTCAAAAAATCTAATTAGAATACGCTAAGATTCGGTATTGCTCAGCCAGGTGTCAACTTTGACGTAGGTTTTGTGCGGGGTGGTCGCCTAAAGATAGGCCACGCTTTACAATGACATTGGCTTTATTAATATCGTGTGGAATTCTCCGGTCTATGCCGGAATAACGTGAAGGACAAAATGAAAACCCCTAAACGCATACAACCGCTGATTGAAGATGGCATTGTTGACGAAGTACTTCGGCCATTGATGAGTGGTAAAGAAGCCTCTGTGTATGTAGTGCGCTGTGGCGACGAAATTCGCTGCGCAAAGGTGTATAAAGAAGCGGCACAACGTAGCTTTAAGCAGGCCGTTTTGTACCAAGAAGGCCGCAAAGTGCGCAATAGTCGCCGCGCGCGCGCGATGGAAAAAGGCTCGAAGTTTGGTCGCAAGCAGCAGGAAGATGCGTGGCATAACGCAGAGGTGGACGCGCTGTATCGACTAGCTAAGGCGGGCGTGCGGGTGCCAAAACCCTACGGCTGTTTCGATGGCGTATTGCTGATGGAGTTGGTTACCGATGAAGAGGGTGGCGTTGCGCCGCGCTTGAACGATGTGTCGATGTCGGCTGAACAGGCAATCGAAGACCATGCTCTTGTGATGCATTACGTGAAACTGATGTTGGTTGCCGGCCTGGTTCACGGTGACTTGTCGGAATTTAATGTCTTAGTTGATGAATACGGCCCGGTCATCATTGATCTGCCGCAGGCAGTCGACGCCGCGGGCAATAATAACGCCCGAAGTATGTTGGGTCGCGATATCAATAATATGACCGAATACTACGGTCAGTATGCCCCTGAATTGTTAGCGACGCGTTATGCTGACGAGATGTGGGCGTTGTATGAAGACGGCGAATTAAACGAAGATACCCCACTCAGTGGCGAGTTTGAAGACAGTGGTGAAGCGGCAGACGTGGATGCCGTGCTATTGGAAATTAAGGCGGTTATGGAAGAAGAGGCCGAGCGTCGCGAGCGAATCCGCGAAGCGAATGAAGAAGATTAAGCCTGAAATCCAAGTAGTGTAGAGAGGCCCTAGAATCGCTTGGTAATATTCAAGCCTTTGTCGCCAAACCTGAGTGTCAGAGTGCCATCGCGGCTGCGGCGCAATTCGCTGAGGTCGCGATTTTGAATATTCATATTGCCAAGATTTTTCGCGCCCAGCTGCCCCCAGGCAAGATGAGAGTCTCTCGTTTTTTCCTGATGAAATTTCCCTGAAATAAATTTTTTCCAAAGAGTCTGTTCGCGCTCATCGGCGGCAACATTGCAGCTGCCGGCCATCATCCAGGTCGCTACAGCTGCGGCACTGACTAACTTCTTCTGCAGTTTTAACCACTGCGCGAGGCGGATAGGTGTCAGTGATTGTTGCTCAACGAGGACTTCGCCGAGTCGACGATTCTTAAGGCTGTGCTCAGCTAATGCCGACTCCAGCTGTTGAGCTGTGATTTCGCCACTATTAAGCAGTAACTGCCCTAAGCTAAGCTGTAAGGTCTGCGTCAGGCTGCCGTCAGGCCTAAGTGCTTTTGCGTGAGTTGATAACTTTTTTTGGAGTTCAAGCAGTGTTTGTTTCTCTAAGCGGCTGAGTATGTCGCGTTGGACAAGTACCTCACCAAGGCGGCGGCGACTCCATTGCTGGGTATTTAAGGCGTCCTGCAAGGTGCTGGCGGATATGAATCCGCCAGCGATTAACAGTTGACCGAGTGAAACTGGTCTCGCAGATGCGTCGCTAGGTTTTGTAGCCTTCATAGAGTTACGGCTCCTATTCCGAAGTTACTGCGGAATGGATGAGTGCATAGACAACTCTATTGTCTACATTGCAGCGCTACCTTCAATACGTAGATGGCGCAGCTTAGTTTCGGTGTTTGTTAAATGCTAGGGCGGGATTTTAGTTTTAATTTGGGTAGGGTTTTGCGGTGCAGAGCAGGTCGCATCCTTGCGTAACCTGCTGTTGAAAGGCTGTGTCAGCGTACTGACACCGAGTCTTAGAAGCGGTATGTAACCTCTGCGCCGTAGGTGCGTGGCGGGCCTGCAAGGTAGCTGTCATGACCGAAACCAGCTTGCAGGTTTATACCGTAGCCGTCGTATTCTTTGTCCATCAGGTTTTTAACCCACAGCGAAATTGAGTAGCTGTCGTCGCTGGCATGCCAGCTAGTTCGGGCATTAAATAACCAGTAGGCGTCTTGGCGAATTTCGCCGTAGCCGAATTGGTCATTGTAAGCGCTATACCACTGGTCATCTTGAAAATTGCCGTTAACATTGGTCGTTAGATAGCCAGCTTCTGTTACCCAAATATCGTAATCCAGCGAGATGCTGTAGTTAAACTTGGGTGCGGAAATTAGCTCGTTGCCGCTGAGATCGACGCGATCATCTGCGTCGGCAATGGTTTCAGTGTTCGCTAAAGTAAGTTCAGAAAACTCAGTTTCCAGATAACCAAACCCGATTTGTAGAGTTAGTTTTTCGGTTAAGCGCGCCCATAATTCCGCTTCAGCACCGGCAATCTTCGAACTACCGGCGTTTTCAAGGAAGTTCGAGAAACCGACGACGTTAATAAATTGCTGGTCGGTATAGTCATAGGAAAACAAGGCGGCGTTTAAGCGCATGCTGTTGTCTAGCAGATCAGCTTTGAAACCAACTTCAAAGGCGTCGATATATTCAGGAGACGCGTAGGCGGTTTCAATCGGTCGGGCAAGGTAGTAGGCGCCGCCATTGAAACTGCCGCTGCGGTAGCCGTGACTGGCGCTAATATAGACCATTACGTCGTCGTTGATGCGGTAATCAAGTCCTAATTTGCCCGTCCATTCAGCCTCGTTGGCTTCCAGTGCGGGAGCGGAGTCAAGTGTATAGGGGCCGTGTGTGTATCCTATGTTCAGTAGGTTTGCCAGTAAGGTCGGGTCTCCGAGGATGTCGATCAGCTGTGACTGGGATAGTGGCAGAGAAATATATGCGTCATCGACACCAGTATTGTTTCCTGGCACATAGGTTCCTGTTGGGCTGCCGTCGTACTCCACGCGTGAAATATTAAAGTAGCTTTGCTCGTTGTCGTCTTTGGTGTAGCGCAGGCCTATATCCATGCCAAAACGATCGGTGAAATCAAAACGCATTTGTGAATACGCAGCTAGGCTGCTTTTCTTGGTTTCCATGCGCTGATCAAGCATGCCGTAGTTCAGTAGAAACGGATATTGTTGGGCGGTATCCGGTTTCGCTATGCCCACGCGAACATCCGGTGGCGTGTCGAAGATGTCATAAATATTATTCATGAACTGGTCTTCATAGCCGTAATAGAGACCGGCAATAATATTAAACATGCCGTCGAATTCGGATGAGAAACGCAAATCTTGACTGTAACCGATGGTGTTTGAGGACCAGGTAATAGTAAGCAGATCATTCGGTGAGCCGTCGGTGTCAGCCAACTGGTAGTAGTCGGCGTCGTAGTATGAGCTTACCGATGTGATCGAGTAATTATCGCCAGAAAAAGTGATCGTTAGGCCGGCAATGTCGGTGTTGGTAATAAGAGGGCCGACGTCGTTGGCTTCAGTCTCATGGAAATCTAAATTGCGACTTTCGCGCGAGTAGCCGTTGTAGTCGGAATTTGGTGAGCCAATCAGATCGGTACGGCCTTCGTTGCGCGCGGGAGTACTCAGCGCGTCGTTACCAGAAACAGTATATTTAAATACCGCATCCCAGGTGTCGTTGGGTGCAAAATGCAGCGCCAAGCGCCCGCCGCGGAAATCAGTTTGGGCGCCATTTTCACCGCGACCAACGATATCAACATAGCCTTCATCGCGCTTAAAACTGAGTGCGCCGCGGGCAGCTAAAATACCTTCTATAAGTTCGGTTTCCGCGCCAGCTTCGGCGCTGGTGGCGTTGAAGCTCCCCGCGCCCAATTTGACGTAATTGTTGGCTTCACCACCAAATTGTGGGGTGCGGGTAATGATGTTTATCGCGCCACCCGTGGTGTTTTTGCCGTATAGGGTGCCCTGCGGGCCGCGCAATACTTCTAAGCGCTCAATATCAAAAAAGTTAGCGCCGTGGCTGTATACCGGTGCGAGATAGGTTTCGTCGACGTAGACCCCGATTGGGCTGGCTTGGTTAGAGCTATAGTCAGACATGCTGACGCCGCGAATAGAGAAAATAGGTTGAATGTCACCGTAGGGGCCGCTGACCTGCATATTGGGAACTTGTGCGGAGATATCGCTGGCATTTTCGAAGCCGTATTTGTCGAGCTGGGTGCCTGTTAAACCGGTTACTGCCACGGGAATATCTTGCGTACTCTGGCTGCGCTTTTGCGCCGTAACCAGCACCTCTTCAAGCATGGGTGCGGCGACAGCACAATTTACTGCACTAGCAATGGTAAGACAGATGCCAGCGTTTACTAAGTGCCGGCGACTCTTTTGTGTTGCTGAGCGACGTTGCTGCATAGACTGATCCTTTCAAGCGGTGACAGGTTGGTATTATTTAAGAATTTTAGAGCGTGGATAATGCCGAAGTCCCTTTGTTATAAATTGTCATTTGGCGACTTATTCTTGTCTTTTGATGACAGCTTGCCCGGTTATTATTCACATTATGTTTTCTGTGAAAGCTGCTCATTGCTTGTAGAGCTTAGCTTAGTGTTCTTGTTTCGTCGCAGTGTGGACGGCTTTTCTATAAACATTGGGCGTGACACCGAACCAGCGTTTGGCTGCGCGATTAAATGAACTCTGCTCTTGATATCCGAGCAGTCCTGCAATTTGAGCCATTGGCATTCGCTGTTCGGCGAGGAAGTTTTTGGCATCGTGTCTGCGTATTTCGTCAACTAACTCTTCGAATACATGGCCTTCGTCTTTTAATCGACGTTGCAGAGTGCGTTGGTGCATATAGAGCTCTTTGGCCACGGTTTTGATGTTGCAGCACTGTGCTGGCAGCAGACGGCTAATAATAAACCGGGTTTGTTCTATAAATGTAAATGGCGAGTTGCTACCTTTTTTAATGACGTAGTTAGCGATGATGTCGCGTTGGAAGGAGTCTGCGGTTTTAATTGGGAAATCGAATTGTTCCGGGGTGAGCACCAGCGCATTGCAGTCCTGATTGAACAGTACCGGACAGCCGAAATGACGCTTGTAAATTTTTGCATCCAAGATTCGGTCGTGTCTGAATAAAATGGTTTCGGGCTTTTTTCGATTTTCGGTGAGCATCGCGTGTACGTTTGCCATCAAGCCAATGGACATTTCTGTAGTCTGGTGCCGGTAGGGAAAGTCGGCGACGTTGATGTCTAGCATCAGGCGTGGAAAATTTGGTGCCGAGGTGTTGTCTAGCGTCAGTTTTATGGCGGGGCTGTGGTGGGCTATATAGCGCGCGATACAAAATAGGGCGTCGCGAACAGTGCTGGAGGCGCGTGCCATAATGGCGATCGGGCCAAGGGTTTCTAGGTTTTGTGTTTTAGATAGGCGCAGGCCAAAGTCGGCGCACTGTAATTTTTCTGCGGTCGCTTCTAATAACTGCATTAAGCTGTGAAAGAAAATTAAATAGTCGAGATCACCTAGACGTTCTGGGTCAATATTGAACTGTTTTAATAAGGGGGCTGGGTCTTCGTTGAGGCTGCGAACGAGCTCAGAGTAACCACTGAGCGCGGTTGAACGTACTAAGGGGCGCATAAGTGTCCTTTCAATAAATAGCCAGCAAAATGTCGTCAAATGATAACTTTTAGAATAGTCTTATCAAGCCACTGTTGCCAGCATTTGCATTGGTGTGTTTTGCCTTGGCATTGAGTTTTTGTTCGAGAAATTAGGTTAGCGTCAAAAAAGCGATGGTAAAAATGTGCCGAGTGAATAGATTTGCGGGGCGATGCAATACAACTTCTCGACTGACAACATACAACAATAAGAGAGTGTGACATGGGATATTTCTTGCGCGTATGTGCTATCGCAGTTTTGGTGTTATTTATTGGAGGCCTGGCATTGTTTGCCCGTTCTCCGCTTGAGCCGGTGGCATTTACGCCGCCAGCGAGTGCTGCCTTTGCAGAAAATAATCGTTTGTCGACGCTCAAAACCTATTTGCACGATGTGGGTGTGGGGCCAGAAGATGTCGTAAAAGGTCCCAATGGGCTTTTCTACACCGGTTATATGGATGGCCGGATCGTGTGTTTTGGGCTAAGGGACGGCGAGCCTGACCCCAGTACTATTCGGGAGTTTGTGAATACCGGCGGTCGCCCGCTGGGAATGCAGTTTGATGGCGCGGGAAATTTAATTGTTGCCGACGCATTTAAGGGCTTGTTGTCTGTGGCGGCCAGCGGCGAGATTAGTGTTTTAGTCCACTACGATCATGAGCTTAATTTTCGCTTTATCGACGATGTCGATGTGGCCGAAGACGGCACAATTTGGTTTAGCGATGTTTCGACTCGCTTTGGCTTGCATGATTACATTTACGATTTGCTAGAGGCTAGCGCGACGGGTCGACTGTTGAGTTCCTCTCCAGCCAGTGGCGAGCTCAAGGTGCGTGTCAGCGGTCTTTATTTTGCTAATGGGGTAAGTCTTGGTCCTGACGATAGCTGGGTATTAGTCAATGAAACGGGCGCATCGCGGGTGACTCGCCTTTGGCTAAAAGGACCAAAGGCAGGTGTTCAAGATGTGTTTATCGACTATTTACCAGGTATGCCTGACAACATCAGCTTTAATGGTAGCGATACTATTTGGCTGGCCATACCGGCATTGCGAAGCAAAGAGATTGATCTATTGGCGCAGTACCCATTGATACGTAAATTATTGGGTGGTTTGCCGGCCAACATGCTGGTGCCGACTAGTGATCTCGGTTTTGTGCTCGGACTCAGTTTGGATGGCGTCGTGAAGTTTAATTTACAGTCTCATGACGGACGGTACCACACAGTGACTAGCGTAAATGAGTACGATGGCCTGCTCTGGCTCGGTAGCTTGGCAATGCCTTCAATTGCTGTGCTACCGGTGCCGCAGGCAGAGTGACATGACAGGTGCTGAGTTAGTGTTGTCGGCACCTCTCTGGTTTAACCCTGCAAATGTACCGCGTGAAAGCGCAGGTGCTCTTCAATAAAGCTGGCGATGAAATAGTAGCTATGGTCGTAGCCGTCGTGGCTATTTAGCTCAAGCGGATAAGCACTGGCATTGGCGGCAGCCGTGAGGGTTTCTGGTTTTAGTTGTTCTTCCAGAAACTGATCAGCGTTGCCTTGCTCAACTCTTGCGGGTACAAATTGTCGTGCGTTGCGCATGAGTTCGCTGGCGTCGTGTTGCCGCCACTGGGATTTATCGTCACCTAAATACTGCGTAAAGGCCTTTTGCCCCCAGGGGCAATTTATCGGATTGCTGATGGGGCTGAATGCAGATACCGATTGGTAGCGCAGTGGATTTTTTAGCGCGATAGTTAGTGCGCCATGGCCACCCATTGAATGGCCTGAAATTGAGCGCATGCCAGACACGGGGAAATTCGCCTCGATGAGGGTAGGCAATTCTTCCACAATATAGTCGTACATTTGGTAGTGCCGATTCCACGGCGCTTGGGTGGCGTTGACATAAAACCCCGCGCCTTTACCTAGGTCGTATCCTTCATCGTCAGCTACGTCGTCACCACGCGGGCTGGTATCGGGAGTGACAATCGCGATGCCGAGCTCGGCGGCGATAGCTTGTGCACCGCTTTTCTGCATAAAGTTTTCATCGGTGCAGGTCAGTCCTGACAGCCAATAGAGTACCGGAACGGTATCACCTGTGGACACTTGGGGCGGCAGATAAATCGCAAAACGCATATCGCAATTCAGCACGGCGGAGCGGTGACTATACTGCTTGTGCCAACCACCGAAGCTTTTATTACTGCTGATGTTTTCAATACTCATAAGGTATTACATTGCCCCTTGGGGCAATGTCCTCTTCGTTATATGGCGGATTTAATAATGCACAACTGAGCGAATGCTTTTACCTTCATGCATAAGCTCAAATGCCTCGTTAATCTGTTCCAGCGGCATGGTGTGGGTAATGAAATCACTGAGTTTAAATTCGCCGGCAAGGTAGCGCTCTACGTAGTCTGGCAATTCTGAGCGACCTCTAACGCCACCGAAGGCGGTACCGCGCCAGACTCGGCCCGTTACAAGCTGGAAGGGGCGTGTAGATATTTCTTGGCCTGCGCCTGCAACCCCAATGATCACGGATTCGCCCCAGCCTTTATGGCAGCATTCTAGGGCTGAGCGCATGGTGTTCACATTGCCGATACATTCAAAGGAAAAGTCCACGCCGCCATCGGTCATACCCACAATCACTTCTTGAATGGGTTTGTCGAAGAGTTTGGGATTAATGCAGTCTGTTGCACCTAATTTCTTCGCCAATTCAAATTTAGACTCGTTGATGTCGATGGCAATGATACGGCTGGCTTTGGCCATGACGGCCCCAATTACGGCTGACAAGCCTATACCACCTAAACCGAATATAGCGACGGTGTCGCCTTGTTTGACTTTGGCTGTGTTCATCACCGCACCCATGCCGGTGGTAACACCGCAGCCGAGTAGGCAGACTTCTTCAAGCGGCGCACTGGGGTTCACTTTTGCCAGTGATATCTCTGGTAGCACGGTGTACTCCGAGAACGTGGAGCAGCCCATATAGTGAAAGATGGCTTGTCCGTCTTTGTAAAACCGCGTAGTGCCGTCTGGCATAAGCCCTTTACCCTGGGTTTCGCGAATTTTCTGGCAGAGGTTGGTTTTTCCTGACAGGCAAAATTTGCACTCGCCGCATTCGGGGGTGTAAAGCGGAATTACGTGGTCGCCAACTGCCACGCTGGTCACACCTTCGCCGACCTGTTCAACAATACCGCCGCCTTCATGGCCGAGAATGGCAGGGAAAATACCCTCTGGATCATCGCCCGACAAGGTAAATGCGTCTGTGTGGCATACGCCGGTGGCGACGATGCGGACAAGCACCTCGCCTGCCTTGGGTAGCATGACGTCGACTTCTTCAATTTTTAATGGCTGGCCGGGACCCCAGGCCACAGCGGCTTTAGATTTTATAAATTGGTCTGACATGAAGTCGCTCCGAGAGATGGTTAGGTGATAATGATTGTAGAGAACGGCCTTGATTGTAATTGTTTCCTCATTGTGTGTAATGTTCATTATATGTAAAAGACTTTTACGAGGCGGTAATAATGTCGGAATGGAATGGGATTAGTGAATTTGTCGCGGTAGCGGAAACCGCGAGTTTTACGGCGGCGGCAAAACGTCTTCGCCTTTCTGTGGCGCAGATAAGTAGACAGGTCGCTAGCTTGGAGGCGCGTCTCAAGGTGAAGTTGCTTTATCGCACCACCCGTAAAGTTGCGCTCACTGAAGCGGGTGCTGTTTATTTTCGACACTGTAGCCATGCCCTGGAGGGTTTGCTAGACGCAGAAAGAGCGGTATCCGATCTGCAGGCCACGCCTCAGGGTAAGATAAAACTTACCGCACCGATTACCTTTGGTGAGGAGCGGGTCATGCCGTTGATCAATGATTTTATGGCGCTAAATCCTCAGTTAGAGGTTGAGTGTTTGCTATCAAATCAATTGGTGGATATTTTGGCTGACGGCTATGATCTGGCAATTCGCCTGGGTCACTTGCAGGATTCGAGCATGATTGCGCGAAAACTGTCTGCGCGGCGGCGCCATGTTTGCGCCGCTCCTGACTATATAAGTCGTTTTGGTGTGCCGCATACAGTATCAGAATTAGATCAGCATGAATGTTTGGTGGGCGGGTCAGGGTACTGGCGTTTCATGGAGAGTGGAAAAGCGCGAAGCATTAAAGTGTCGGGTCGAATTCAGTGCAATAGCGCTTACGCCTTAGTTGATGCCGCGCTCAAGGGCTTGGGCTTAATCCAGGTGCCGGACTACTATGTTCAAGATCATATCAAACAAGGGCGCTTATTGATGGCCTTGGATTTTTATCAGGAACCAGAAGAAGGTATTTGGGCCTTGTATCCTTTTAATCGTCAGCTGTCACCCAAGATTAAAAGTCTGGTGGATTACCTGGCGGAACACATGGGGTGAGAAACGTATAACGGATAAAGCCCGCGGAAATTTTCTTACCCCGAATCTGTTGAGCGATTTGTGCGAGAAATTTGTTTGCTCTACTTTTATAAACTCTCAAGCATTTCGCGCATCTTGTCCTTCACTAAATTGATCGCTTTGTATGGGCGGAGCATCACTTTAAAATCGGCGATCTTGCCGTCGTGATCCCAGCGGATCATGTCCACGCCATTGACCTGCACACCATCGACATCGACCATAAATTCCAGGATGGCATTTTTGCCATCGGCGACCTCGCGCACGTAGTGAAAACTGTCGTTGAGAAGGACGTGGAATGCGGCGCTGAGGTACATCTTGGTGACCTCTTTGCCGACTTGTGGGGTGTATACTACAGGTGAATGGAATGTCGCGTTGTCGGCGAGGATATCGTCAAGCATGGCGATATCGCGGGTGGTAATAGCGTGGTGCCAGTCGGCGAGTTGATTAGGCATTCGGGTATCTCTGTCAGATTATTATTGTCCAAGCATAGCAGACACTCATATTAGCGGTGATCACGATACGTGTTTTGTGGTCGCGCTCTCCACCTCTAAGTTTCTTGCGCAGCCGTGGCTCTGGTCGCAGGTCGTACGCAATTTATTGGCAGCTGCGATGCTGTCGTGATTGCCTCATCGGGTAGTTTGGTAAACTAAACGACCCTCTAGTGCCGGGGCGTGTGATAAGAAATCCCATGTTTTTTGATTTTTTTGTGTTTTGTCACAATACATTAATACGAATGTCACAATTCGACACGATAATTACTCCGTTAAGGGCCCTCGTGCAGTGCGTGTAGGTTGCCGCAAGATTGATTAGCTGCCTAAGGGCGACGGAGTAGGTAATGAGTGTAAATAGTTTTGTACGTGTAATGATGCTGGCAGTGGTTGCAGTGGCCGCAGCGCCGATGAGTGCAGTGGCTGATGAGCCGGTGCAATTGATTGAAGAAGTGACTGTTGTTGGTGCGGTTCGCGCTGGCGCTGTTGAGGTCGCGGATATTGATGTGGCTAGTGATCAAACACTGCAAGAAATGCCGGTTGCTTACGAATAAGTCTGGCTTTTAGAAAATCAGTTTTACCCCCACTTTTTGGTCTTTTGTCAGGAGGCGCTGTGCATTCAGCGTCTCCTGATTTGTATTGCTGATGCGATAAGTATTTTATGTAACTGTTCGTTAATTTTTAGAATGTCACTTTGATCGCCATTACTCAGGCCCAGCGCGATATAGCCAGCGGTAAAGTCCCCCAAGCCACTGTCGAAGCTCTCCCATTTACTGCCTGTCCATGCCTGCACCCACGCGTGAGGCACAAACACGTATTTGCGCCCCAAAAATCGTTCGTTGTTATAGGCCAATCCAAATACCACTCTGGTGGGTATGTTCGCAGCTCGGGCGAGGGTAGCTAGTAATAAGGCGTGCTCAGTGCAATCGCCCTGCTGACTATTAAATGCCTCTAAGGCAGTTGCATAGCCGGAGTAGCTGGGTTCGTCGCTCATATGTCGGGTCACAAAACGCGTGAGGCGCTGCATCTGCCCGCTGGGGTCGGAATCTTGATCTGGTAGCAGTTCTGCGACTAGATTTTTGAATATCGGGTTCTGCGCGGGCAGCCAGTAATTGTCCTTGAGTGCGGTATTCAGATCGTCGTCGCTGGGTGACGATTCTGTTCCGCAGTCGCCGCAGACGACAAGCTCTGTACCCTCCGGGCTAACAGCTACGCTCTGCTCGTAAGTGGTGGGCGGCTGCAAATCAAAATCACCACTTAAGTGATAGCGTATTTTTCCCTGCAGGGCGCTATCACTAATGCGATAGGGCGATTGTATGAGCTGCCGGTAGACATGGGTGTTTGGTATAAAGTCAGCTGTCGCGCAGGCGCGGTCACAGCTCGCAAATAGAACGTCTCCGCCGTTTGAGTGGCTGCGCTCTGTTAGTGGGTAAAAGTGTGCGTCAGTGAAAATATCACTAGTCTTGCTGCTTTCGCCGATCGCGGTGGCTTTTTGTATATGCCATGCATAAGCGGGGTTGGCTGAGTCGGTATAGGCTTTGATTGTTAGACTGATCTTGTCGAAGCTGCGGGTACTAAAATTCCAACTGTAATACGTCAGGAGCGCATCGCGCGGCTCGTGCTTTAGCAGGGCCAGTCGAAGGCCTTCCGGTAGATAGAAAGGCTCCGGAATGGCATATTTCTCCGCCTTGGCGTCTTGTTTTAGCGTTACCACAAGCGTATTTCCGCTCACCTTTGCGTTCATTTGGTGGTTGGCGGTTTCCGAGGTCATGGTTTTACTTAGCGAAATAGCCTTGCCGTCAATCGACTCTTGATAGCTCAGAATCGTACTGATTTTACGGTCGCGGGTTCCGGGTTGGCTCAAGGTGAGCGCCAGAGTTTCTGTGCTGTTGATGCGCTCGCTATTAAGTTCTCTCCGAATATGACGATATCCCATCTTATGGTCCCGAAGGCTGACAGTTTGCCATTGATCCCTAAGGAGGCTGCTTAGCTCAGCGGATTTTACTGCGGCTGACGGTGGGGTAGAGGCGCAGGATGCCAGCAGGATCGCACTAATTAACATCGCTATCTGGCTAGCCGGCCAGTGCGTGTTGGCTTTTGAATGAGTAAGCACCTGCAATATCTTCACGGTTGACTACTTAGCAGTTGCTGTTCACGTAGCCAGGCATAGCTTTTGGCAACAACTTGCTGGCAGTCCTCCTGTAAGGCCATGTGTCCCGTGCCGGTGATGACACCGTGGCTAACATGCTGGGAAACCCTGGCGATATTACGGGCAAAATCCTTGGGTTTGTGAAGGTAGGAGTGCTCCGCACGCAAGACCAGGGTCGGAACCGTAATATGGCGCAAAGCTTGCCATGGCGAATAGGTGTGTTGAAAGTTGTGGGCTTCCCATTCGCGACCGTAGCGCAGGGTAAAGCTGCCATCGTCTTGCTCGACTAGGCCCGCTTGTGCGTAATCGTCGAACGCCGCGTCAGAAAATCGCCGGTAGGCCGACTTTTCTCGGTGATAGTTGATGAATGCTTCGCGGCTTTCCCAGTGTGTTTTTCTGCGTAGGGTACTTTTTACAAGCTTCATTTGGCCCATCAACGTGGTGGGCGCGATTGTCGCAATCTTGGGCATGATGCGGCCTGGAATAGCAGCGGGATCGAACATTAACAAGGCTTTAAACAAATCCGGTCGTTTGGCAGCGGCCAAGGCGCTTACCGTGCCGCCGATTGAGTGGCCCATGGCGATAACTGGGCCTTTATGTTGGCTTACGCGCCGGTGGTCGAGAAAGGCAATTAAATCGTCGGCGTGTTGGCGCCATGTGAAGCCGCGCGACGGAGGCTCTTGGTTCCATGCGCCCCGGTTCTCAAGCCCGATAAGGCTAAAGTCACGCTTAAAGTGGTCGAGGAAAAATCGGTAACTCCCTATCGGGAAGCCATTAGCTGCGGAGAAATGCAGTGTGTCGCTATTTGACTCAGATTCGAGCCAGCGTGCAGGCCCGCGGCCAAAATCGAGGAGGTGGTGAGTAAGCATGGTGTGGGGCAGTGAACTCATATTGTGTATTGCGCAAGCATACCATGTAGAAAAGTGCCACGTGCAATGTCAGTTCGCGAGTTTACTTGGGCGGCGGAAATAGAAATTTGGTGTGCGCTATCAGGGTATTCTCTTATACAGAGAGTGCGACTTCGGCCGTTAAGTGGGTTACGTATGAGGGCAATAGTCGACGAAGTGTTTTCGTCAGCTGACATTATGCCCAGCTAGGTAAACAAGGCATTGGAGAAGTCCGTTGGATATCGCAACTCTTTTAGGCATGTTGGGCGCGCTGGGTGTCATTGTCGTGGCAATTTTAATCGGCGGCAGCGCGAGTGGGTTTATTGATGCGCCAAGTCTGTTGATTGTGGTTGGTGGTGGCTTACTCGCCAATTTGGTGAAGTTTCCACTGGACCAAACCTTGGGCGCGTTCAAGGTGGCGTCCCGCGCATTTGTCCACAAGACAACAAGCTCTGAAGCCTTGATTGCTCAGTGCATGGAAATGGCTGGTGTGGCCCGTAAAGAGGGCTTGCTTGGTCTAGAGTCGCTTGAAATTAGTAATGAATTCTTGAATAAGGGCGTGCAAATGGCAATTGATGGCCACGACCCAGAATTTGTGCGCCGAGTGCTAAACAAAGAAATAAATTTGGCCATTGAACGTCATGAGATGGGCGAGTCCGTGTTTAAGGGCTTTGGCGAATCCGCTCCCGCTATGGGTATGATCGGTACTCTCGTGGGCCTGGTGCAGATGATGTCGAATATGTCTGATCCCAAAGCGATAGGGCCCGCCATGGCGGTTGCCTTGCTAACTACCCTTTACGGCGCTGTTCTGGCTAATGTTGTCGCTCTTCCGATTGCTGAAAAGCTGGCGTTCAGAACATCTGAGGAGCGTCGCAATCGTCATCTCATACTTGAAGCGGTTGACGGTATTCAAGAGGGTATTAATCCTCGGGTTCTTGAGTCCCTGCTGTCCACTTACTTGCCAGACAATAAGCGCGAGCCTGATAAAAAGGCGGAGGAGGCGTAAGTAAGTGGATGATGCACATGTTAAAAAGCCTGACGCGGGTGCGCCAGCGTGGGTACTTACTTTCGCTGACTTGATGTCTTTGCTCTTGGCATTCTTTGTGTTGCTGTTTTCGTTCTCGGAAATGGATAAGCAAAAATTTAAAGAATTGTCTGGTTCGATGAAAGACGCGTTTGGTGTGCAGCGCGAGGTGCCGGCGTTTAAGCCGCCAATTGGTACCAGCATGATAGCGCGGGACTTCACTCCCGGCACGGTGAGGCCGACTGCAGAGAATCAAGTACGCCAAGAAGCTATGCGCGAAATGACGGATTTTGTGTCGGTCGAAGCCGATGACCAAATGTTAGATGACCTTGAAAAGGTGAAAGCGCATCTGCAATTGGAGATTAGTGAAGGTCTCGTCGAAGTTGAGAACGATGGCAATAAAGTGATTATTATTCGAATTCGTGAAAGAGGGTCATTCCCGTCTGGTAAGGCGGATCTTTCGCCAGGATTTGACGCGGTTATTGTTAAATTTGGCAACGTCTTGGATGATATTTCTGGTCAAATTGTGGTGGCGGGCCACACAGACAACCGTCCAATTCATACCGATAGATTTTATTCAAATTGGGATTTGTCATCAGCGCGAGCTGCGACTGTGATTCGCAGTATTGTTGAAAGCAGTGGTCAATCACCTGCCCGCTTTAGGGTGGCGGGGTACGCGGATACCAGGCCTATTGCTGATAATAAGACTGTCGAAGGACGGGCGAGAAATCGTCGAGTTGAGATCTTCATGTTGCGAGGAGCAACTCAGGACCCTGTGATGGGTGGCGTTGTGGGTGAATTTGAAACGTCGATGGGGGAAAACTAGTATTATTTGAGGGCTGAATAATCTTTTTAGTGCTTAAGCTGGCATTCAGTTAACTCCTGATACTTTACACTCACACAAAGGAGAAACGATGATGACAAATACTAAAGCACTAAATAGTGGAAGCCCTGCGTTGATCCGTAACGTTGCGCTGACCGTGCTGCTGATCGCCGCGGTGGCGGTGTCGCCTAAACAGGCTCATGCAGACGGCATAGAAACGGCGGCCGCAATCATGATTGGTGCGGCGGTATTGTACGCCGCGCACGACTCAAATAAAGATGATCGACATTATCGCCATGGTCATGTGCACGACAGGCGCTGTGGTCATCAGGTGGGTTATCGTGATAACTCGCACTATAATCGTTACGGTAATAACTATAGCTACAATAACGGCGGGTATCGAAATCAGCATGTCTATACTGACGTTCATACCAACCACGGCAAAAACTACTATTACCGAGACAAGAAACACAATAATGGCAAAAAGTACGGCCATGATAAGCACGATAATCGGTTTGACCGCTTCGCTCGCGATAACCATGATCGTCGTTACCAAGGTAATAATGATCATCAGGGGCGCGGAAACCTAAACGATCGTCAAAAACACAATGCGAACTACTGGAATACCCGCGTCAAGGTCAGCGATAGGCACTAAGTAAATACGCAAACCTAGTGTGGTAACACCTAAAGATAATGCCGGATTCGTTCCGGTATTTTTTTGTCTGGCAATTGATGGTCTTGCTTACCCAATTTGCTCGGTATAATGAAGGCAGACTTTGACAGCCATTTGAATAGGATGAACGATGACCACAGAACAGCTTATAGCAAAACTAAATATCGCACCGCAGCCATTTGCTGACGTTATTGCGGTGATTGATGCGGAGTATGTATTCACTCCCACCGCATTTTCTAACGGTGAGCAAAAGAACGCTGCCGGCACAAATAACGGATCCTGCAAGATTTTTGCATTTGGACTTTTACATCATTTGGGTCAGCAGGCAACGCTAAATGCCTTTGGCGATTTTTATACGCAAGATGTGCTTGCGAATCCGGGCGCTAATGATCACGCCAATATCCGCAATTTTATGCGTGAGGGCTGGGGTGGGGTACATTTTGAAGGGGACGCATTAAAACGTGCTTGAAACTCGAATACGCCCCAGTGATGGGGCGTGAAAACATAGCTTAGCTGCCAATGCTGCCCATCATCGATTGCTGGTAATTCTGGATTCCCACTTTGTCGATAAGGCTTAGCTGAGTTTCCAGCCAGTCGATGTGTTCTTCTTCAGATTCTAAAATGTCTTCCATTAGCTCGCGGCTGATATAGTCGCCAACCGATTCGCAATATTTAATACCGTCCTTGAGGTCGGGGACGGCCTTTAGCTCGAGGCTAAGGTCACACTCCAGCATTTCCTTGGTGTTTTCGCCAATCAGTAATTTGCCGAGATCTTGTAGATTAGGCAGACCTTCTAAAAATAGGATTCGTTCGATGAGCTTATCGGCGTGTTTCATTTCGTCGATTGATTCGTGATATTCGTAGTCGGCTAGCTCTTTCAATCCCCAGTCTTTGAACATCCGAGAGTGGAGAAAATATTGGTTAATCGCTACGAGTTCATTGCCGAGGGCTTTATTGAGGTAGGCAATAACCTTGCTGTCACCTTTCATGATTCCTGTCCTTTCTGCGATTAGCTATATGCGAGCGCTAAGTGTGCTTGCAGAAAGGTCTGAAAGTCAAGCTAAGTAATTGATTTATAAGGCATATAGAGAAGAGTAAAGCTAATCGTTATCAGTTGCGTTACGCGGCTGCATAACACAGATTTTCATCATAGCTGTTGAGGTAGCTATCGTACACATCGCGAGCGAGCGAGCCGCATTTTCCGCATTGGCTGGCTAATTCAAGTTGGCGACGAACCTCACGGAAGCTACCTGCGCCGCTATCTACAGCGTCGCGTATGTGCTTATCGGTAATACCTTTACAGAGACAAACGTACATTCTATTTTAAATCTCACTGGGTTCGAAATCTAATGGCAACGATAATGCAAATGAGAATGCTTGTCAATTAAGATTTTGCTGGCGATTCAATCCGCTTTTAATAGTGAATGGCTATGGTAGCGATAAGAAAATTCAATGGGATTGGCCGAGGGTGGCGTGTATGATTGCCGATCGAAACTGAGTTTTTTTCGGCATTCCTTGTCGTTTTATAAACATAAGAAACCGTCACAAACTAAGTATATTGCCTCGCTGTACAGGGTGAGATAACTAGTGAGTGAAAGTTTCTTCAACTACTAATCAGAGGTGTTTTACATGGGTGTTCTTGTAGGCAAGCCAGCTCCAGACTTCACATGCGCAGCAGTGCTTGGCAATGGTGAAATTGTTGATAGCTTCACATTGAGCGAAGCTGCCAAAGGCAAATATGCTTTGTTGTTCTTCTATCCACTAGACTTCACATTTGTGTGCCCGTCTGAGCTGATCGCATTAGATCACCGCATGGATAAATTCCGTGAGTTGGGTGTAGAGGTGATCAGTGTGTCTATCGACTCACAGTTTACCCACAATGCATGGCGTAACACGGCAATCAAAGACGGCGGTATTGGCCCTGTGACTTACACTATGGCCGCTGACGTTCGTCACGACATTTGCCGCGCTTACGATGTTGAAGCTGAAGGCGGTGTTGCATTCCGTGGCGCGTTCTTGATCGACAAAGCTGGTTTGGTTCGCTCACAGTTGATCAACGATCTGCCTCTTGGCCGCAATGTGGATGAATTGGTGCGCCTGGTTGAAGCACTACAATTCCACGAAGAGCATGGCGAAGTATGCCCAGCTGGCTGGAATAAAGGCGATAAGGGCATGAATGCCTCTCCAGATGGCGTTGCTGCTTACTTGGCTGAGAATTCAGATAAGCTGTGATGAGATAGTCGGGCGTCGGAAGTCGGACGTCAGATGCTAAAACGAAAAAGCCCGATGCGTACCACGCATCGGGCTTTTTTCATCCGACGCCCAAGCTCAGACGTCCGACCAAATTTCGCAATTAAGCGAAATTAGCCGCAGCAAATTCCCAGTTCACCAAATTCCAAAAGCCTTCCAAGTATTTTGGACGGGCATTGCGGTAGTCGATGTAGTAGGCGTGTTCCCATACGTCGGCGGTAAACAGTGGCGTTTGACCTTCGCGGGCAATTGGGGTGTCAGCATCATCGGTATTAACGATTTCTAAGCTGCCATCGGTGTTTTTAACAAGCCACGTCCAGCCTGAGCCAAAGTTGCCGACGGCCTTGCCGTTAAATGCGGTTTTGAATTCGTCAAAAGAACCAAACGCCTTATCGATAGCAGCAGCCAGGTCGCCAGTTGGCGCGCCGCCGCCATTTGGGCTTAGGCTATTCCAATAAAAAGTGTGGTTCCAAACTTGGGCGGCTTGGTTGAATAAAACGCCACTAGACGTCTTGATGATGTCTTCGAGTGATTTACCCTCGTACTCGCTGCCTGGCACTAGTTCGTTTAATTTGGTCAGGTAGGCGTTGTGGTGTTTGCCGTGGTGGAAGTCGAGGGTTTCGGCAGAAATATGCGGCTCTAGCGCGTCTTTTGCGTAGGGTAGAGCAGGTAGTTCAAAAGCCATGTGATTCTCTCCTGAGTATGGTTTTGTGTAGTAAAACGGTTAAATGTTGCACCTGATTTACATGATGCTGCGCTGACATTTCACTGTTGGTCGTGAATTAATCCAGCAAAATCAGGGCCAACGCCAGCCGCCTAATTGCTGCCAGCGATTGACGATCTGGCAAAATAATTCGGCGGTTTTAAAGGCATCGTAAGCAGCGCTGTGAGCTTCGCTATTGTTGAAGTCAATATCGGCTAACTGACAAGCTCTAGCTAACACGGTATGGCCGTAGGCAAGTCCCGAAAGACTGGCGGTGTCCATTACCGAAAAGGGGTGGAAGGGATTACGTTTGATATTGCTACGTTCAATGGCGGCCAATACAAAGCCGAGATCGAAGTGCGCATTGTGCCCCACCAGCACCGCACGGGTGCACCCATTAGCTTTTACTTGTTGGCGAATTCGCTTCATTAGCTCGCCCATGACAGTCACTTCTTTTTGTGCCTGTCGTAATGGGTTATGGGGATCAATGCCGGTAAATTCAAGGGCGGCGGGTTCTAAATTTGCGCCCTCGAAAGGTTCTACGTGGTAGCTCACGGTGTCGTCGGGCTCTAACTGGCCAGAGTCATCCATGCGTAAAAACGTAGCGGCAATTTCGAGAACCGCGTCGGTTTGGCAGTTGAAGCCGCCGGTCTCGACGTCGATAACCACCGGTAGGAAGCCTCTAAAGCGCTGCGCAATCATCGATTTTTCATCGCTGAAATCCATATTAGTCTCAGGCTAGCTGCCAGTGCAGTTGTTCACCGCCACGCAGTGGGTAAATGGTGTCGGTGCCGAGCGGAAGTAGCTCTGGTGCGGTCCAACTTTTTTTCTGCAAAATAATTGAGTCACTATTGCGGGGCAAGCTGTAAAAATCGGGCCCGTAAAAGCTGGCGAAAGCTTCGAGTTTGTCGAGTTTTCCTGCTGTTTCAAAGGCTTCGGCATAAAGCTCAATTGCTGCGTAGGCGGTATAGCAGCCAGCGCAGCCGCAGCTGGTTTCTTTGCGATTGCGGGCATGCGGAGCAGAGTCTGTGCCCAAGAAAAATTTAGGGCTGCCAGAGCTTGCAGCGGCAATGAGTGCTTGCTGATGCGTGTTGCGCTTAAGAATGGGTAGGCAATAGTAGTGCGGGCGAATGCCGCCGGCCAGCATGTGATTGCGGTTGTACAGCAAGTGGTGGGCGGTGATGGTCGCCGCAACCTTATCTCCAGACTCGCTCACAAACTGAGCCGCGTCAGCGGTCGTAATATGTTCAAGGACTAGTTTCAACGCTGGAAATTGCTTGCAGATATGTCGTAGATATCGGTCGATGAATTGCGCTTCACGATCAAAAATATCGATCTCGGCGTCGGTGACTTCGCCGTGAACAAGCAGCGGTAAACCGTGCTTTTCCATGCTTTCTAGCACCGGATAGAGCTTTTCGATGTTGGTAACACCGGAGTCTGAGTTAGTCGTTGCGCCGGCGGGGTAAAGTTTTGCAGCGTAGACCACGTCTGAGGCCGCCGCGGCGGCAATGTCTTCTGGTTGGGTGTTGTCGGTGAGATATAGCACCATCAAAGGCTGAAGCTTGTGGCCAGTTGCTGGGAGCGCTTGTTCAATGCGCTGCTGATATGCCCTTGCCTCGGCAAGATTGCGTACCGGCGGCGTCAAGTTTGGCATGACGATTACGCGACCGAAATAGCGGCTCGCGTCGGCTACGGTATGGCGTAAAACCTCGCCGTCTCGCAAATGGATATGCCAGTCGTCGGGGCGGGTAATTTCTAGGGTTTGCATGCTGAGCCTTAGTGCTAGCGTCCACCGGTCACCCGTTTTGGGTCGGCTTTTGGAGGCGTGATCTTAGGTCGAGAATGCTACAGTAATTTGCAGGGTGTATAAACACCTGCCGCGCTGGAACGGCGGGGGTTTATGCCCGTATGGTGGCTTTACTTGGGCGGTGGTGTCGATTTGGCGGCGCTGAATGTCAATTCATCGCCATTGGCCGTGAGGATGCTGCCGCCCACGCCGGGAACGCTCATTAAATCATCGGCACTGCGAATGGGGCCTTTTTCTTCGCGGTAGCGAATAATGGCCTCGGCGCGTTTAGGGCCAACTCCCTTCAAGGTTTGTAGCTCTTCGGCACTGGCGGTATTGATATCCATTGCGTTCGCGCTATTAAAGAAAGCGAGTGACAACAGTAGGGCGAACAAAAAACGAGGTGCCGTGAAACGGCAAAGAAAGTATTTCATCGTAAAAATCCTTTTCAAGATGAAGTGTTTAAGGGTAATTGTGCAGGTGCACCATCTGGCGCACCTGTTTCAATCATAGAGCATGTCGATAATTATGCAAAGTCGGCAATACTCTCTGTTTAGCGAACTTTAATCTCTGTCCATAGTTTGTTGATTAAGCGGCGTTGTTTTGCATTGCGCGCAGCCACTGTTTCTAGGGTCTTTTGTACTTCGTCGTTGGGGAAAATAGCAGAGATTTTTAAAATCTCGGGCTCGATAAACGGTGTGGCAGCAGCGTTGGGGTTGCCGGTACCGACGACATTGGTCAGTTCGGCGGCGTTTTCTGGTGCCATCATAAAGTTAATGAATTGCAGCGCTAATTCAGGGCTGCGGGCTTTTTTCGGAATAACCATATTGTCCAAGGCCAACACTGCGCCTTGTTTTGGCAGTACGAAGTTCACACTGAAGTCACGGCCAGCATCCGCGGCATCGACGCGAGCCTGGAACATATCGCTAGAGTAGCCGTGAGCAACCCAAATATTGCCAACGGTTAGCTCTTTTATATAGCTTGATGAGTTAAACGCAGCCCAGTAGGGTTTGGCTTTTAAGATCAAAGCCTGCGCTTCTTTTAGGTGTTTTTCGTCGTTGTCATTAATCGAGTAGCCCAGGTATTTAAGCGCCGCGCCGAATAGTTCTTCCGAATCATCCATAACGGTGACTTTACCCTTTATTTTTTCCAGTACCGCTGGGTCAAAAATAATGGACCAGTCACTTGGGTCGATGCCTAGCTCAGCGATTTTTTCTTCGTTATAGCCGATTAACGTGGTGGTGAATGCGTAAGGCAGTGAGTAGATGTTGCCTGGGTCGTAAGCTTTATCTAAAAAGCCCTTGGCGGTATTGCCAAGATTGCTCAGCTTACTTTTATCTAGTGGTAGCAAAAAGCCCTGTTTTACCAGCGCCTCAACGGCGTTTTGGGTGGGAATAACCACGTCGTAATCACCGGCGCCAGCCAGCAGCTTTGCCATCATTTCTTCGGTGGCTGAGAAGTAGTCTTGCACTACTTTGCAGCCACATTGTTCTTCAAAACGGGTGACAGTATCTTCGGCGATATAGTCGTTCCAATTAAACAAGTGTAACGCTTTCTCGGCCATAGCAAATTGCGAAACGCACAGCACAAAACAGCACAGTATCTTTTTCACGGTAGCATCCTTTATATAAGGGTTAGGTAAAGGGTATAGCGGCTTAGTTTCTCAACACCATTGGTGAGATTCGGGAAAGCGCGGTGATCAGTACCAGCGTCACCAGCATAAGCAAGGTGGACACCGCGTTGACTTCAGGAGTGACAGCAATTTTCACCATGGAATAGATCTCCAGTGGCAACGTTGAGCTGCCAACCCCTGCAGTAAAAAACGTAATTACAAAATCGTCAATAGAAAGTGTAAATGCCATCATGCCGCCAGCGATAATGCCGGGCTTTAACAGCGGTAAAGTGACCAGGCGAAACGCTTGTAGTGGCGTTGCCCCGAGATCGCGGGCAGCTTCCACTAGGCTTTGATCCATGCCTGATAGCCGAGATTGCACCGCCAGTGCGACAAAGCCGATACAGAAACTAACATGGGCGAGAATGATTGAGGTCATCCCCAGTGTGGCATTGAAGAGGATGAACATTAGCAGCAGGCTTACCCCGATTAAAATATCGGGCATGGCAATGGGCCCAAGTACTAGTGCCGACAACCATTTTTGGCGGAAACGGTAAATAGAGAGTCCGGCCAATGTGCCTAGCACGGTCGCCAGCAACGCGCTGATTGTGGCGATGATCAGAGAGTTTGCCGCAGCGTGCAGAATATCTCCGTTCTGAAATAGCTTGTGGTACCACTTCCAAGTAAAGCCGACCCACTCGGCGTTGAGTTTTGAGTCGTTAAAGGAAAACAGCACCACGACGGCCAACGGCACATATAGAAACAGATATACCAGGCTGCCGGCGGCGATCAGAAATTTGCTGGGATAAGCGCTATTTCTTGCCATTGTTTTCTCCAGCGGGACTGCCCAACTTGGCGGCAACTAGCACCAGTACTAGCGTGATTGCGGTGAGGACTAAGGAAAGTACACTGCCAAATGGCCAGTCGCGGGATTCAACAAACTGCTGCTTAATGACATTGCCAATCATGATGCCGTTGGTGCCGCCGAGCAGGTCGGGAATGGCAAAAATCCCCAGCGATGGGATAAATACCAGCACCGCCCCAGCGTAGATGCCGGGCAGAGACAGCGGCCAGGTAATTAACCAAAAACATTGAAATCGATTGGCGCCTAGGTCTTGTGCCGCATCGAGCAAGCGATTGTCGTGTTTTTCTAAATTGGCATACAAGGGCAGAATCATAAAGGGCAGGTGGACATATACCAGGCAGACAACGACCGCCGTACTGCTAAACATGAGGGAAATAGGTTCTAGACCGAGGCTGCTCGTAACGGCGTTCAATGCAGCAGTGAGTGCGCCTTGTGGGCTGAAAATAATCATCCACGCGTATATACGCACTAAAAAATTGCTCCAGAATGGGAGTATGACGAGCAGTAGCAATAAATCGCGATAGCGCTTTTGACTGCGCGCAATCATTAAGGCAATCGGATACGCCATTAGCACGCAAATTAAGGTTGTTACGAGTGCGTAGGCCAGCGACTTAATCAGTAAGCTAAGGTAAATGTCGGTCTCAAATAGGCGCTGCCAGTTCTCGAGTGTGAGGTCGAGGGTAATGCCGCCGTCGTCAATGTAATACCACGGCGCTAAGCCACCGTATTCACCCGAGAATCGAAATGAGGCGAATAGCATCATTAAGCTGGGGACGGCAAAAAACAGTAGCAAATAAAGTCCCGGCGGCAGGGAGAGTAAAATGCGGCTGAGTCGTTCAGCTCGGTTTAGGGCGGCGGTGAAGAAAGTGCTCACTAGTCAGCGTACCAAGTGGCCGGCGTCAGTGCGCCAGGCAATTTGCACGGCGTCACCGGTATCGAAGAGTCTAGTGCGACCCGGTGCGTCATTGGCTAGCATGGCTTCAATTAATACGCCGTTGGCGAGTTCGATGATGTAAACCGTGACGTCGCCTAAATACAACATGTCGTGGACCTGGCCGCTAAACAATACCTCGTTGTCGTCAGCGACGAGCTGGGCCGCCAACCTAATTTTCTCTGGTCGAAGGGTGAGGGCGCAGTTGTCGCCTGCTAAAAATTTTATTTCAGGATTTGTGCAAACATCGAGTTCGCCTAAACCCTTAATTGCTATGCGCAGATTTTTTTCGCCGGTCGCAACGACGGTGGCATCGAGTAAATTACATTGGCCAATAAAATCTGCTACAAAGCGGTTGTCTGGGCAGCTGTAGAGCACAGAGGGCTCGTCAATTTGGCTGATTTCCCCTTTGTTCATCACTGCAATGCGATGCGACAGCGCTAGTGCCTCGCCTTGGTCGTGGGTGACATAAACAAAGGTGATGCCAATTTCTTTTTGCAGGTTAATAAGCTCAATCTGCATTTGCTCTCGTAATTTTGCATCCAGTGCCGACAGCGGTTCGTCTAGTAGCAGCAGTCTCGGGCGATTTACCAGGGCGCGGGCGATAGCGATACGCTGCTTTTGGCCACCGGAAAGCTCATCGGGGTAGTGGTTTGCCTTATCGGGTAGGCGCACATCCTCAAGGATTTCGCGCACCATCGCATCAATGACGGGTTTGGCTTTTTTGGCCATCCGCAGTGGAAAGGCGATATTTTCCGCCACGGTCATATGCGGAAACAGCGCGTAGCTTTGGAATACCGTATGGACTGGGCGTTGTTCCGGCGTCAGCGCAGTAAGAGATTTGCCGTCGAGTAAAATCTCGCCGTTGTCTGCTTGATCAAAGCCGGCAATGAGCCGCAGTAGCGTGGTTTTGCCGCAGCCAGACGGGCCGAGCAGGGTGAAGAACTCACCCGCTTCAATATGCAAGCTCACCTTGTCTAAAGCCACAAAGTCGCCAAAACGGCGCGAAACATCAATGATTTCTAACACTGCTAGGGGGGCTTCCGTGGCGGTTTGCGTTGGTCGCTATTTTTTTCCGTTGATGGCCTCCACGTCAATAGCTTTTATTGCCGGTTTGCAGATTGATTTTGACTATATTTGACGTCTTGCAACGCGGCATGGCGCGGCGGCGTAAAGATCGGTAAAATGGCGGTCTTTTTCATCCCGTAGGCGTGGCGTTTTACGGGGCTTCAGCGGAGTGTGTAATGTCGGATATCAACAAGGTTGTGTTGGCCTATTCAGGTGGCCTCGATACCTCGGTTATTGTCAGGTGGCTACAGGATACCTATAAGTGTGAGGTGGTCACGTTTACCGCCGATATCGGCCAGGGCGAAGAAGTGGAACCTGCCCGAGCTAAGGCTAAGGCACTGGGTGTCCAGGAAATTTACATCGACGACCTTCGTGAAGAGTATGTCCGTGATTTTGTTTACCCCATGTTTCGCGCCAATGCGATCTATGAGGGCGAGTATTTGCTGGGTACCTCTATTGCCCGCCCGCTGATCGCCAAACGCTTGATCGAAATTGCCAACGAAACGGGAGCGGATGCGATTTCTCACGGCGCAACCGGCAAGGGCAACGATCAGGTCCGTTTTGAGCTGGGTGCATACTCGCTCAAACCCGGCATAAAGGTTATTGCGCCCTGGCGTGAATGGGACTTGACGTCTCGTGAAACCTTGATGGCCTATTGTGCCGAGCGCAATATCCCCGTCGATTTTGCCGGTAAAAAGAAAAAGTCTCCTTATTCAATGGACGCCAATTTACTGCATATCTCCTACGAGGGCGGTAATTTGGAAGATCCCTACTGGGAGCCAGAAGAAGATATGTGGCGCTGGAGTGTCAGCCCTGAGGCGGCACCAGATACGCCAACCTATATTGAATTAGGCTACGAAAACGGTGATCCAGTGACCTTGAATGGCGAAGCATTGAGCCCAGCCACCATGTTAGCGGCGCTGAATAAAATCGGCGGCGACAACGGTATCGGTCGTTTAGATTTGGTTGAAAACCGCTATGTTGGCATGAAGTCGCGGGGCTGCTATGAAACCCCCGGCGGCACTATTATGCTGCGTGCGCATCGCGCAATGGAGTCAATCACGCTAGATCGCGAGGCGGCGCATTTGAAAGATGAGCTAATGCCCCGTTATGCAAAATTGATTTATAACGGGTACTGGTTTAGCCCTGAGCGCCGTATGCTGCAAGCTGCAATCGATGAGTCGCAGGCTTTCGTGAACGGTGTTGTTCGCTTGAAACTCTATAAGGGTAATGTGGTCGTAGTGGGTCGGAAATCAGATAATTCGCTGTTCGACGAAGCAATTGCTACCTTTGAAGATGATGCCGGCGCCTACAATCAAAAAGATGCAGAAGGCTTTATCAAGCTTAATGCACTGCGCCTGCGAATCGCTGCGAATAAAGGTCGCTCGCAGCTGTAAGCGTCGTAAGTAAAAGGGGCGACGCAGCCCCTTTCTGCTTTTAATGAAGATAAGAATACATTAGGGGCTGGGGTTTCCGGTCGTTACGCTTAGGTTTCGGTGCCGATCGTGCACCGGCTGAATTTGCAAAATGGGACGTTATTGATGACTTTTTTTGAACCGCAGATGTACGCACGTAGGCTTCAGGTTCTGTCGCTAGCCATTGGTATTACGGCAATTGCAGCCTGTAGCGGCGACGGTAATAGGTCCCGGGGATTTAGCGGCACAGAGCCTAATTCCAGGCAGTTTAATATCACTGAAAGTTTGGCGACGGTGTCTTTTGCTGGCGGTGATACTTTGAGCCTGACAGAAAACTATGGCAGCGGTGCGTTTCGACCCGTAAATGGATCGAATGACGTGTTCTACACCATTAGTGACCGTGGCCCAACTATCGACTGTGCAGACAGTCAAGCGGCTATTGGTGTTGCCAATTTCTGCGGTGCCAACACCGGATCTATATTTGCGATTCCTAGTTATGTTCCTAAAATCATCAAGTGGCAGCTCAGTGGTATCGGTACAGCATTGAAGCTTGAACAAACCGAAGTGATTACCTTGAAGGGTGGTAGCAACGGTGTTGAGCTTAATGGTCTGCCCAATAGCTTTAGCAATGCGAGCAATGAGAAGGCCTTTGGCCCCAGCGGGATAGAGTTGCAGCCAAGCCCAAGCGGTGTCGATCCAGAGGCGATTGTTCAACTCGACAATGGTAAATTTTGGATTGCCGAAGAAAACGGCCCTAGCTTGCTGCTGGTCGATGTTGATGGTCGGGTTTTACAGCGACAAGTGCCAGCGGGTTCTGCCTTTGATCTCGGCGGTGCCAATTACACCGTTAGTGATGCAATTTTACCGGCGATTTTTTCCCGTCGTAAAATAGATCGTGGTATTGAGGCTCTCGCCTTAAGCCCAGATAACAAATTTTTGTATTTTATTATGCAAAGCGCCTTGGAGAATCCAGATAGTGCTGCCGCGGACAGTTCGCGAAATGTGCGAATCGGTAAGATCGAGCTTAATAGTGACGGCACGCCGAATGCGATGGTGGGAGAGTATCTATATCGACTAGATCCCAGCTCGAACTACGGTATCAAGTCAGATAATAGCGGTGATCTCGATGGCAATGGCGATTTTCTTGCCCAAAGTGAAGTGACTATTAATGAGGCCATTGCGCTCGCTGAAGATTACCTGGTGGTGGTTGAGCAAGCCAAGACAGTGAGTAAATATTTTCGAATCAATCTAGCAAATGCCACCAATATTCTTGGCACCAGCGCGGATACTTTTGGTATTTCGCCAAGTGTGGAGGAGCAGGAAAATCCTTCAGGTATTAAGTTTGTCACCAAGCAGCTTGGCTTTGATTCTCTGACGATGCCGCTGCCAGACAATATCGAGCCGCTGGCCGAAAATATTGAAGGTATGGCGCTGTTGGATTCTAATTTCGCGGTATTGCTGAACGACAACCAATACGGCATTTATGATGATGCAAGCATTGCTAAAGTATTGCCAATAGGTTCATTTGTTGTGCAGTCATCCGCGCCGCTTGAGCCTTCGCTAGACTACGAAAATTCCGCATCTTACATGCGTGACGACAGTAATTTCGGTTCAAATGCGGCGACGTCAGTGGTTGCCGATAGCGCTAGTGAGCAAATGTTTGTTGTCAATAATCAGAGTAATTCTGTCGATGTATGGGATATCTCTGAGCCTCTAACGCCACCGGTAAATAGTACAGAGCTCAATCTTGTGGCTGCTGCCAATGATGCCGGCATCAGTATCGGTGCGCCGAAATGGGTGACTATTGGCGGTGGCTATGTCGCAGTGGCGATTAATAATGTTAACCCGCAGGCCAACGGTATTCTGGCCTTGTACGATCTTGAAGATCTGAGTTTGGTTAGCACTTATACCGTAGGTGCCGCACCCAAGATGGTCATTTTCGACGCCCTGTCGACTATTATTGCCGTTGCGAACGAAGGTGTCCCTAGTGGTGATTATAGTTCTGATCCGGTTGGTTCGGTGACTATTATCGATATCTCAGACGGTGTTGAAACTCCGACGTTGACGACCATTGGGTTTGAAGATTTCAATGTGGGTGGCAGTAAAACTTTGCCAGCTGGTGTTCGAATTTTTGGTGCCAACAACCCATCAGTGGCACAAGATTTGGAGCCGGAGCATATTGCAGTTTCACTAGACAATAATAAATTGTTTGTGACGCTTCAGGAAAATAATGCGGTAGCCGTCATTGATATTGCAGGACTGAGTATTGATCGTATTATCCCGCTCGGAAGTAAAGATTTTGGCGTAGCTGGTAATGAGCTAGACGTTAATGACGACGGTAATATTGATATTCGAACCTGGAGTGGTGTTTACGGGATGTATCAGCCCGATGGTATTGCCGCTTACCGCTTCGGAAATAAAAACTACTTTGTTACCGCCAACGACGGGAAGGTTCGAGCAAACTCTGCCTTTAATGAAGCCGTTCGCGCGCAAGACGCTGATGGCTTCGCGAGTTCTGCAGAGATAGATCCATCTAATCCAAGCGCATTTGCTGCTCAGGACGGCAGCCAGTTAGGTCGTTTGTTTATCAGTAGTGAAGCGGGTGACACGGATAACGACGGTGATATTGACGAGATAACGGCCTTTGGGGCGCGCTCGTTTTCTATCTGGAGTGAAGATGGAAAATTGATGTACGATTCCGGCGCTGATCTGGCGAAAATCACCCAAAACCTTCCGAATAATGGCTTTAATGATCTCGATCAGGGTAGTGACGAGAGCGGCGCTAAGCCCAAAAGTATTTCTCTATTATCCAGTTTAAATCGCATATACGCGTTTGTGAGTTTAGAGCGCACTGGCGGTATTGCGGTTTACGATATCACTTCACCACTGGGTGTGCAGTTTATCCAGTATGTGAATAATCGTTTTGATAACAGTGCTGGAGTGACAAAGGATTTCGGCGCCGACGGTACGGCGGTGTTTTTCTTGGATAGTAAAGCCTATTTAGTAATCGCCAATGCTATGTCTGGCAATGTCCGGGTTATCGAAGTCGACCCAGGTGTAGAAGCAAGCGAGTAAGACTTTCACGCTTAATCTAAAAACCGCCTTGCTAGCAAGGCGGTTTTTTTTTGCCCCTTTCGGCTTAGCGCAAAATTATTAGTTCTTTGCGGGCCGCTTTTGCAATTTGCGCTGTAAGGTTCGTCGATGCATGCCGAGTTGGCGCGCAGTTTCTGAGATATTGCCGTCGTTTTCTGCCAGTACCCGCTGAATATGTTCCCACTCGATTCTATCTAAAGAAGGTGGGCTAAGTGTCTCTGTGGGTGTTTCATCTTGGATTGGGTGGTCGTCAAAGGCGGCGAGGATTTCTCTGGTACCGGCAGGTTTTTGCAAATAGTTGTTGGCCCCCATTTTGATGGCGTCGACGGTGGTGGCTATGCTTGAATAACCTGTCAGGACGATCATTCGCAACTTGGGGAAACGCTGGCGCAGTATGGGAATAAGGCTTAGGCCTGAGCGGGTTTCTAATTTTAAATCGATAACCGCTTTGTCTGGTGTGAACACTTCGCATCTCTGTAGTGCTTCGTCGACGCTATGAGCTACTTCGACTATGTAGCCACGGCGTTTTAGTGAACGACTCAGCGTAGTACTAAAGGTGATGTCGTCGTCGACTAATAAAAATTTCTCAGAGTTTTGACTCATGCCTGCCTCTGTATTTTTTCCAGTGGTAGTATTAATTCCACTTGGCTGCCACCGCCATCCCGCTGCTGCCAGCTTAATGTGCCACCGTAGCGATTAGCGGTTGCGTGGCTGAGGAATAAGCCCAATCCGCGACCTTTCCCTTTTGTGCTAACAAATGCCTTGGTAAACATAGCTGCTTGTTCAGCGCTAAGGCCGGGACCGCGATCTTTGATAGAAAATATGAGTTCGCTATTGGTATGTCGTAATTCCAAGTGAATATCACCGGGGCTGACATCGGCAGCATTATTTAATAAATTTAGGATCGCTTGGCTAACTGTGCCATCAAGCCGTAACTGCAGTGCTGCAGTCTCGTTGCCGATTGACGTTCTCAGTTCGCAAGCGGGGCGCAATATCTGCCAGCGCTCAGTTATCTCAGTTAAATAAACTCCGGCATCAACTGAGAAAACTTCTCCCTCACTTAGGTCGCGGGCAGTGCTTACTAATTTGTTTAAAATGTCTTTGCAGTGATCGAGCTGCTGTTCTAATAAGAGAATGTCGTCGGCGTCTTCAGCGTTTTTCTGCTCTGCTAAATCTTCCAGTATCACTTTCATCGTTGATAGTGGCGTGCCGAATTCATGGGCGGTCCCAGCGGCGAGAGTGGCAACTGCTAGCATTTGTTCATCTTGCAGGCGATGTTCGCGGCTGCGCGCCAACTCGTTTTCGCGCTGCCGCAAGCGGTGAGCCATTTTGAAAACAAAGTAGCTAATCAGTAGCGCGCTAACCAGGAAACTTGCCCACATGCCAAGTATGTGAGTATTGGGCGATGCGCCGTGCTGGTGTTGGAGCGGTGATAGCGCTTCTAAAGGGATAAAGAAAAATAGCAGTAAACTATAGGCCGCACAGGCGAGTATGCTTAGTGTCCATGCATAGGCCCATGGCAGGGTTGCGGCAGAAATGCACAGTGGCACCAGTAAATAGGAAATAAAAGGGTTGTTGGCGCCACCAGAGAAATAAAGCACCGCACTAAAGCCAATAGTATCTACGCATAAGTGGACAAATAACTCGATATCCGTCACGGGCCAGCTGCGAAAACTGCGCCACCAGCTGAAGACCGCAAATACCGAAATTGCTGCAAGCAGCAATTTAAGCGTGACGTAGGGCAGCAGCCAGCCGAGCTGCGCCTCTGCGTAAAATACCGCGGCAAACTGACCGGCGATGACCAGACTGCGTATTATGCACAGGCCACGTAAGTTAGCTGTGTTTGGGTTTAAGCTCACGTTTTGTTGTGCTATGGCGATCATGAATATATTCAATGCTTGTTAAATAATAATAATAAGTATACGCGGGTCTTGCTAATAGCGACGAGCTTTGACTGCGACACTTTGTCGCATCCTGCACTATGCACGGTTTCGGCGACCTCGTTTGCCAGCATCCTCAAAGTGAGGATTTGATTAGCTTGCGCTTGTAATTTATGTAATTAAAAGCGCATTGCGGCTGTAATTATCGGTGTAAACAAGGATAATTCTTGGCTGTTTTTACCGCTATGAGCACTGCCCGATGTCGCGCAAACTATTTGTTTCTATTCATCTCTATCTTGCTGCTTTCTTTTCTCCCGTCGTCATCATCATGGCCGTGTCCGGTGGTTTGTATCTGTTAGATTACGAAGGTGAAGTGATCCGAACTGAAGTCGGTCATGTTGCCAGTGCCAAACTAGATGCTAGTAGTCACACATTAAGCAGTGATGTTGTTGCAGTCCTAGCTGCGCTCAATATTCGTACTCGGGTAGAAGAGGTCCGAGTGCGCGGCGATAATTTTTATACTCGCCCATCTAGCCGACAAAATTATACCCTGAGGCAGACTGAGTCGGGCGTTGATGTTGAGGTCGCGAACCCCGATTTGCAGGCAGCGATGATGGAGCTCCACAAAGGTCATGGCCCTAAAATAGCCGTTTTATTTGAAAAAATATTTGCCCTAGGTTTGGTGTTGATCATGCTCACCGGCCTCTATTTAGGCTGGATGTCGCCAATGTATAAACGCAAAACCTTGTTGATCAGTGGTTTGGGGTTATTTGTATTTGCTAGCTTGATTCTTTTCTGATTATAAAATGGCAAAAGCAGAACGATATTTTTCTTAGCGGCCGCTAGGCCGCGGCTCCGCTATCAGTGCTGTCTTTTTATTATTTTGCTTGAACCAAACTGAGTCATAAATCGCCTGTCGATTGCATCCTTCCAGCGCCAAACCCAATTGCCTTGCAAGGCGGGCCAAAACCGTCGATAAGCAATAGCCGACTTTCCGCCTAGGGCAAGGATACTTAAGAAATCCCGCTGAGGGTGATGGGAGTGTAGTGGCTTACCTTGCAGTGCCCGTTGTAAGTTGTTGAACAGCACGGGGCCTTGTCGAACTGCGAACACCCCAGCGTGCGGGCGCGGGTGACGTGTTTGCTGCGCTATATCTCCCGCCGCAAACACGTAGGGGTGGCTGCGCGACTGCAAAGTATCTTCAATTGATATGAAACCATGGATATCCGTTGCTAAACCTGAGGTTTTCGGCCAGCTAGGTGCGGCTGCATGGGTGCATAAAACGATGAAGTCAGCGGGAATCCGCGTTGTTCCTGTGCAGTGAATTTCGCCTTTACTGAGTTTTGAAACATGGCAGTTTCTGTGAAGATAGATATTCGCCTTTTCTAAGGCGGTCTCGCAGCGCTTGCGAATTCGGTGGGGAAAGTCCTTTAAGGCTTGGTTTCCACGAAACACCAGATGAAGTGTCACCGGAACTGAGATCGACTGGCGCTCAGAAATCGCATGACGCATGGCTAAGACCAGCTCGACCCCCGCTGAACCCCCGCCAACGATAGCGATGGACTGTTTGGTATTTGCATTGTCTAGCTCTTGCAGTATGTGTTGCCAGCGCGGATAGAACTCGCTGATTGGCTTTACAGCTGTGGCGAACTCCGTTGTGCCAGGGATATGTAAATCGGGTGTAATGCCGCTGTTAATTGACAGCCAATCAAATACTTTTACAGCTGCGCCATTACTAATCTGTAATTCCTTATTGCGCAGGTCGATTTGGCTGACGCTGCCTTGAATCAATTTCGCGCCTGCGAAGTGGCATAGTTCCGCTAAATCTATATGCGTTTTATTCATCTGGTAATGACCGGCAATAAGTCCAGGCAGCATACCGGAGTAGGGCGTATGTTGTTGCGGTGAGATGAGTGTGAGGCTAACGCCCTTGATTGGATTACGTCCCCACAACTTCAGTACTTGAACGTGTGCGTGACCACCGCCGACGAGAACGAGTTCTTGAGTACTCTTGTTAGGGGGAGGTGCTGTCATAAAGTCTTATGCACAAACCGTGTTTGGGATAGATCGGAGTGTAAATTTAATACGCGAGTCATGTAAGTAGTAATCGGGATATCGGCAAAGAGGTCTTTGATGCGAAGCTGATTGATGGAACCTTTGCTTATTGTCCTGTTAAGCCTTGAATGACTCACCGGGCTAGTGAATTGTTGCCGGCGCAGCTAGCAATACGCCGGGCGTAAGCTACCATGATATTTGCACGTAAAGATTAAGGCGAGCTTAGCGTGGCCGGGCTAGAGGAGAGGCTTTAGCGACGAAAGGGATGATTAAGGCTGGGATGGTATCGGTTAAAGCCAGGGGCCTAGTTTAAGCGATGGGTGGGTGGTTTGATGCGGCGCCAAACTTGTTGGAATTAATGTCTTTAGGGGCAAAAGAACTCGTCGCTCTTCCATGTCTTAGGGCACGTACTCTAGCGTGCTATTTAGGCACAGTTCGGTCAGTTTCCGTGATAGGACGGCTTAAATGCTGAATAAAAAATTCATTCAAGTATTTTGCACATATGACGTTATATAAGGAAAGCGCCCCTTGCGTTTGTGAAATATAGCACGGGTATGGGATATGGAGTCACCGACACCGCGGGACAATGTTTTGAGCAATCCACGCATGTTAAAAAGGACTAAAAGACACCCCAAGAGACAATGGCATTTGTCCTCGCTGTTCATTCTTGCGACGGTATTTAGCGGTTATAGCCATGCTGATGTAGTCCGCAGTGAGGCTAATGAAGCCGGGGTGATGGTGATCAGGAATGCGGATGTTAAGTCGGGTGAGCTAAATTTAGCTGACTTGCGGGCGATATTTGCCGTTCGTAAGCGGAGCTGGGACAACAAGGCTCCGATCAAGGTGTATGTTCTTCCAGATAATCACGAGCTTCATCAGCGGTTTTGTAAATCAGTACTGAAAGTCTACCCCTATGTACTCCGCGAACAATGGGATCGCTTGCTGTTTAGTGGAACCGGAATTCCGCCAATTACGGTAGGAAGTGAAGAAGAACTCATTGCTCTGGTTAATGCGACCTCAGGGGCAATAGGTTATGCCGCAGTGGATACTCAAAAAGGCATGCCATCTATAGAAAAAATCCCGCCAAAAAGTTCAGAACTAGAATCTGAAGCGAGTACAAAATGATGCCATATTTATATAGAAAATACTGTCGACCCGCAGTGGTTTTCCTCGCTGCCTTAATCGGTTCGAGCCTGAGTTGCGCTGACGAAAATACTGATTTGCAGTTTCACGGCTTCTTGTCTCAGGGGTATCTACTCAGTGATGGCAACAACTTCTATGGTAATAGCCTGAGGGGAAGTACCGACTACACAGAGGCCGGTATTAATAGCACGTGGAGGGCAAGTCCCACACTGAATTTTGCAGGTCAAATCATTAGCCGCGACGCCGGGAATACCGATAATGGTGACGTTAAGGTAGATTTTTTATTCGCCGATATAAAAACCTTTGAAAGTGATGCGTCAGGCCTAGGGTTTCGGCTTGGTCGCGTTCGCAATGCCTTTGGTTTGTACAATGATACTCGCGACGTTCTTTTTACTCGTCCTACCATTTTAATGCCGCAGGCAGTTTATTTTGAGGGAAATGGCTTTCGCGAATTGTTTTTTGCTAGCGATGGCGTTCAGCTCTACAGTTATTGGGATTCGGATGAAAATTCGACAAATTTTAGCTTCACACTTGGGCGGGACAAGAGTCTCTCGGCAGATATCCTGAGGAATTTATTTGGACCCAGCGCATCGCTAGTTCATAAAGCTGAGTTCAAGACTCCTATATTTATGCAGCTTCTCCATTCCAGGAATGGCGGGGACAGTAAATTTGCGTTCTCAATGTTGAATGTCCATCTTGATTTACATTCGAATTCCAGTTTTTTCTCGGATATTACCCTCGACGCCAGTGGCTATGTTTTCTCTGCGCAAAAAAACCTCGCAACCTGGACCTTCACCGCAGAGTACAGTTTATTAAGCACTGAGTTTAGGACGTCGCTAGGGAATGAGGTCAACGAAATTGAATCGGCGTATCTGCAGGCGCAGTATCGTGTTCGCCCGGACTTTACCTTGACTAGCCGTTATGAGTACATCGTGCTGGATCGAGATAATCGCAGCGAAACAGATGGTCACCATCTTGTGTTTGGTGCGCGCTGGACACCATCACCAAGTTGGATAGTCGACATTGATGTCTACGGAATTAGAGGGCAGTCTGGTATTCCCGGTGTTGATAATGCCGACAATATGCCACTTAGCGAACGAACTGAAATCTTTTCTGTGATGATAGGGTATCGATTCTGAAAAACTCTGAGCCGATTGATGGCAGTGCTTCGGTGACGACTGCACCGATAGTTACGTTTGGCTTGCAGCGAAAGTTAAGTATTGTGCTTTTTTTAGCTGTAACCCTAGTGATGGGCGGCCGGGGTTACCTTAGTTTTGTTCAAACCGTTAATTCACAGCGAGAGAAGGTCGAGCTTGATTTATCCCAGCTGGAAGCGACGTTCCACGCAATACATCAGAGATCGAGCAAGGAACTCTTCCGGCTCGCAGATCAATTGCGAGTTCCCGCAGAAAATGAACTTGATGATAGTGAAGCTTTCGCACCATCTTTGATATCTGGCATTGAATCGATCTACTACTTGAGTAACAGTGGAACAATTTTGAATAGCTCAATACAAGCTGGTTCAAATGAGCACTTGAGTGAGAAACAAATTAGCGATGCCGTGGAGATTTTGCGGCGTGAGCAGCGTCCTCATGCAAACCTAAGCTGCCTATTGCAATGTTTTCAAAGTGTATTTATTCCAGTTATCGCAGACGACGGACGTGAGCTAATAATTAACATTAACCGCTCTGCGACATTATTGATTCAAGATTTTTATGAAATCACAGGGGCGGATATTGCTCTGTTTTCGGTGGGTAAAGACAGCGATGTGCTCGCTGTTGATAAAGTATTTGTTGCCAGCAATGCTGAAATAATAAGCTCAGTATTAGTTGATATATTGAAGTCACGTAAATATAGCTCTCACGGCAATCATATATTCTTTGATTCGATCTTGCGCGGCCTTTACAGCGCTCGATTTTTCCCCTTGAGTAGCGATGGCAATATCATTCCTTACGCGGCAGTTTTACAAGATCAAAGCCATATTCGAGCGCTAATTATTCAAGCGATAAAAGACATCGTTTTCTCCACTGTTATCACCCTGGTTCTTGTCGTGTTGCTCATTGGTTTAATTTTGAAGCCATCTTTAAATCGCGCAATGAGATTGGCCGAAGTGTTGCCCTTGTTGCCGAAGGGGCGATTTAGTGATGCTAAGAAGTTAAATAATGCAAAGGCTAAGAAAAAATACAGTGATGAAATAGATGTTTTGCAGTACACCGTTGGTGAAGTTGTCGACTCACTGGAAGGCATGAGTGCTAGTGTGAGTGAGCATAGGGATGAGCTTAGATTAAAAATTGAAGCACTAACGGAAGCTAAGGTGTTTAACGAGTTGATACTCGACTCGTCGCCGCTGGTAGTGGTTATCCATGACCGCGATGGTGTGATTTATAACATCAATAAACTCGGACGAGAGCTGGCGGGTTTGTCATCGGGTTCGTCGATAGCAGCTAATATCAATAATTGGGTAAGAAATGAGCACTCGAGCAAATCCTTGTCGAGCTCTTTGGCAAATATTTTTGATTCCACTAGTAAGAAGATGCAGGGGGAGATGGCCTTTTTTACTGATAATGGCCACAAATTGTATTTTTTATGGACTCATACCTGCCTACAAATAAATGGTGAGTCACGCATTTTGTCAATGGGGGTTGATATTACTGAGCGGAAAGAAACCGCTCAGAGTCTGTATTGGCTTGGCCAACATGATCGTATTACCGGCTTGCTTAATCGCGGCAGCTTTACAGAAAGTGCAAGTGAGAATATTGCCAAATATCATGATAGCCATCACATTGAGTTGGTCATGTTTGATATCGATAATTTCGCGATTTTTAACGATCGGTTTGGCTTTGACGCAGGTGATCGTTTACTCAATAGCTTAGCGTTACATTTGGCTCAGGCTCTCCCTGAAAATTGTCTGTTGGCAAGAACGGGGTCGGGAGAGTTTTGCGCCATCATTCAACATGCTAAAAGCACTGGGCAGAGTGTCAAAGATTTAAATTTGGAATCGCTTACTCGGTATAGCTTTGATCATAGTGATATTAATGAAGAAATTTGTATCTCAATTGTGGTTGATTGTTACGACCAATCTTTGAGCAGTATTGATGAGTTGATTTCTAATTCAACATCGACCATGGCCAAAGTGAAAAGCAAGATAAAGGGCACTTTGTATTACGCCGCAGAATCGGGTGACTCAAGCAAGCTATTGCGGCAAATGAAATACCGTATGAGGGAACAGTTGCAGTCTGCGTTGGCTGATAATCGGTTGGTGGTTTTTTATCAGCCGATTCTCGATTTGGCGTCTAACAGTATCAGTCACTGTGAGTGCTTGGTGCGGATGCTCGATAGTGAAGGTGAGTTTATTTCGCCAGCGCATTTTCTTGGTATTGCCGCCGAATCTGGCCTTATGCCACAGCTGGATTTCTCGGTTATGGAGAAAGCCATGCGTCAGCAGCGCATGTGGGAAGACTCGGGCATACATGTTGGGCTAAGCGTTAATATAACGGCATTTACCTTGGAGCAGGCAGATTTTGAGTCCCGCCTAGTCGATATGATTAGTCGCACCGGTGCGAACCCGGCGCATCTTATTTTTGAAGTTGTTGAAACTGATGCGCTGGAGAATCTTAGTGTTGCCCGTAAATTGCTAAACAACTTCAAAAACGTAGGTGCCAAAGTTGCCTTAGATGATTTTGGTATTGGGTTCACATCCTTCGAGTACGTTCGTGAATTGCCAGTGGACTATATAAAAATTGATCAATCATTTATTCGCTTTATTCACGAGCGAGAAAGCGATCAGATTCTAGTGAAGTCTATGGTGGAAATGAGCCATAACCTTGGTAAAAAGGTGATAGTTGAAGGAGTGGAAAACATGGAGGCCTTCAATATAGTTCGCGAAATTGGCGTCGAATGCGTTCAAGGTTATTACGTGTCCCGCCCCGTACCGATTAGCGCCCTTGATCTCTCGCTATCGATAAAAGGTGTGTAAGCATCTCCTTGAGCTGGCTAAGTCATTAAATTTAGTTGTCGGCCTTTTGTACTAAAAAAGAAATAGCATTTTACTTGTGTTGGGATTTCCTCCCGGCAATGACGCCACCATCGGCTAGAATATCAACGCCAGTAAGATATCCTGCTTTAGTGGTTGCGCAGAATGCGAGGAGTTCGGCTATTTCGTCTGGTCGCCCGACACGCTTGAGCGCAGCGGATTTCATTGCAATGTCGACACCGCCGCTTTGTTCTTCGAGTTTGCCCATCTCGGTATCGTAGATCCCAGGTGAAATACTTAGGATGCGGGCTCCTTTGGCGCCGTATCTCGCCGCGTTCTCCCGGCTAAACCACATGACGAAATTTTTGCTGATACTGTAGGCGATACCGCGACGATAGAAATCTGTCGGCATCAGCTTGCAGCGCAGCAATAACTTCTTTATCAGCTTTTCTGAAGCAGAAAATGCATAGCGATAAGTTCGTCGCGGGATCATGATTTCAGGCAGCATATGTCCAGCCATAGACGCCACATTGACTAAAACAAACCCTTCGCTAGCAGCGTCAAACATGGCATTGACAATATTCACAGTCCCTAGCACGTTCACACGAAGAATTTGTTCGGCACCTGCCATTTGTGGGCTGATTCCCGCGGTGTGTACAAGCGATACTAGGTTTCCTAGCGACTGAGCGCGGACTATAAGTTCGTTTACGGAATTGCGATCAGTGACATCTGTCACGATTCCGACAGCTTCGATACCGGCCATTGATAGTTCGTTTACTGCTAGGTCAAGACGGTTTTGATTTAGGTCGCAGAGCACTAGGCTGTGATCTGAGCCGAGTATCTTGGCGGTGGCAAGACCCATACCGCC
This sequence comes from uncultured Zhongshania sp., assembly GCF_963975605.1. Classification (NCBI taxonomy): domain Bacteria; kingdom Pseudomonadati; phylum Pseudomonadota; class Gammaproteobacteria; order Cellvibrionales; family Spongiibacteraceae; genus Zhongshania; species uncultured Zhongshania sp. The sequence continues at coordinate 2,659 of NZ_CAXBHN010000008.1, read as the reverse complement.
GGCGCCGCCCGTGATGATCGAAACTCTTTTCACTATTACTGTCTCGTATTTGATTTTAGGCCTTTCGGCTCTGTAGCAATCGGGTGTGTATTATTTCGTTGATCAGCTGTGCCACCTCTTCTATGGGGCGAGGCTCAGCTTGTCTCAGCCACCAAATGAGCAGTTCGATCGTTGTGCTCACTGAGAGGGTAATACCGAGGTCGTCGGGTAGAGTAGACGAAAATTGCGTTTGTAGTCCGGCATAATTGGTAGATAGCTGCATCAGCTCCTGGCGAATGGATTCTGAGGCGCCGCCGGTAAGTAGAATTGACCACACTGCCCAATTGTCGTGAATGAATGTACACATCGACCGACAGGCTGACAGGGTATCTTGCTGCTCCATCACCGGTAGAACGTCATATACCATTTTATCAATTTGTTCTTTGGCTAAATCAACTAATAGCTCGTCGAGGCCTTCATAGTGTCTGAAGAAGGTGGCATAGCCGATCCGCGCATTCGCAGTGAGCTCCTTTACCGTAATGTCCTGAAACGTCTTTTCTCCAAGTTCTGAAAGGAGAGCTGCGCGTAGGGCTTCCCGCGATTTTTGGGAGCGAAGTCCCATGGTGTCTTTGGGTTTGGTTTTTAATTCAGGCATTTGTCCGACCGAAGCATTCAAAAATCAAGAGGACAGGCTTTCCCTCACATGGTCTCCAATTGTACAAGAACTGACAATTGAGTGATACGCACAATATCAATTGATCCATTGCGTATCATTTGATACAGTGCGTATCATTGCTTGTGGCGCTATTGGTCGAGTGCGATAACACGGGCACAAAATAATAAGAGGTGTTGTCAGCATGATTCGGTTAATTAGTGTGAAAAAATCAAGGGGAATACTATTCCTCTTGCCAATGATGTTTGCGGGTGAGGCTTACCCGCAAAGCGCAGCGAAAACTCCGGCAATAGAGGAGGTTATAATTACGGCGCAAAGACGTGAGGAAAATGCCCAAGATGTAGCGATCTCTGTGACGGTTTTTAATCAAGAGCAGATTGCCAATGCAAACATGATAAATTCGAGTGACATAGCGACCTATACGCCGTCGCTAACCGTCGACACTCGATTTGGTAATGAAAATACCTCATTTGCGATTCGTGGTTTTACACAGTCGCTTCGTACCACGGCTTCCGTCGCAACGTACTTTGCCGACGTGGTTGCGCCTCGCGGCGCGGTGGCTCAGACGCCAGGTGATGGTGCCGGGCCGGGAACACTGTTTGATCTTGCCAATATTCAGGTTCTCAAGGGGCCTCAGGGCACCTTGTTCGGCCGCAATACGACGGGCGGTGCCATTCTTCTAGTGCCCAATAAACCTTCGGAGGAATATGAAGGCTATGTCGAGTTTTCTGCCGGAGAACTAGGATCAAGACGCCAGCAATTGGTAGCGAACTTTCCGGTATCTGATAATTTCAAGGTGCGTTTCGGCCTGGATCAGAACGAGCGCGATGGCCACCTGAATAATATAACGGGGGTGGGTGCACGGAAGCTGGGGAATACCGAATATTTAGCCGCCCGGCTCAGCTTGGTATGGGATATAACTGACTCCATTGAGAACTATACAATTCTCACCTATGTTGATTCCGAATCAACAGGCTATACCGCGACGCTTTTTGACTGTAATTCCGATCAGACGGTCGTCGACAACCCTTTCGCGCTAACGATTGGTCGAGAGTGTGTGCGCCAATTAGAGATGCAGGAAGCAACCGGTCAGGATGGTTTCTACGATCTGGTTAGTACTGTAAAAACGCCGATTACAACGATCAAGGAAAAGCGCTTTATCAATACAACCACATGGGAGATTGATGAAAATCTGACAGCGAAAGGCATCATTGCCTATGCTCATCTAGAGGGTACCAACGGGTCTGATATTTTCGGTACGCGCTTTCAGGAAAATGTCGCCGCGCTACTCGGATTTGGGCTGCCTCTTGGTTTGGTGGATCCGCGTCGCGAAATCTCCTTGGGCGCCTCTGTTGTCAATCCTGACTTCCCGTCTACCAGCCAGCAAACATGGGTGGGGGAGCTGCAGCTACAGGGCGTGGCGCTCGATAGTCGTATGATTTGGCAAGCTGGTCTTTACCATGAAAATAGCACGCCGGATGGGTTTTCAGGGCAGAATGCAGCCAGTTTACTTTACTGCGACCTATCAACTATCGAAACGAGTGATCCTTCTCAGTTTAACTGCTTCGATCCCCTGCTCGGGATAGCGGGTGGCGTATTAATCTTCAAAAACAAAACCGAATTTCTAAACCAGGCGGTTTATGGCCAGGCGACTTACGACGTATTGCCACAGCTGAGTACCACACTTGGCTTGCGTTATACGTGGGATGAAACCAAGGGCGAAGGCGTTAAAGAGCGTTACGCATATTTGTTGTCGGCTCGACAAGCGCCTGTGTTTAGTCGTTCTACACCGGAAGTGAAAAGCGAAGCGCCAACCGGATTCTTGGAATTTAACTATCGACCTGTCGATGATGTGATGTTGTACACAAAATACACCAGGGGTTACCGTCAGGGCAGTGTTAATGTCGCGTCTGATCCTGGTCTCGATACGCATGAGCACGAAACCGTAGATACCTGTCTGGCGTCAACTATCTTGGCCGGTCGGCGACAACTATGATGGCCGGTTAG
>NZ_CAXBHN010000007.1:0-162918 GCF_963975605.1 uncultured Zhongshania sp. | reverse complement strand
TTACCTATCTGGTCGGGCTAATCTGTAACCTATGTGCTCGGTTTGTACCCGCTCATCTGGATCCCCGATCGAGGTCGGGGATGACGGAGTTTTGCGGGGGCGGGGATGACCGCGCCATTCGCTCTAGAAGGCCGGTGCACCTCATATGATCCGGCGGATTAGTAGCAAGTTGTACAGCGCCTTCCAAGCTATTAATTGTTAGTATGGGGTTGATGCTCATCAGCCCCTCTTTTCTATGTGCACACTCACACAGATCTCGGTGGCTCAAACCTTACTCTAGGAGCACAGCCTGATGACAAACCTACTGACTATCCTAGCGATTCTTTTTATCGCACTGATCGTGTTAGTACCCCTAATCGAGAAGTTCGCCCCCCGTCCCTCGCCTGAACAGCAGGCCAATATTAGACGCTGGATTTTACCTCTCGTCGGCCTATCCTTAGTTCTGGCGCTGTTTAAATCCTTTATGTCTTAAATTCCACCTTCTTCCCGAGTAGGCCTCATAACGAAAAAACATCAAATAACAACAGAATGTTTAGTGCTCGGCCCAGATCAATCCGCCACACCAGTGAGCGTGAGTACTTCGCTATACCAAGATTTAAACCTTCGTTTTAACGACTTCAAACAGCACAACCTAGTTGCTCTGCACCATTTTGACAGCGACTGGCAAAGCTGGGAGATTCACCCCCACGGCGAAGAAATGGTGATGCTGCTAGAAGGCGAAATCACCGTAGTGCTTAAAACGCCTTCCGGCGAGCAGAGCCAGAAGTTGAGCTCAGCCGGCGACTATGTCGTGATTCCGCGAAACACTTGGCACACTGCCCGCACCAACACATTGGCAAACGTCCTATTCATCACCCCCGGCGAAGGCACTCAGCACAAGGCCGGAGAATGATGGCGCTTTCGCTAAACTCCTGGTTACGGCCCTTAGATCTCGACTTAACTATCGGCCTGAGCTTTGTTATAACGCCTCTACTTGCATTTAATAATCACTCTCATTAGTATTCACACTTTCAAAAAAGCACGGCCTACTCCGCAGTTTTCGCAAAGCTCACTCCACAAGGTATATCCATGTCCGCACGTTTATCTGGCCACCGAATAACAAAATATGCACTTTCGGTATTGCTACTTTCAGCCGGAATTTCACCGCTGCCTAGCTACGCTCAAAGTGAGCAAAACGGCATTGAAAAAGCCGTAGAAGAAGTTTTGGTCAGTGCTGACGGATCTCAGGTTTTGCTATTGGAAGCCTACCCCGGTGGGCAGGTGGCACGCGGCGGTCGCGCTGGTATTTTGGGCAACCTGGATATGATGGACGCGCCCTTCACCAGCAGCAATTTCACCAATGCCTTAATCAGAGATCAACAGGCAAGCAGCGTTGCCGACGTATTGCAAAACGACCCCGTTGTGCGGGTTGCCAAGGGCTTCGGCAATTTTCAGGAAGTGTATATTATCCGCGGTTTTCCGGTTTATTCTGACGATATGACCTACAACGGATTATACGGAATTTTACCCCGTCAGTTTGTGGCAGCGGAATTATTAGAGCGCGTTGAGGTGTTTCGCGGCGCGAATACGTTTCTGAATGGCGCCAGCCCCGGTGGCAGTGGTGTCGGCGGTTTGGTGAATTTAGTCCCTAAACGCGCTCAGGAAGAAGACCTTAATCTGCTTACCACTGGCTTCACTGTGGGCGGTGAGGCATATCTTGCCGCTGACATTGCTCGCCGTTTTGGTGAGAGCCAAGAAAACGGTCTGCGATTAAATATCGTAAAACGCGACGGCGAATCTGGCATCAAAGACCAAGATCGGGATTTAAGCGTTTTCGCTGTGGGCTTTGACCACGAAGGTGAACGTCTGCGTGTGTCTGCAGATATGGGTTACCAGGATCATCGTATCGATTCACCGCGGCCGAGCGTCACTCCGCTAGGCGATATTCCTAAAGCCCCTGAGTCAGATACTAATTTTGCCCAGCCTTGGACCTATACCGACGAGAAGCAGTTGTTTGCTGTTGCGCGTGCGGAGTACTCACTCAGCGCCAGTACCGAATTGTGGGCCGCCCTGGGGACTCGGCAAGGTGAGGAAGACAATATCCTCAGCAACCCCGACGCGGTTGACGATAGCGGCCTCACAAGCGCCTACCGCTTCGACAATACTCGCGAAGACAGTATTTACTCCACCGAAATAGGCATGCGCACGGAATTTAATACTGGCGATATCGGCCACCGTCTCATTTTGTCGGCTTCGGCATATACCCTCGAATCAAAAAACGCCTATGCATTTTCTAATTTTGCCGGCTTTGCGGGCAGTATTTATACCCCCACTGCGGTCTCGCCACCCGTTGCCGACGCCTTTGTAGGCGGAGACCTAAATAGCCCCAAAGTCACACAAGAAACCGACACATCCAGTATCGCTATCGCCGATATGATGTCGTTTATGGCTGACCGCTTATTAATCACGGTTGGTGCGCGCTATCAAAAAATTGAAAACAGCAACTACAATTACAATACTGGCGCCTTAAACCCGGACGGTAAGTACAGTGAAAACGCCATCACACCCGTGCTTGGTATTGTCTACAAAGCGTCAGAATCTCTGTCCCTATACGGCAATTACAGCGAAGCGCTACTACCTGGCGAAATTGCCCCCGCCACTGCCCTCAACAACCCCGGTGAAGCTCTAGCCCCCTACCGGTCAAGGCAGATCGAAACCGGGCTGAAGTATGATGGCGGCGACATCGGCGGCAGCGTGAGTATTTTTAGCGTAGAAAAGCCCAGTGGCATCACCCAGAACAACACCTTTTCTGACAATGGCGAACAGCGCAATCAAGGACTTGAACTCACCGTCTTCGGTCAAGCCGCCGAGAACCTCCGTTTACTCGGCGGTTTAACGGTAATCGACAGCGAACAGGTTAATACCGCAACCGGCGCAAGCAATGGCAAAGAAGTCGTTGGGGTGCCTAAACTGCAAAGCAATCTCAACGTCGAATGGGATGTTCCCAACGCAACTGGCCTTACTTTAGACGCCCGCGCGGTATACACATCGAAGCAATATACTGATGCGGCGAATTCCAAAGAAATTAGCAGCTGGACTCGCCTGGATGCCGGTGCGCGCTTCAATACCACCGTGGCAGGCAAAGAGGTGACATTGCGCGGGCGAGTAGAAAACCTGACTAATCGCAATTACTGGGCTTCCGTTGGGGGCTTCCCCGGCTCTAATTATTTGGTCCTAGGCTCACCGCGCAACCTGGTTTTCTCGGCATCGGTGGCTTTTTAAACGCCGCCTTTGACACATTATTTTTGGATTAGCTGACATGACTTATGGACTCATTGGTGTTGTTGCTGCCGCTGCCAGCATCATCTGTCTTTACCTTTCCTGGCAAAAACGCTTCCCTCTTCAGCGCTGGCTCATGCCTGCGGGCTGGCTGGTTGCCATAGTATCTGGGCTATTTTTTATTATCAGCAGTGGCGCCGAGTTCGGTGTTGCCTATGTTTTTATGATCGTGCCGCTAATGGCGTGGTTTGCGGTACTTTATAATTTAGAAATTAAACGCAAACATATACGCAGCAATGAAACCGTCAACTTTGTGGTGCCCGCAACCCGCACAATTTTACGGCATATTGCACTATTTTTTATTGTTGCTCCCCTCGCAGGCACCGCATCTGCCTATGTGAGCGTTGCCTTGGCGCTACTACTGCCGTGGTCCACGGTCAATGCGGTAGTGCTGATTGTGCTGATTGCGCCGCTGATATGGGGGCTGGCCTCCTGGTGGGCCTGTGCAGATCCGAACCGCTATCGCCCAGCGCTGTGGATTAGCGCCGCTGGCCTGATTAGCGCGGCTGTTGTTTACAGCCAATAAAACTTTTACACGTAAATTAAAAACACTGCATTACCTTCTAGTGCGCGACGCGATTGTGATGTCGCTGCGAAAATAAATTTTAAAAACTGAGCACGCTCATGAAACAACTCCTCTCCCCCGCACTGGTCAAAAATTCGCTTTCCAGCCATTCGTGGCTTGGTTTACTCGTCGGTATCATGATGTATTTAGTCTGCCTATCCGGCACTTTAGCGGTGTTTTATCAGGAGTTTGAGCGCTGGGAACAACCGACTGTAGAAGAGTTTAGAACGCTGCCCAGCGAAGAGCTACAAAACGCCTACCGTACTGTGTTAGCGCAAAGCGGCGAAACTCATCACATGTATGTCTCGCTACCATCAGCCACCATGCCAAGGGCTTCCATTTCCAGTGATGACGGTGGCTGGTTTTTGAACAGTGATGGCTCTCTAGGAGAAAAGGTGAGCCACGAGTGGACTCACCTTTTAACAGAGCTACACATATTCCTACACTTGCCAGAAAATTTCGGTGTCATTGTTGTTAGTATTCTCGGCGCAATGCTCTGCGGCCTTATTATTTCAGGGTTTTTGGCTCACCCGCGACTCTTCCGCGACGCGTTCACGCTGCGTTTAAAAGGCTCCAAGCACCTTGAGCAAGCAGATATCCACAATCGCCTGAGCGTATGGGGTAGCCCATTTTATTTAATGATCGCCATTACCGGCGCCTATTTCGGCCTTGCTCTGCTGTTAAGCCTTGTTGTTGCGCCCGCTTTTTTTGACGGTAAAACCGATGACATCATCCCCGCCGTATTTGGTGCAGAGCCGACGTTAGATCAAGCCCCGCACACCGCCGAAGTCGCTAAGGCGCTTGCCCAAATGCCCACTATTGCACCAGAGGCCACCCCGTTTTATATCACCGTGGAGGACGTCGGTAGCGCCGAGCAATATATTATCGTCGGCGCTCAACATCACGACCGCCTCATTTATGCAGAGCAATATCAATTCGATGGCATGGGTAACTATCTCAATAAAATCGGATTCTCCGACGGTGAAGCTGGGCGACAAGCTATTTTCTCTGTCTATCGTCTGCATTTTGGTCACTACGGCGGGTTTTTCGTCAAAGTCCTTTACGGCATATTTGGCCTTGCCCTGACGGTAGTGTCAGTTAGTGGGATTAACATCTGGTTCGCTAGACGCAAAAGTCGAGACGCGCTGAATAATTTATGGCTGGGCTTCGTATGGGGTGCCCCCCTGGCGTTAAGCGCCACTGCCATTAGCCAACTGGTATTCCACTTTCACTCTATTGCCTTGTTTTGGTTTTGCCTGCTTGCCTGCTCATCCCTTGCGCAAGTCATTAACAAAGAGCTGCTGGCAAAAGCATTGTTATTAAAGCTCAATGCCGCCGCCTTGATTGGGCTCGTTATTGCCTACGGGGTCCAATTCAATAGTCATGCCCTCCAGCTTATTCCGTTAGCAGTTAATATAAGTCTTGTCGCTATCGCCATCATTTTCTTGCGTATGGCGCCGAGTAAAGCTGCACTCGAAGCCGCTCGAAGTGCCCATTAAATAGGGGCGACTTCCCACCACCCCAGCGATGTATTCCTCGTCAGTCTGTCGTTAACACCGGCAGCTTTTATGTCCCAGCTGTAATGTGTTAGATTAGCGGGGATGAGTGAAACGCATGTTAAAGCAGAGACGAAACAGCCCTATTTCACTACACTTCCAATAACAACTTTCTCACTTTAGATGCGAAAGCGATGGTAGTGAAAACAGATGAATGAAGAAGCCCAGCGCGGGTTTGTAGTCGATACTATACGCTTGCTCTTGTTGTCTGCTGCGGATAAGTTAGCGCGTCCTCCGCTCTTGCAGTCGAAACGCTAAATAGCAAAGAACTACAATATAGTTGTATCGAATATATTAGCGCTGCCGAAAGTAAAGACAGCATAATGTGCAATGCTTATCTACAAGGTGTAGAAGAGCTAGCCGAGAAAATAAGATGAAGCGAGTATTGAGAACTCACTAACCCTGCTAACAGCATTTTTCCCTGATACAATCTGTGCGGGCAATTTTAGCGGTATACTCACAATTGACGACTCGGAAGCTAGCTGAGAAACATATGAAGCACACTTTAAGTATTTCCGCCCTTTTAGCCACAATTTGGCTAGCCAATTCAGGGCACTATACTGGCCTGCTCCTTTCGTTTGGCGCGGTTTCAGTTGCACTGGTTGTATGGATTTGTCACCGGATGGACGTAGTTGATCACGAATCCCAACCCATCCACCTAACACGTCATCTTCCCCGATATTATGCTTGGTTAGCGGTGCAAATCGTCGCGAGCAACATTGATGTCGTCAAACGAGTTTGGTCAGGTAACAGCGCTATTAGCCCTGGAATGCGGCGCTTTACGGTCAACCAGAAAACCGATATCGGTCGGGTAATCTATGCCAACTCTATTAACCTCACCCCCGGCACCATCGCGGTAACCCTTTCAGACAACGAGGTACTCGTACATGGCCTCACTCAAACCAATCTCGATGATCTCGACACAGGTGAAATGAGCCGTCGCGTGGAAAAATTGGAACAATGATGCTCGCTGTTACTACCGTTACATTACTGATTGTCATGGCCATGGCTTTGGTCAGGGGCTTTGCTGGCCCCACCATATTTGACCGCGTATTAGCTGCCAATTTATTTGGAACCAAGACCGTACTGCTTATTGCCGTACTCGGTTTCTTATTTGGTAGACCGGAGTTTTTAGATATAGCACTTATCTACGCACTAATGAATTTTATCGGTGTGATCGCACTTCTTAGATATTTTGAGCACTCCCAGAAAGCAGGGAAAGGGAGTTCAGCCAATGACTGATTTACTGGAAGTCATTAGCGGCATCCTATTGCTCATTGGCAGTGGCTTGATGTTCACTGGCGCACTTGGGGTATTGCGATTTCCCGACACTTACAGTCGCATGCACGCTGCGGGCGTAACAGAAACACTTGCCACCACCTCATTACTAATGGGACTAATGCTGCTGGCCGGCTGGAGTCTGGTTCTTCTCAAATTGATCATGATTCTGTTGTTCATATTATTCACCAGCCCAACGGCCAGCCATGCATTGGCAAAAGCCGTTTGGCGCGACCAGCAACACAAATCACATGGGGAGCAACCCCATGACAGCTAAGCGCGAGCGCAGAAAAAATACTGCGCGGAGGATGACCCCATAGAATTCTTTATCAATATCAGCCTGCTTAGTCTGCTGTTAGTTACGACATTAGGAATTATTCTGAGTCGCGATCTACTTGCGGTAATTATGCTCAGCGGCATTTATGGCTTTTTATCCGCGAGCTTTTTCGTTTTGATGGACGCTGTTGACGTCGCATTTACTGAGGCAGCGGTGGGTTCCGGAATTTCACCGCTGCTCATGCTACTTACGGTGGCCCTGGTAGGGCGCAATGAAAAGCATGAGTCCGGCAAAAGTATTCCCGCCTTGGTGCTGGTTACAATTACCGGTGCGCTTCTTATCATCGGCACACTTAGTATGCCCGAGTTTGGCTCTGCCACTGCACCGGCTCAAACCCATGTAGGGCCGCACTATATCGAGAAATCCGGAAGCGAAATCGGTATTCCAAACATTGTTACCTCGGTGCTAGCTAGCTATCGAGGTTTCGATACTTTCGGCGAAGTGGCGGTAGTTTTCACCGCAGGCATCGGTGTGCTGTCACTGCTCATGTTGAAGTCCAGCACGGTCCAAAAACCCGTAGTTACCAGCGCGCACAAACACAAAGTTCTGCGTATCGTCAGTAAAATTTTAATCCCCCCTATCCTCTTATTTGCACTATACGTGCAGTTCCACGGGGACTACGGACCAGGTGGCGGATTCCAAGCTGGGGTTATTTTTGCCGCCGCGATTATTTTGTACACTATGTTTTTCGGTGTCGATATTGCACAGCAGGTGGTCAGTTTTGCCGTGCTCCGTGTATTAGCAGCCTTCGGTGTGTTGCTGTACGGATCGGTAGGCTTGGTATCAATGCTCAACGGTGGCGACTTCCTCGACTACTCTGCATTAGCCGAGAACCCGATTACAGGTCAACACATCGGCATCATTGTCATTGAGCTAGGCGTGGGAATTACCGTTGCCGCTATCATGGTAATGATCTTTTACTGCTTCGCTAGCCAAGTGAACGACACGGGGGAGGCAGATCAATGACACAGTTATTTACCCATTACAATTATTGGATTGTAGTGGTCTTAATGATGGCCGGCTTTTTCATCGTGATAGCCCAGGGTAATCTGGTCAAGAAACTGGTCGGACTCAACATTTTTCAGACCTCGGTTTTTATTCTCTATATCAGCTCGGGAAAAATTACTGGTGGCACGGCCCCTATCCTGCAAGAAGGGATTACGGTCTACTCCAACCCCCTGCCCCACGTGCTGATTCTCACCGCGATTGTTGTCGGTATTGCCACCACCGCACTGGGACTAGCGCTAGTCATAAGAATCAAGAAGGCCTACGGCACTATTGAAGAGTCCGAAATTCAGCAGCGAGACCATACGTGTTAAGCCATTTACCTATTCTGCAAGTTATTCTGCCGCTGCTAGGGGCGCCTGCCTGCCTTATTTTAGGTCGAGGTAAACTGGCATGGCTATTCGCCCTGCTAGTCAGCACCCTTAGCTTTTGTATCGCCGCCACGCTGCTGTATACGGTTTACCACCACGGTGTAATTAGTTATGCCTTGGGTGGTTGGCAAGCACCCTGGGGTATTGAGTACCGAATTGATCTTCTCAATGCGTGGTTGCTAGTGATCGTTTCTGGCAGCAGTACAATTTCTCTACTAGCAGCACAGAGCAGCATTAGTAGCGAAATTGCACTAGACAAACAGGGCTTATTTTATGTGGCGTGGCTGCTGTGCCTCGCGGGCTTGCTGGGTATTTTAGCGACCGGTGATGCATTCAACGTCTTTGTCTTTTTAGAAATTTCATCGCTGTCTACCTACACCCTAATATCCTTAGGACCCAATAGACAAAGCCTGTGGGCCGCGTTTCGCTACCTGATCATGGGCACCATTGGCGCGACCTTTATCCTCATCGGCATCGGTTTCATGTATATCATGACCGGCACGCTCAATATGGCCGATCTTGCGGAACGCCTGCCATCGGCGAGTGAGTCGCCTACCGTATTTGCCGCTTACGCATTTATTTTGGTTGGTATTAGCTTAAAGCTCGCCCTATTCCCACTGCATCTGTGGCTGCCTAACGCTTACAGTCAAGCGCCATCGATTGTCACTACGTTTCTCGCCGCCAGCGCCACCAAGGTAGCCCTTTATCTTTTAATACGCTTCACCTACACCATATTCCCGAGCGAGTTTAGCCAGTTCATTATTCCGCTAGCAGATATCTTCGTCGCTCTAGGCATCGTGGCCGTATTCAGCGCGTCGATTGCTGCGATATATCAAGAGGAGATAAAGCGCGCGATCGCCTATTCCAGTATCGCCCAAATTGGCTATATGGTCATCGGTTTGGGGATCGGCGGTGTGCTGGGGCTGCAGGCGACCTTGATTCATGTTTTCAACCACGCGTTGATGAAAGCCACATTATTTATGGCCCTGGCTGGGATTGCGGTTCGCATTGGCGCCACGACCCTTACCTCGATGCAGGGACTGGGGAGAAAAATGCCCTGGACCAGCTTTGGCTTTGTTGCCGGCGGTCTCAGCTTAATTGGTGTTCCCCTTACCGCTGGTTTTATCAGCAAATGGTATTTGGTATCTGCCGCTGCACTGGCTGGTCGCTGGCCATTAGTGTTTTTGATTCTATTGGGTTCACTGCTCGCCATCATCTATATATGGCGAGTGGTAGAAGCGCTCTACTTCAAGCCAGCAGCAGATAACTCGCCAGTAAAAGAAGCGCCACTCACTATGCTTATTGCGCTATGGCTGCTAATTCTAGGCAATGTCTATTTTGGTATCGACACCCGCTTACCGGTATCGATCAGCTATGACGCAGCCACAGCATTGGTAGAGGGGCGTCCATAATGGATACAACAGCCATGCTAATTGACGTCGCCATTCTCACGCCCATTATTGCGGTAGTAGGAATACTGGCGTTCAGCAAGAAACCAAATCTGCGCGAAGCCATATCCCTTATCGCCGGCGTGACTCTCTTAGCGATCAATTTGAAACTGTACTCCAGTTTTAATCACGGTGAAGTGCTCTCACGCCAGTGGCTAGAAATACTGCCCGGTCTAAATTTAAGTTTCAGAGTCGATGCCCTAGGGCTCCTGTTTGGGCTAGTCGCCAGTCTGCTATGGCCAGTAACCACCTTGTACGCGATTGGTTATATGCGCGGCCACAACGAAGACCACCAAACACGTTTCTACGCGTGTTTTGCTATTGCCATCGCAGCGGTAATGGCCATTGCCTACGCAGAAAACTTATTCACGCTGTTCATTTTTTATGAAGTACTTTCGCTGTGCACCTACCCTCTGGTAACACATGCAGGTACCGAAAAAGCCAAAAAAGGCGGCAGGGTTTACCTGGGCATATTAATGGGTACATCTATCGCCTTTTTTCTCCCTGCTATTATCATCACGTGGCTGGTGGCAGGCACTCTAGACTTTCAACAAGGCGGCATTTTCCCCGAGCAAACTCCAATCGCGTTGCTGTCACTATTACTAGTCCTATTTGTTTTTGGTGTCGCCAAGGCAGCGGTCATGCCTTTTCACCGCTGGCTTCCGGCGGCAATGGTGGCTCCTACTCCGGTTAGCGCCCTGCTCCACGCCGTTGCGGTGGTCAAGGCTGGCGTATTCAGCCTAATCAAGATTTTGGTCTTTATCTTCGGCCTGGATACACTCCAACAAATACCGGTAAGCGATTATCTTCTCTACCTAGCTGGTGCCGGTGTCGTGCTGGCTTCGCTAATAGCGATGCGTCAAGACAACCTGAAAGCCCGACTCGCCTATTCAACCATTAGCCAACTAGGTTATATCACCGTGGGGGTCTTACTGGCGGTTGAGAGCGGCGTAATGGGCAGCGCAATGCATATTGCTACCCATGCCCTGGGGAAAATCACCCTGTTCTTCTGCGCTGGCGCCATACTGGTGGCTAGTCACAAAAGCGAAATCAGCTCGATGGTTGGACTGGGGCGAAGTATGCCAATCACCATGACCGCTTTTTTCATCGCCTCTCTCAGCATTATCGGTCTGCCACCAACCGCCGGAACGTGGAGCAAGTGGTGGTTACTGACAGCTACCTTAGAGACCGATCATTTAATTCTAATGGGGGTGCTGATACTCAGCTCGCTACTCAATATCGCCTATTTACTGCCAATTCCTTTGCGCGCTTTCTTTCCAGGGAAGCAGGCAGTTTCAGGCCCCGTCGCTATTCATGAGGCGCCACCTGCCGCGCTCATCGCGCTATGCTCTACGGCATTGGCGTGCGTATTGTTATTTTTCTTTCCCAACCCGCTATTTGAGCTGGTATCACAGATTTTTAGCGAGGGAACGCCATGAGCCAGTCCCAAGATTTTTTTGATCGCCCAGCAACACTGCGCCTTATTCTCAACAGTCTTTACGTCATTTGCGCGCTGTTAGTTGGCTTGGATTTTGTGATCCATCGACACACCGAACACCCTTGGGAGGGCCTGTATGGCTTTTATCCTATTTACGGATTTATCGGCTGCGTGATTTTAGTACTGGTTGCTAAGTGGATGCGCAAAGGTTTAATGCGCGAGGAAGACTACTACCAACAAACTCGCGAATCTAAGACGGAGAATACCCATGGTGGGGATTGAACTGCCGCCGTTCCTGCTCTTTTATCTAGGAGCAGTCATTGCCCTACTCGGCGGCGCCACTTGGCGCGGCCCAGCAATGATCGTGGTCATTATATTAAGCGCGCTAAACCTGTGGCAGCTACCGGCATTTTACGGCCTCGAAACCCAGTTAATGGGAATGGAACTAAAGCCAATCCACATTGACCGACTGAGCCTATTGTTCGGCTATTTATTCCATATTGCCGCGTTCATCAGCGTAATCTACTCCCTCCACGTCAAGGATAAGATGCAGCAAGTCGCAGCCATGCTTTATGCTGGTAGTGCCTTGGGCGCCGTCTTTGCCGGTGATTTACTGACCTTGTTTGTATTTTGGGAAATGCTGGCAGTCACCTCAGTCTTTTTAATCTGGGCTGGGCGCAGCGACAAAGCCTACAGCGCGGGGATGCGTTATCTGATCGCCCAAGTGATATCAGGAATGCTGCTGTTAGTGGGCGTCATTTTGTATTACCAACATCAGGGCACCCTGATGTTTAGCAAAATCGGTCTAGACTCGGTCGCAAGCTGGTTCATTTTTATCGCATTTGGCATTAAGTGCGCATTTCCATTTTTCCATAACTGGCTGACCGACGCCTATCCCGAAGCAACACCTACTGGCACGGTCTTCTTGAGTGCTTTCACCACCAAAGTTGCCGTATACGCCATGGCCCGGGGCTTCCCTGGCACTGAGATGTTGGTGTATATCGGCGCGACGATGGCGTGCTTCCCCATCTTCTTTGCGGTAATTGAAAATGACCTGCGCCGGGTTCTCGCCTACAGCTTGATCAACCAGATTGGTTTTATGATGGTGGGGATTGGTATCGGCACTGAGCTGGGCATCAATGGTGCCGTCGCTCACGCCTTTAATGATGTTATTTTTAAAGGCCTATTGTTTATGTCGATGGGTGCGGTGCTCTATCGTACCGGCCGAATTAACGGCTCCGAACTTGGTGGGCTATATAAATCCATGCCCAAGACCGCCGTACTTTGTATTATCGGCGCGGCTTCGATATCAGCCTTCCCCCTATTCAGTGGCTTTGTCAGCAAGTCGATGATTATGTCGGCGGCACTCAAGGACAACTTTGACGTGGTCTGGCTGCTATTGTTATTTGCCTCGGCAGGGGTATTCCATCACGCGGGCATCAAAATTCCTTATTTCGCTTTTTTCGCCCACGACTCGGGTATTCGCTGCAAAGAAGCGCCGTGGAATATGCTACTGGCAATGTCTATAGCAGCCGCTCTATGTCTAACAATTGGTATATTCCCACAGTTGCTCTACCAACATCTGCCCTTCGCCACTGACTACAGCGCCTATGATGTGAGTCATATTCTCACCCAAACACAGCTGCTATTTTTCTCAGCATTGGCTTTTGTATGGCTAAACTTGAAAGGTATGTACCCACCGGAACTGCCCTCGACCAATCTCGATGTCGATTGGCTGTACCGACGACCACTCCCTCGGCTGTTAAATGCCTGCGGAAGAGGCTGCCTCTACATTGATCAGACTGCGCGCAACAGCATTCTCAAACTCGGTCACGCATTTGAAGATCGTTTAGCCAATCTTCACAGCAGCGGTGGTATTTTCTCTCGCACCATCTCGATCAGTAGCATGGTTGCGTGGGTGGTGACCTTGCTTGCGGTATTATTGGTCTTCCGGTTTATCTGAGCCAGCTCATAACAAATAACAATGTCACTCAGGGGTTATGACCCATATATCTAGGACGTGCACCATCATATGGTGCACGCCTATTTACGCCTCAATGTACAAGACCAGTTAACAACGGTACTCCTTCATCAATGCGCTTCCACGCCTTCTCGTGAAAGTAAAACACCACGGTGTTCACCGCCGGCTCTATTAGCGCCAACATGCCACCAACCACGGCACTACCAGTCAGCATGTAGGCTACCGAAAAAGCCACGCTGAAATGCATCATGGCGAAACTGATGGTCTTTTTCATAATGGCCTCCTCGGTCATTGTTAAGGTACAGAGTCTGGCCTCCGGCAACATCACCCCGCCAGCCCACAAGTCAAATAATAATGATTATCGATAAATTAATATAATTAATAATTTATTCGATATAGATACACTTAAACTATCGATATAGACCAAATTACCCCTCAAGATGCGCACCACAAAAGAACATGAATTCGTGCAACGAACCAAACAAGTGCTCATTATCTTTCAGCTGTGCCACAAGCCGCCAAAACCACGCTACGCCGCCTAAACCCTAACGCCCTTTCGTTCTACTTTTGGCACAGCAGTTGCACACAAGATTTCAGGGGCGCGCCGATTCAGTGCGCAACCACCAGATGACTAAGGGCTCTAATGAAAAAAGCGAAAATCACCCTAACGCTCTCAACATTACTCTTTTCCTCATTAGCCTTTGCCGACGATATTGCAGATTTAACAGGCGCCACCAATATGGTGTGGCTGGTGACAGCAAGTGCCTTGGTATTCCTCATGCAAGCAGGCTTTGCCTTACTGGAATCCGGCATGTCGCGGAGTAAAAACTCACTCAATGTCGTTATGAAAAACTATATGGATGTGTGTATCGGCACCCTAATATTTTGGGCGCTAGGCTATGGCTTAATGTTCGGAAATAACCCTAGCGGCTTTATGGGTACCGATCTATTTTTAATAAACGACAGCGATCCAACAAGCTACGGTGTACTGCTATTTCAAACGATGTTCGCAGCGACAGCAGTCACTATTGCCAGTGGTGCCATGGCCGAACGAACGCGCTTTGATGCTTATTTAGTGGGCGCAGTCGTTATTACTGCCATCATCTACCCCATCTTTGGGAGCTGGGTATGGAACGCCGACGGCTGGCTAGCCAAAATGGGCTTCATTGATTTTGCCGGCTCAACCGTCGTGCACTCGGTGGGCGCGTGGTGTGCTCTTGCAGGTGTGATTATTCTTGGCCCGCGACTGGGACGATTCGACAAGAGTGGCAAGCCCCGTGAATTGCGTGGCCACAACCTTACTCTGGTGGCTTTGGGCGGTTTTATTTTATGGTTTGGCTGGTTCGGTTTTAACGGCGGCTCCACCCTAAGCGCGTCGGCTGATATCGGCCTAATCAATCTAAATACTCAATTAGCTGCCGCAGCAGGTGCAAGTGCCAGCATGCTTCTGGCGGTTGCACTGCGCAAGCCGATATTACTCACCGAGACCGTCAATGGCAGTCTTGCGGGTTTAGTTGCCATTACTGCCGGCTGCGCATCAATGTTGCCTGCCTACGCTGTGCTCACAGGGGCAATCGGCGGTGTTGTCTGCGTACTAGGCGGACAGTTGATGCTAAAAATGCACCTTGATGACGTCGTCGGTGCAGTCTCCGTGCACGGCTTTGCCGGCGCATGGGGGACTTTAGCCGCTGGAATCTTTTACGCCGACAGTATGTTTGATGCCAAGATTATTACCGTTCAACTGATTGGCATTGCAGCTTGCTTCGTTTGGACCTTCTGCTGCGCCATCATTATGTATTTTGCTATCGATATACTGATGGGGTTACGAGCCCCTGCCCAGCATGAACAACGCGGCTTAGACCTGAGTGAACACGCTGAGATCGGCTACCCGGAATTCAATACTGGCAGCATCGCCTATACCGCTGACCGCGCCGCCAATATGGATCTGCAGCGATGAGTAAGCGCAGCGTCAGTGATCGTCGACGCGCTATTTACACCGGTTTGCAAAATTTCATGGATGAAGCCTCGGTGCTGAAAGCGGTAGCCCACTGGGAAAATCGTTATATCGACCAGCCGAGCTTGGCCTTGCAACGATTTGTTGCCGACATTTGCCAAACGCCAGAGCTAAAAGAACAGCGCTCCTCCATACTACGGAGCTTGATTCAGGCAACGGGACAGGACAGCAACAAACTGCTGGCAGACCCACGCGGCGATGACACCGAAGACCAAGTCGAAAATCCCGTCTCAGCCAGCCAAACCTTTGCCGAATTAATGTTGGCAATGATGGGCCAGCTCGACGATCAGTTACAGCATAAACTACGGATTGAATTGTTCGCAGCACTGCGCCAACGGCAATTACCGCACGCCACGCTTGAAGCACTTCAGCGCTGGCTGGGTAATCGGCAAGCACTAATACTTGGCAACGCGCCGCCTGCACTACTGCAAAAACTGTTAAATCAATATTACGTGCTACTCTGCGAGAATATTGGCCCCGTACGTGCGGATAAAATCTTGGCTAGCGGCGTCGCCCAGGTACAGCGCGAACATCCTAAACTTGATATATTCTTAGACGAACTGTTGTAAACCCGCCGCATTGTTGCGTTGGTCCAAGCAACAACATAGCAATGCGGAGAACACCATGCCCCCCACCCTCTTAATCGTATTCGTAACTGCGGCCACTATTACGCTTTTCGGTTGTTCGAAACAGACCGATGAACCAGCAACAACAAAACAAGAACAGACCGTGCTCACGTCTTCTCAGAAAAATACCCTAGACCAGGCGAAACTCATGGAAAAAACACTCCAAAACGACATGGAAATGCGCGAACAAAAAATGCGTGACGAAGGCATTTAGAGAACAAACAATATGAATAAAATCCTTTGGCTAAGCCTTTTTTTTGGAGCGCTATTGTGGTCTGGCTTTGAACCCAAAGACCAATTCACTTGGTTCTTAGAAGTGATTCCAGCGATTGTGGTACTGGCCATTATGGCGATTAGCCAAAGTCGATTCCCATTAACGCCGTTACTCTACCAGCTCATCTTGGTGCACAGTATTATTTTAATGATAGGCGGCCACTACACTTACGCTGAAGTACCTGCCTTTGACGCTCTCGCAGAACTATTTAACTGGCACAGAAATCACTACGACAAACTCGGCCATTTAGCGCAAGGCTTTGTACCCGCCATCGCCGCTCGAGAACTGCTTATTCGGCATCACGTGATTGAAAAGCCGCGCTGGTTAGCGGTGATCATTGTATTAATTTGTCTGGGTATAAGTGCGCTTTATGAACTCATCGAGTGGTGGGTTGCGGAATTAACCGGGGAATCTGCCGAGGCATTTTTGGGCACTCAAGGCTATGTATGGGATACCCAATCAGATATGGCGATGGCAATGATCGGCGCAATTCTCGCTTTGCTGCTACTCAGTCGAACGCATCAAGCTCAATTGCTGGCACTGGACATTAGCGCCCGCCAAACACACTAAAGCGCAAACAATTTATCCAGTGGGTTGATCGGCCACGGTGATTCAAACAAGGCGTCAATTTCGGAGTCTGGCACCTCCGCGATGGACTTGTAACACCAGCGTGGATCGCGGTCACGGTCAATTAAACGCGCACGCACGCCCTCGGCGAATTCAGGATCGCGCACGCGGTTAGACGACAATACTAATTCCATTTTGAACACGTCGGCTAAACTCAAGTTGCTCCCCGTCTGCAGCTGTCGAAAGATCAATTTTGCCGTGCTCGATGCGCCGCGCGCTAAACCCTGTGCGGCCAACTGTAGCCATTCGCTATTGCCGGTATATCCACAAATCCCCATTTCGACTGCAGCGGGGCTTGGCAGCGCGCAAACATCATCAATCCATCCGCGATGATCTTTTAGCGACGATTGCTGCAAGACTACGCCCTGCTCCGCCTCGATATCGGTAAGACACTCAGTTAACTGCTCAGAGTTCCATTCCGAATCATCGCACCAATCGAGATTAATAATTTTGCGCAAAACATCCGTTTTATTTTTATCGTGTAAACAATAATCCGCTAATCCGGCGTACAGGGCATCTGCTGGCGACAAATAAGCGCTGGTTAGAGCAGTAAATAGCCCGGTAGCTCCGGGCATTTGCCCCAAGAACCAGCTGGCTCCCACATTGGGAAATAGACCTATGCTGATCTCCGGCATTGCCAACGTGCTCTTATTAGTCACTATTCGATGACTACCGCCTGCCATCAAGCCGAGCCCCGCCCCCATAACGATGCCACTTCCCCAACAAATAACCGGTTTAGGGAAACGGTGTATTAAATGTGCCGCCGCGTATTCGCAACTAAAAAACGCATCGGCCTCAACAGCCATGCCGCAGGGATTAGCTAGAGCTGACTCACGTATTCGCAAGGTATCGGCACCTACACAGAAAGCGCGCTCCCCAGCGCCATCTAAGAACACGGCCACCGCTTCTTGGTCGTCGCGAATTTCGAGTAGCAACTTATGAAGCAATGTCACCATTTCCGGCGTCAATGCGTTTAATCGCGCGGGTGCATTGAGTGTAAGTTGCGCCAGATAACCACCCGCCGGTAATGGGTGACGTTCAAAACACACCGAGTATTCAACTTGCATTTACATCTCTCCTTGCGGAATTGATCCAGTATCGCGCCATCTGTCTAACGTCTCAAGCCCTTGCTATGATCACCGCTAACGTCGTACTTCCAACGTGGCTATAACCCTGTATTATCGGGGATACTGGCATTGACCCAAGCGTCATCTTGCTAGCAGAAAGCGGCCAATTTCCCCCCTTGCTCCATCGGCTATGCTCCACTCCGTTAATGATCCCCCACCCCTGGGAACAGAAGAGGCAAAATATGACCGTTTATAAAGCGCCAGTACGCGACATCAATTTCGTAATCAATGAATTACTGGACTTCAACGCCCACTACCAAACTATTCCAGCTGGCGCAGAAGCAACCCCAGACATGGTAGAAGCCATCACCAACGAGGCGGCGAAATTCGCAGAAGAAGTGCTCTCTCCGCTAAATCAAATTGGTGACGAGCAAGGTTGCCAATGGAACGATGGCGAAGTAACTACCCCAGAAGGATTCAAAGAAGCTTATAAACTGTGGGTTGAAGGTGGCTGGCAAGGCCTGTCCCACCCGGTGGAGTACGGCGGTCAAGGCCTGCCCATGTCGATGGGACTGATTAAATCCGAGTTAGTCGGCACAGCAAACTGGTCCTGGGGCATGTATCCCGGATTAAGCCTAGGCGCAATGAATACACTCTACGTGCACGGCACCGAAGAGCAAAAGCAACTATATTTGAGCAAACTGTGCGAAGGCACTTGGACAGGCACCATGTGCTTGACTGAAGCCCATTGTGGTTCTGATCTAGGTCAAATGCGCAGCAAAGCAGAGCCACAGGAAGACGGCAGCTACCGCATTACTGGCACTAAGATTTTTATCTCTGCGGGTGAACACGACTTTGCAGAAAATATCATTCACATTGTTTTGGCGCGCACACCGGGCGCACCAGAAGGCACTAAAGGCATTTCGCTCTTCATCGTGCCTAAATTTAATACCACTGAAGATGGCACCATCACCGATCGCAACGGCGTGAAGTGTGGCAGCATCGAGCATAAAATGGGTATCCACGGCAACGCCACCTGCGTTATTAACTTCGACTCCGCCACCGGCTATATGCTGGGCCAAGAGAACGAAGGTCTGAATGCCATGTTCACCTTTATGAATACCGCCCGGATAGGCACTGCTATTCAAGGTTTAGCCGCATCTGAGCTGGCTTACCAAAATGCACTACCCTACGCCCTAGACCGCTATTCAATGCGCTCTTTGTCCGGCGTTAAAAATCCTGACAAAGCGGGCGATGCGATTATTCACCACCCCGATGTGCGCCGCATGTTGCTAACCGCAAGAGCCTTTGCAGAAGGTGGTCGCGCCATGATTTACGACGCGGCAAAATACTCTGACCGAATGGTACAGGCAGAAACGCAGGCAGATCGCGACGAAGCTGAAAATGAGCTGGGCTTTTTAACACCGATATTGAAAGCATTTTTAACGGAAACCGGTTTGGAATCTGCCAGCAATGCCATGCAGGTATTTGGCGGACACGGTTTTATTAAAGAACACGGTATGGAGCAAATTTATCGCGATGCCCGCATTGCGACCATGTATGAAGGCACCACCGGCATTCAGGCCATGGACCTTATCGGCAGAAAAGTTGTACTCGACGGCTTTAAACTTTACGGCGGATTCTGCAAAAAATTATATAAATTTGGTTTCAAAAATTTAATTAGCGGTAAACGCCGCTGCTACTCGGCAAAGCTTATCGGTTATACCCTGTCGTGGAACTGGCACACCATAAAAATGGTTGCCCGTGCATCTAGAAACAGAGATGCAGTAGGCGCAGCGTCTTACGACTTTTTGATGTATAGCGGTTACTTGTCAATGGCTTACTACTGGGCAATGATGGCGGAAGTTGCAGCCAGTAAATTAGCCGAAGGCGGTGACGACAAGGCATTTTATGAAGCGAAGCTGGAAACGGCAGAGTTTTATTTCTCACGCCTACTGCCCCGCGCCAAAGGTCACGCTGGCTGCATGAACAGCAGCACCGACAGTGTCATGGCTATGACATTAGACCGCTTCACTGCGCGCTGAGGCGCATGACCTAAACACACCACTCTTTGCTTGCAGGCAAAGTTGTGGGGCCACAAAGGTTAATCACTTAATGCAAAAAAGCCCTGATATCGCTATCAGGGCTTTTTTGTAGGCCGGCATTTCATTTTCAAAGCTTAAAAGGTCACTTGCGACACCTGATAAGCGGCACTGCTTTGCATCCCACAGGGATTAGCTATCTCTTGACTTGCTCCGGGGCTGACCACAAAAGATTGCACACTCATCACCGATTTATTGTTTAGGTCTTCTTTATAATAACTAAAAACGCCACTCACTTTAGTATCACACACATTGTGAACAGTGAAACGCGTAGAGACTTTGTGATGGTTAAAATAGGAACAACTCGATTGTTCGGATGTCGCGGGAAACTCCTGCACATTCCAATCTAAACAACTTTCTGGTTCGGCAAATACCGACATAGCCGACACACTGAAAAATGAGCAGAGTACATAGCTTGCTAATTTATTATTCACGATAAACACCTACTGGGCTTAAAACGTTACTACCTAACTTATGCTCAAATTTTCTTTCGAAATATTCCCTAAGCGGTAATAACAAAGATCCTGACATGTACAATAGTTAATCTTGAGCCCAATTGGGAGTGCGTATAAGCCACTAAGCACACATTAATATTCTATTTATTTTTATAAAAATCAAAGCCTTACGATTATTTAATAGCGTATTTTCAGCTCTAACAAAGGTTTAGATTTGTGACGCCCATCGCAATTAATCTAAACCGTTAGAGGTGAAACACTCTACTTTTTATTCCTTGAGCCTTGTATCAAACGTTTTAATACACGGTCTTTGCCACTTAAGGAGCCGCTCAAGCGCAGTACCTCTAAAACACGATTTACAGAATCTGTATTTTTGCCGCCGCGCAGTAAGGTGCTCATTTTCTGCATTGTGGACAACTGCGCCAATGATTTTAAGGTCTTCGCCGCCGTTAATTCATCTTCGCTAAAGTCACAGCCAAATGGATATGCGGGCATCATCCCCTTTGCACGCGCCCACTCAACATTGGCACGGATTACATGGGGGAAGTTTTGTCGAAAAACAGAGGGCACTTCAAAGCTAGCCGACAATTTACCCGCAGCCTTTGCCTCGGCCACTAATTCAGCTTGAAAGCGCGAGTCGGCGATATTAATTAGAGCGACGCAAACTTCCTCATCAGTTTTAGAACGCAAGTCGGCAATGCCGTATTCGGTAACGACAATATCGCGCAAATGCCGGGGAATGGTACACGCTCCATAGTGGCTAACAATATTTGATACCGCCTTACCACCCTGTGAGCGGCTGGCGCGAATCATCAGCACCGATCGTCCATTATCCAGTTGGTGCGCCATCGCCACAAAATTGTACTGACCTCCGACGCCAGATAACACCTGGCCGTTTTCAAGTGTGTCCGACGCGACCGCACCATTAAGGCTGACATTTAAACCGGTGTTAATAAAGCGTGCTGACTGTCGTTGTGCTTTGTATAAGCGCGGGTTTTGATCTAATTGATTAATTTTTTCAACGCTGCACATCGCTAGTTTGCGACGTTCCGTTTCAGGCATATCGCGCAAGCTACGATAAAAGTCACCGCTGCCAAGAAAGAAGCCACCGTGCATCACTTTGCCATTGCGCAACTGCGTTCCTAGGCAGTATGTCGCCATAAACTGCTGGCTGTCAGGATTGGCCATATTGGCAGAACAAAAATCACCCTGCGGCGTATACAGCTTACCTTCGCTGTATCGGCAACTCTCGTTGAAGAAACCGTGGTATTGCAGTGTATCGAAATCCTTGCCCCGCAACTCTCTTACGCCCAGCTCCGCCAAGGCGGGCAAACACTCCGAACTCAGTGCTAACGGGTCGCAGCCGCCAATATTAATCAGCTGCTGCAAGGCCCAAAAGTCATAGACAGGTCGCTTCAATACACCGGCTTCGAAAAGGTGAAGAAAGCCCTCTACAAACATTTCTGTGGCACCGTACAAGCCTTCTTCAAATGGTTCGCGACCACCAATGGCATCCACCAGATCTGCGCTGTGTTCATCGACACCAAATCGTTGTAGTAATTCGAGATAACTGGCATTTTGCTGATGCCTTAGCAGCGCCGACTGCACAATCGCGTCACCCATCGCACCGATACCCAACTGCAGCGTTCCGCCATCGGCAATCAGGGCACTGGCACGTAAACCAATGGCATAGTCGGTGTCAGGAATAGGCGGTAATCGCGGTACCTGAAACAGGCCGTGGCACTCACTGTTTGTTATCGCAAGAAAATCAAACTGGGACGCATTCACTTCCGCATCGCCATACATAAAAGGCAAATCTGGGTGCACAACACCAATTGCGATATAGGGTCGCCCCTCTTTTTTAAGTCGAGAAACAACTTCTGCAGAGGTATCCGGATTACAACTCATACTCAGCGCATCACCTTCCTGCGCCAACATTTGAATAACCACATTACAGCCCCGCGCCACGACATCTCTTGCGGCATGAGTGTAATTAGAACTTATATAATGTCTCTGCGCCGAGAGATGCCCTAAGCGGCTGCCTGCCTTAAAATAAAATTCACAGACCCTTATGTTGGCTGGTGTTTCTCCGCTGCGCTCAGCTTGTAAATACAGCGGCTCACGATAATTCGCATATAGGCGGTCGAACACTGGGTTGAGTAAACGGCCCCGAATGGCATCTGCCTCGCTAGGCCGCTCTAAACTAAGAGCAGTTAAAATTGTTAAGGAAATACTCGGCTCAGCGCACGCCCGCCGATATAGCGCATCTATCAGCTCTACCGGCTTTCCCAGGCCCAAAGGCATAGCAACGCGCAGATCTTTCCCTAATCGAGCAATAATTTGCTCAACACAATGGTCGATTTCGACCATATTAAGTTCGGTTCTCGACTGTGACATGCAAGCTCCTTAGTGCTGAGTGTTTACTGCACGATACGCAGCCAGCTTAATATACGTCAAGATAGAGTCAGGCAGTGATTTATAAGAGCTATCAAAACATCGTCCGAGCATCCGCATAAGGTACGTTCCGCATTAAAGCCCATTGAACCGTTAACGAATCGATCTCGATTTGCCGCAATACATTAACGAGCCGGCGCGCTAAACTTAGTTGCTAACCTCACTGCCGAAGCAACAAAAAATTGACTAATTCGCGAAAAACCTAGAATCAGGAATTACCGCGGGGAATTGAAATGGAAATCGACAATAAAACCGTTTGGATTACTGGCGCAAGTTCGGGGATTGGCCTTGAGCTCTGCCGACAGCTCGCGGCAAAAGGCGCGCGGATTGTTTTATCTGCAAGGCGCAAAGATACTCTCGTTGAAATTGCAAAATCTCTGCCGGGCGGCTTAACCCGGCACTGGGTTGTGCCGCTGGATTTAGCGGTCGCTGACGACACTCTTGTCACATTTGTGCAAGGCCAATTAGCCGAGATCGGGCCAGTCCATATACTGATCAATAATGGCGGTATCTCCCAGCGTTCACTATTTATTGATACCGACTTATTCGTGTATCGGAAACTGATGGAAGTGAACTATCTGGGATCGGTTGCCATGACCAAGGCCTTACTGCCAAATATGCTCGCTCAGCAAAATGGCATGATTGTCAGTATAAGCAGCGTGGCCGGCAAAGTCGGCACCAAGTTACGCAGTGGCTATTCAGGTGCTAAGTTCGCCGTGGTAGGGTTTATGGATTGCCTGCGGGCTGAAACCGCGGAACACGGCGTTCACTGCCTGACAATCTGCCCAGGCTCCATTCAAACCAATATCGCCATTAACGCCCTGAATGCCAGTGGCGATGCACAAAATAAAAATGACGATTCCATTATCAATGGCATGGCCGTGGAAGAATGCGTGCGAGACATTATCAAGGCAATGATCAATGAACGTGACGAAGTGATTATTGGTAAAGGTTTCAGCGGGCTGGCGCCGACTATAAAGCGATTTTTCCCAGGTTTATTCAATCGTATTTCGGCTAAGACAGAGTATCGTTAGCGGAAATCAACCTAAACTTCCTAAAGTGCGGTATCACAATTGCTTATAAGCAATCACAGCAGCCACCAAAAAAAGTGTGTGCTCAACGATGCGGCTCATAAAGACTAATGATTCGCGCGGCGATTTTGGGTAAGGTGAGCACCTCGTCAACGGCACCTACCGCAACAGCAGCTCCCGGCATCCCCCATACCACAGAAGACGCTTCATCTTGTACCAGCGTGCTCGCACCGGCTTCATGCATCGCTCGCATTCCCTCTGCGCCATCCTTACCCATCCCAGTGAGAATTACACCTACCGCATTTTTACCAACATACTTGGCTACTGAGTGAAATAGCACGTCTACCGAAGGACGGTGGCGGTTTACCGGATCGTGATCACTCAAAACACAGTAATAACGCGCGCCATCTCGGCGAAGACTTAAGTGAAAATCACCCGGTGCAATATAGGCGTGGCCATGCAATACCCGCTGCCCATCTTGAGCCTCGCAGACGGTCATCGCGCTGCACTTATTCATTCGCTCTGCAAACGGGCCGCTAAACATGCCGGGAATATGTTGAACAATTACCGTACCGGGTGTGTCAATTGGCAGACGTTCCAATACTTCACGAATAGCTTCTGTGCCGCCGGTTGACGCGCCGATCGCAATGATCTGATCGGTGGTTTTAAAATGTAAGTTACTTGCAATATTCGGTGTGCCCACAGGCGAAATAAAGGTTTCGCTGCAGCGCCTTGCTTTGCTATCCACCAATTTGGTGACCGTGGCAAAACGAGCGACCTTAACTTTCTCGATAATTTCGCTGGCGTATTCCTTTAATTTACTCGCTATATCAATTTCGGGTTTACTGACAAAGTCGACCGCACCTAACTCCAGTGCCTCCAAGGTAACCGAGGCATTTTTTTGTGTAAGCGACGACACCATCACGACCGGCATCGGCCGTAAACGCATTAAATTGCGCAAAAACTGGAGGCCGTCCATCTTTGGCATTTCAACATCTAAGGTGAGCACATCAGGGTTGAGAAGCTTAATTTTTTCACGTGCGATATAGGGGTCAGACGCAACGCCGACAACCTCAATTTCAGGGTCGGAACTTAGAATCTCTGACAAAACATGACGCATTAGCGCCGAGTCGTCGATCACTAAGACTTTAATGCGCGGCTTTTCGCCGTCATTTGGCGTGACTGAGCTCAACATAGATCCTCCAGAACACACAGCCTACGTATCTGAGAGACCAAAAAACGAATCTGAGTCAATTACGTTCGAAAATGCGCATTCAATAACGGGAGCACAAAGGCAGCAGCGGCCCCACTTTGTCTGGGTACGCTGCTACTGACTAGTACTTAAAATTCTTCCCAATCATCACTATGGTCATTGCTTGCCATTTTACGAACTGGTGGCAATTTGGCTGGTGCCGGCTTAGTCCGAGGCACAATCCGATGTACATCACCGCCGCGACTTTCGACTTGTTTACTTGCTGGCGCAGACTTTGAAATCACCGGCGAAACATCGTTGTCAGACGTTTTAAAGTATGTCATTTGATCTGCCAGACCGCGCGACAAGGTGTCCATCGATTGGCTAGCCGCCGCTGCTTGCTCAACAAGTGCCGCATTTTCCTGCGTCACTTTGTCCATCTCTGAAATCGCTTTATTCACCTGCTCGATACCTGAAGATTGCTCTTGGCTTGCAAGCGCAATCTCAGCAATAATATCCGACACTTTTTTAACACTGCTCACGATCTCGCCAAGGGTAGAACCCGACTCATCGATCAGTTTGGTACCCTCATCAACTTTCTCAACGCTATCTTTAATCAGGGTTTTTATCTCTTTAGCCGCTTGCGCACTGCGCTGTGCTAAATTTCGCACTTCAGACGCGACAACCGCAAATCCTCTGCCCTGCTCCCCAGCCCGTGCCGCTTCTACTGCTGCGTTTAGCGCGAGCAAGTTCGTCTGGAAAGCAATTTCGTCGATCACACCAATGATGTCAGATATGCGTTTGGACGAAGAATTAATCTCGCGCATCGCACTTACCGCGCGACCAACCACCTCGCCGCCTTTCTCTGCCTGACCTCGGGCACTGGCCGCGAGATTATTCGCCTGTGACGCGTTCTCCGCGTTTTGTTTAACGGTCGCGGTAAACTCTTCCACACTCGATGCGGTTTCTTCCAAGGAAGCCGCTTGTGCCTCTGTTCTGTTTGACAAGTCTAAATTGCCTTGGGCAATTTCCGATGCTGAACTTTGGATCCCCGTTGCCGCCTCGCGAATCTGTGTAACCATATCTCGCAAATTAGTGACAGAAAGGTTCAAGGCGTCTTGCATCTCTGCAAATTGGCCATGGTACTCACCGTTCATTACTTGAACTAAATCGCCCTCTGATAAGGCCGCCATCACTCTGGCACTTTCATCAAGCGGCGCGGCAACAGCATCCATCAAACGATTCAAACTGGTCGCTAAGCGCTGCAAAAACCCGACAGTCTCTTTGTCGTTAATTCGGCTATCAAGCTTGCCCGCAATGGCGCTGTCCAACAGCTCATTGATTTGCTTCTCAGCGTTGCTTTGCTCGCTGACGATGGCATCCATTAGGCCATTTACCGACACACTCAAACGACGCATAAAACCTTGATAGCGCTCGGCAGATAGGCGCTTGTCGAGTTCGCCTTGTGAGGCCGCCTCTATCAGCGACGCTATTTGGCGCTCGGCGTCTTTCTGCTCGGTAATGTCCTTCCACTCGACCATATTCCCCATATACTCGCCGTTGGCGCCGAGAATGGCAGTGGCATTTACCTCAAACTCAAGATCGGCAATTTTAATTTCTGCGCGAGCGGGTAAATCGCTAACATTGGCAAGAAGACCGCGTTGATGGCCGGGATGTTTGTGGAACTGATCTATCGATTGACCGACGAGATTATCAACTGAAAAACTGGGGAATCGCGCTCGTAAAACATCTTCGCGATTTCTCAACATTTGAATAACCGCTGGATTAGCGTAAGTGATATTCAAATCCGCATCACACATCATTAAATTAGCTTCCGCGCCGTTAACAGCCGACTGCAGACACGCTATTTCAATCTCTTTGGCACGCTGCTCTGTCACGTCGAGCCACTCAAGCGTATTACCAATATAGGTACCGTGAGTATCAACTTGGGCGGTCACATTAATATTAAAAATCAGTTTACCGACATTGATATCTACCGAATGTGGCAGATTAGACGGATCGCTCAACATACCGCGCTGATGGGCGGGATTTTTATGGAAAATATCGATGCACGTGCCTACGATATTATCGACATCAAATCCGGGATAGACAGCGGCCATGGCATGGCGATGACGCCCCAATAGAGACTTCGTCGATTCATTGACATAGGTTACCGTCAAATCTCGATCTACCATCATAATTGCGGTCATCGCGCTGCCGACGGCTGTTTGCAACCTCGCCACCTCAGTTTCCTTCGCGCGGGTCTCAGTAACATCCAGCCACTCTAAGGTATTGCCTATATAAGTGCCGTCGGCGCCTATTTGTGAAGTCACATTAATATTAAAAATCAAACGCCCCACCTTGATATCTGCTGAATGCGGCAGATTGGCTGGATCGCTTAATAAACCGCGCTGATGCGCCGGATCTTTATGAAATATATCAATACAGGTGCCAATTATATTTTCGACATCAAACCCTGGGTACTCGGCGCGAAGCTCTTCGCTATATCCCGCCAGCAGCTTCCGAGTGGCATCGTTGACATAGGTAACGACTAGATCGCGATCGATCATCATAATCGCGGTCATTGCCCTATCGATGGAAGTCTGCAAGCGCACAACACGTTCGTCTTTCACGCGCTGTTCGGTCACATTAGACCACTCTAAAATACTGCCAATCTGATTACCTGTGTCGTCGCGTAGTGCGCTTGAACGAATACTGAAAATCAAGGCACCAATGGCAACGTCCAGTAACTGCGCTTCACTGGAATTATCACTCAAATTTTCGGCTTGGTAGCGCGGGTCTTTAGAAAGCAGGCTGTCGACGGCAAGCCCTGTCAGGCTTTCAGAATTGAAGCGGGCATACACAGACTGGATTTCGTCGGCATGCTTTGACATTAGATCAACGGCAGCCGTATTCGCGAATGTAACAACAAAATCTTTATCAACTAGCATTATTGCGGTGTTCACACCGCCTATCAGTGCTAACCACTGATTAAGCTGCTTTTGCAAAACCGCTAGCCCAGATTTTGCGACCGGCGCCTTAGCAACAGCCTTGGCCTTTGCGGGTGCCTTGCGCTGAACACGCGCCTTCACAGCCGGTTTAGTCGCAACTGCTGAATTCCGGCCCTTGGTAGTTGCCTTTATTTTTGTATCCATTGCCAATCTCCGGTACTGGCCGCTTTCGCCTTTCGCGCTTGCGTCCCAAAAAATTCAAATACATCTACATTTTTTCGTAGATAGTCCTGCCAATTAGGCGGTAAGAATCACAGACACCCGCCAAATTCTCGGAATGACCAATCATCAACTTTGCGCCTTTTTGTTGACTTGCCGAAAACCGATTGAACAAGGTCTTCTGAACATCTTTACTGAAATAAATAACGACGTTGCGACAAAAAATAATGTCGAATGGAGACTTCATCGGCCAAGGCCCCAAAAGATTAAGCTGTCGGTAAGTAATCATCTTTCGCACCGCCGGATGCATCAACACCAAGCCGGTGTTGTCGCCGCGGCCGCGCTTAATCCAAGGGGTTACTATTTGTTTATCCGCGCCATCAAACCGTTCATCGGTGTAGACGCCACGAGCAGCTTTCGCCAGTATCTCAGTGTCCAGATCCGTGGCTAATATCCTAACATCGGCTGTTTCTACCCCAGGTATTGCATGAAGCAGAGACATAGCCATTGAATACGGTTCCTCACCGCTTGAGCAGCCTGCCGACCATATTCGAATTGACTGCTTTGTCTTTAGCAATCGAGTCACTTCTTCTACCAAAAATTCAAAATGATGATTTTCACGGAAAAAACTAGTGAAGTTTGTGGTAATTGCGCTCACGAACATAGGAATTTCAGATTCATCGCCAGAACGAATAATATCGATGTAATCATTAAAATCAGAGATACCTAAAGCTCGCAGTCGTTTAGAATACCTGCTGTAAGTTAACTGCTTTTTCTCATTCCCAAGCGTAATACCAGTATGTTCAAAGACGAGACCGCGTAGCTTTTCAAAATGCTCATTTTGAAAAGGAAATTCAAATCTTTGGTCTACAACTTCTACACCAACATTCAATTATTATCCCACCCATAAAAGTTCATGAGGCAAAACTCGTAATTTGCATCGCTATATCTTCCGCTACACAACTGCATTTTTGTTTGATTTAGAAAACTCAGTTGAGGTCGCGCAGGTACTAATTCTAATAATGCATAAAGCTCCCACCAACATAAGTGCTGCAGCAGCGCTTTTGAAAACAATTCCGTGGTTAGCAAAACCCAGAGAAGCACCACCCATTATGGCCATCGACACTAGGGAAAAAATCTTGGTCTTACAGTTAACGCAGCGCTGGCTCTCCCAACGATGTATACAAGGACCAAAGAACTTATTACCTAGCAGCCAGTTATGCCATCTCTCGGAAGACCGTGAAAAACAAGCCGCAGCCAGCAGTATAAAAGGTGTCGTAGGCAGCAAAGGCAATACAGCGCCAACTGCGCCCAGCGTAATAAATGCAAACCCCAGTAGCGTGTACATCCTCATACGGCATAATCCAAATGTATTGATGTTGTTAATTACTTAAACAATACTGAATATCATTTTACCCACGCCGTATCGTGGTATTTTTAGTTTAAATCCGACAGTTACCCTGGCGCTAAAGCCACCTACAACTGCGACGGCATCCTCGGGCCTATAAACCTTATCCAGTTTCAAGTGGGCAGAGGAATCTGACATAAGTAGACGAGAGCACACGTTGATAACTTCATAAAAGTTGTCAACAGACGTTTTGGTAAATTCGCCACTCTCCAGCATATCTTCAGCACCGCCAACCGGCATCATCGATAGCGCCGCTCCTGAGTACGCAACAAAAGCCGGATCACAGACGCATACGGCGACGAGGTCGCCGTCATCGCAAACAAAGCTAGCCGCAAATGCACCGGCAATAGTTTTATCTGGCATCTCTGTTGCATCTACATCATTGCCATATAACATCGACAACATATCAGCGACACTTTCAGTGCTTGGTACGACGAATCTTTTAGTCATATTATTATTTCCGATTACATAATAGCGCTGAGCACCTTCTCAAACGATTCCACTGAGAAAGGCTTGGAGATAAGGAATTTGGCTCCACCCGCTGACGCTTTTGCTCGCATATCAGCTGTTGCTTCTGTTGTTATAAAACCGAACTTAGTTTTAATTCCTTCTTCGTTCATAGCTTCTAACAATTCAATACCTGTCATATTTGGCATATTCCAATCAGCCAGCACCAAATCAGGTACGCTCTTCTTAATTGACTCAAGTGCCACAAGGCCGTCTTCTGCTTGAGAAATATCGTTGCCGCCAAATCCTGCTTGCCTTAATGTGCGTATGATCATGTTACGCATCGCAGCGCTGTCATCAACAACCATAATATTCATATTTCCATTTTCCTTCTTAGGCAGATTACGAGAATTGTGAGTAGTTCATCACAAGTATTACAACTCCCCTATTAGTGATGATACTTATTGAGTAACGAATGAAGTAAGCCGAATCTATAGGAATAAATAGTTGTAAAAGCATGGCCGCTATATGACATTTAAATACTGAGCAAAATTATCATGCCCAATGCGCACGAATTGGTGGCTAAAACCACCTCATTAATATCATTCCCCGATGTTGCTATCGCTCTAAATAGCGCACTGAGCAATGGTGACAACTCAAGTAAAACCGTCACTGAAATTATTGAGCGCGACCCCGCCTTAACCGCCGCTGTACTGCGCATATCAAATAGTGCGGCCATGAATACTGGTGTAGAGATAAACACGGTGTCTCGGGCTGTTTCGCGCTTAGGCTACCGCCAAATAAACGAACTTGTGCTAGGCATCGAAGTTGCCAGATCGTTTAATGGTCTTAGCAATGACCTAATCACAATTGAAGACTTTTGGCAGCATTCGCTATATTGCGCGTCGATTGCCAAACGTATTGCAAAACTGTGCAAGGGAGTCGATGCAGGTGCTGCATTCACTGCCGGATTACTGCACGACATTGGCCAACTTATTATTTTTAGCCGTTTAGCCGAAGAGTCGGAGGAATTTCTCTCTAAATCCATTTCCGACTTCGACGGACTAAGTACTTACATCAGCGAGAAGCAGGTACTTGGCTACGATCACAGCAATGTCGGCCTAGAATTAGCAATGCGTTGGAAGCTGCCGCTATCGCTTCAGCAATGTCTATTTGCCCATCACGAGCCCAACAAGATCCAACCCACTCCCGATCTTGTGATGATCGTTCACATTGCAAACAGCCTAGCGGTACTCGCTGAGCTTAAAAGCAGCAGCCTTGACGATGCGCCAGGCATTGAAGCAAGCGCGTGGACGCAATTAAAACTCAACAACGATCATATCCCCGCGTTACTAGACGGAATAAACGAAGAAGTTAGCGACTTGCTCAACATATTTATTAGTCATTGAATTTATCTTAGCCACCCCGTCATCTCAATCGAGACTTTGCAGCATTTAACCTATTTCCGATCAATCGAATAGCTCAATATCATTCGATACTGGCTTTTCATGCAGTTTACGCCCGTATACTTCTTCTTCATGAATAACCATATTGGCGTGTAGTGAACGCAAACGTTTAACAAGCACCCTGCCGGTAGTCGGAAAGTAGTTAATTTTTCTTGAGAACTCCAGACCAACATCTTCCGCCACGATTGCAATTCCTTCCAACTCAAGAAAGGCGCGAACGAAGGTAATATTCTTTCCGCCAACATCACTTAAACCACGCATCATTCGGCCACCACCGAAGATTTTGACTTCGAGATTTTCCCGTCGCCCGCCTACTTTAAGGATATCGTTGATCAAGTGTTCCATAGCATAAGCGCCATAACGGGCAGCCATACCGTCCATTTTCGAATCACCTTCGGGAAGCATAAAATGATTCATGCCGCCTAGTTTAAGAACTCGCTCCCGTATACACGCCGAAATACATGAGCCTAAAACGGTGGTGATCATTTCATCTTCACTGTCGGACACATAGTATTGCCCAGGTAACACCCTCGCCGCATAAACACTGTGAGTACCATCCCAATGCCTTTGAATGTCAGGGTATTTGGCGTTTACTGCGGTTATGGTATGCGGCACAGACTCACCCCTAAAACAGCTCGGGCGAAGCGCACGATGCTTCATCGTCAGCACCGACATGAATTTTTAATTCATCTGCGCAGGAGTACAAACCTTTCACTTTTTCATCTAGCTTGCGACTTAAGTCTCTGCATACATCGGAGGGAATTTCTGTCTCTAGCAATTCTAACGCTTGCTGAACGTGG
The DNA here is from genome assembly GCF_963975605.1 of uncultured Zhongshania sp. Taxonomy (NCBI): domain Bacteria; kingdom Pseudomonadati; phylum Pseudomonadota; class Gammaproteobacteria; order Cellvibrionales; family Spongiibacteraceae; genus Zhongshania; species uncultured Zhongshania sp. The sequence goes on along the minus strand of NZ_CAXBHN010000007.1, from coordinate 130,488 downwards.
GACAATTTCTGGGCAAGCAGATCAAAGCACTGCATGTGAACGACCATCTCACCAAGCGTATTCTCCAGCTTTCTCCCGGCATCATCACTAAGCTGACCTGCACTCACAAGGGTATTTAATTGCCCATTTAAATCGCCAAACTTAGCCATCATTCCGTCTATATCCACGCCGGCCTCGACAATAGCGGCCTCTACTTGCAGGGAAAGGACTCCGAGCAAAGGTTTTGGCGACGTATCGCGATTATTTACTTTGACGACTCTCATAGAGTTCCCCTAAAGGGACGCGACCGCAGAGTCTAATTTTAAATATTTAGCGTAGTCTAATTGTTCGGCTAGCTCACAAAAATAGGAAGACGGCTTATACCAGCTTATCGATCTGCCGCTGCGCTCAGAATTGACAACAAATACCGCCAGTAATTGCAACACTGCTGTATCTGCATCCGTTACGGCCGACGCATCTACAACAATCGAAGATTCACTACTCGCGGCCAGTTCCGCCAAGTCTTGATATAGCGCCACCACACCATCTACGGTAGAAAATGTCGGCAGTGCTAAATGAGAGCTGGCTTTTTCAAGCTCCGCACTGTCTGCAACCGCTTCGTTATCAAGTAAATATACAAATTCATTTTCTTTCGGACTGACTTTCTCCGAGCTCGGTTCATCAAGCAAAATTACAAATTCAGCAGAGTCTGTCATACATCCCCTTTAATACATTCGATGCCAACACGCGCGTTTAGAAAATCAAACTACGCTGCAGCGACGGTGGCATCCTTTATTGTCAGGAGTTTGTCGATATCCAACAAAATCAGCATCTTGTCATCTACCGTCGATAAGCCCTTGATATAATCTGCGCGCACATTTCCACCGAAGTCCGGCATCGCCTGAACGGTTTGCTCGTCAACGCGATAAACTTCTGACACCGCATCGACGACCATGCCAATGGTGCGCGCCTTATCCGCATTCTCTACACGGACGACAATAATCACTGTGGTAGGGCCAAACTCAATTGATTGCATTGCAAAACGTTTACGCAGATCAATAATTGGCACGATCGCGCCACGCAAATTCATCACACCAAGCACATAGCTAGGCGAACTCGGTATGGGAGTAACGGTATCCCACCCTTGAATACCCTGCACGCGAAGAATTTCCACACCGTATTCTTCACCATTTAGCATAAACGTAAGATATTGGTTTGTGTCTGCGTGAAGCATGTCTGCAGGAGATAGCTGTAAGTTCTCAGTACTCATTTAAATTTCCTCGCTTGTCATCAAGCCGCACTTGATTGCGGTGCATTCTCTAGCTGGCGCATATCTATGCTGTGCACTAAACCCGGCACATCAATAATTAGCGCAACATTGCCATCACCGAGAATAGTGGCTCCGGCAAGGCCTTTCACAGGCAAATAATTTTCCTCTAAACTTTTAATCACAACCTGCTGCTGTTCCATTAGCTCATCAACGAACAAGCCCATTTTTTTGCCATCGCTCTCGACTACAACGAGCAACTCGCCCTTTTTCTCTTCGGAATCACTGAAGAGGGTTTCAGATGACATATTGAATGCTTCATGCAGCCTGATGACGGGAATATAATCGTCTCGCAAACGGTAGACATTGCCAGTACCCACAACTTTGCTGATTTGACCCTTTGAAACGAGCACGGTCTCAACAATCGATAGCAGCGAGAAGATGTAAACTTGGTCGCCCACCCGCACCAATTGCCCATCCAAAATCGCCAGGGTCAATGGCAGTCGAATCTTTAGCGTAGAGCCCTGCCCCAGGGTTGATTGCAAATCTATTCGGCCGCCTAAATCTAAAATATTGCGGCGCACCACATCCATGCCGACACCACGCCCAGACAAGTCGCTGACCTGATCTGCCGTCGAAAATCCAGGCTGAAATATAAGGTTATTAATTTGATCATCACTTAGCACTTCTCCCGCCGCGACAATCCCGCGCTCGATCGCTTTTTGCAGAATTTTGCTGCGATTCAACCCGGCGCCATCGTCACTTACTTTAATGACGATGTTACCGCCTTCATGGTAAGCACTTAGGTGTAAGACGCCTGTTTCTGGCTTACCCGCCGCGATTCTATCAGCTGGCATTTCAATGCCATGATCAAGGGAATTTCGCACCAAATGCACTAGTGGATCACTCATTTTTTCTAATACGGTTTTATCAAGCTCGGTGTTCTCACCCGACAACTTCAACTCTACTTTTTTGCCTAGCTTGGTACTCATATCACGCACCAATCGCTTAAAACGGCTAAAGCTGGCACCAATAGGCAGCATTCGAATTTGCATTGCACTTTCTTGTAACTCACGGGTGTGGCGTTCAAGCACCAGCAAACCATCACGTAAGCCCTGCGCATCGCCGCCAGCATTTTCTTTATCGCCAAAACGGGCAAGCATCGACTGAGTGATCACAAGTTCGCCGACGAGATTAAGTAACATGTCTATTTTATCGATGCTAACTCGAATCGACCCACTGTCTTTAGGAGCTGACTGAGTAGCGGCTTGCTTCGGCGCCGCAACGACTTGTGCGCTAGGCGCATCGGTTTGTTCAGTGGATGCCGCCAACGTACTTTCTGGCACGTCCGCGTCTTCTTTGTGCAAAGCCTCAATGCGAATTTCACTTTGATTGCTCACCCACTCAAAGACATCTACGACAGCCGCCTTTTCTATATCCCCACGCAGCTCTATATCCCAGCTGGTGTAGCACGATTCCGGATCCATGCTATCAAAATCAGCGTCATCGCCTAGGGAAGACACAATTGACATATCTCCCATTGCGGCTAACTCCCGCAGCAAACGTTTAGGCTCATTACCGGTTTTAAATATATTTGGCTCTGGCGCGTAGTGAATTTTCCAACCCCGTGAAGGCACTGCAGGCGAGGCAGACACAGGCTTTTTAACAGGCTGAGATTTAATCGCGGCCGGCGCCTTATTATTCAATAATGCATCGATCTTTTGCTGAACAGAATCGATATTCCCTTGATCCGCCTCAGTCTGGTTTTGACTCGCCGCGAGCATATCGCGAATACAATCAACGGATGCGAGTAAAACCTCGATCACCTCTTCAGTCGCATCGCGCTGCCCCGAGCGCATCTCATCGAGAATGGTCTCTACACCGTGAGTAAAACTTGAAATATTGAGGAAGCCGAACGTGGCTGCACCGCCCTTCATTGAGTGAGCGGCTCGAAATATATTATTAATGGTTTCTATGTCGGTATTTTCAGGTGTCAGATTTAGTAAACCCGACTCCATAACATCAACACCCTCTGCGCTTTCCTCAAAGAAAATCGCATGAATTTCCGCCATATCAAGGTCGAGGGACATATCAGTTCCTTTTCGGTTCTAGGACACGATCAAGGATGCGCAGCAATGCTTCAGCATCAAACGGCTTCACAATCCAGCCGGTCGCCCCCGCGTCTTTACCACGCATTTTCATTTCCTGCGCAGATTCGGTTGTCAGCACCAGAATTGGCGTAAAGCGGTATGAAGGCAGGCGCCGCAACTCAGCTGTTAGAGTAATACCATCCATATTGGGCATATGGACATCGGTTAGAACAACATCTACCCCGTGCTCCTTAGCAAAGGACAAAGCATCGGTGCCGTCTTCAGCTGAATGGACATCATGGCCCGCCTTACGCAGCGTCATTGACACCAATTGGCGCATGGATGGAGAATCGTCAACCGCAAGTATGCTGGCCATAAATAAGTCACACCCTCTTATTCTGTTGGGCTTAAATTGCAATCACGCTAAGCAGCCGGTGTTTGCAAAGGCCGCATGACAGACAGATCTTATGATCGCAGTAGACTAATTCAGTGCTCGACTAGATATTCGTAATTGTACTGACCGTTGCGGTCAGTCCTTCAGCAAAGCCGCGGCACTAGCGACAACAGTCATGATGAATAAAAACCACTTAAGGCCTTTGGGACTCGCGTTAATTGCTATACGGACACCTATTTTTGCCCCCACCACGGTACCCAAAGCCAGTATCAGGCCAGGAAGCCAGGCCACCAAACCTTGCCAGATAAAAACCGCCAGCGCAGCAACCGTTAACGCCGCGGTGCAGACCATTTTTATAGCGTTGGTTTTAACAAGATCATAACGCAAGCTACCGGCAAGCGCCGCGATAAGAATAAAACCTACCCCTGCTTGAACAAAGCCACCGTAGACTCCGGCAAAGAAGAGTGTCCATTTGGCATTCGGCGCTTCCGCCATCGATAAAGCCGGGGTACCTAGCGGTGGAGCGACTACATTCGGACGAATTAAAATGACTAATGCCATCGATACCATCGCAAATAGCAATGCTGGCTTTAACCATTCGCTGGGTGCGAAAGCGGCGATAACAGCACCTAATAATGACCCCAACAGGGTTGGTTTCAGAATACCTAGAAGGTCGTGACGTACGAGCTGGCCATGCCGATCAAAGTCCTTGGCACCTGTTACAGATTGGGCGAGCACACCTAGGCGATTTGTTGCGTTGGCGACGTCCGCCGGCAAGCCCATCAGCATCAAGGCTGGCAATGTTAGATTAGACCCACCTCCGGCAAGGGTGTTGATAATTCCGGCAACAAGTCCTACAAACACTAGTATGGCCGCAAAGATGGGGCTTACAGCATAGCCTGAATTTAACTCAAACACTTGCCAACTCCGTTGAACTAAAACTCAGTGATAGCTGGCCAGTACAGCTAAGATCCAATGGCGCAGAATACCGTACAAATATGCATAACACGCACATAGATAAGTACAACTTCGCATCGAAACTCAAATTGACTTGTCTATACTACTACCTAACGTTTAGTCATTTTCTAACACGCAATAATACTTCTCTTTATCTAATAAAAGGAGATCACAATGACAAATTCTAAGGCAATCAGCATAGGCATTCCGGTCGCTGCCAATGTCGTTCTAATTGGCGCCTCCGGTGCAGCAAGTCAACTTAGCATGGGCACATTACCGGCTATTGCACTCGTCATTGCCTTAATACTCAGCGCTACCGCGCTAAGCAACTAAGCTCAGCGCTGCATCAAGCCCATGGCAGCTGTAATTTGCACTTGGGCTTCGGCATGGCCCCTTCGTTTTATCAAAAGTAAAAAACCATCCCATCCTAGTAATCATGCGCAGCAAAACGTGTATTATTGTGCTACCGCTAGGCAGAAAGTCGCTTGACCGCGATTGATGCATGAGCGCAGCAGCGAACATGAGGATGATATGATAATCGACCACCATCGGGTGAACGAGATTACTCGAAACAACAGCAAATTACTTAAATCAATATCACAACTGTTTCTCAACGAACTTCCTGATATGATCAAAGCAGTTGACACTGCGTACCAGCAAACTGATCGCCAAAGCATTGCAAAGTCGATACACCGCTTAAAAAGCGCATTGGGAAACTTCGTGAATAGCGAATATTATAAAGAGTTTTCACAACTGGAAGCATCAGCCAGCGGCACCACCGCCCCTGTAGCCAACCTAAACGAATGGCTGAGTCAATGGGAGAAGGCTAAATTAGATTTAGAAACGCTGGTTATAGAGCTTAAAGAAATGGCAGGAATATAGACAATCCATGGACGTATTAATTGTCGATGATGATGCAATAACCCGCTTTGCGCTCTGCGCTGCCCTAGAGGAATGGGGTTTTATACCTGTTGTTGCAGAAAATGCCGATCAGGCTCTAGAAAAACTTGCCACCGAAACCACACCACACTTACTCATCATAGACTGGTCAATGCCTGGGATGAGTGGCCCAGATTTGTGTAAGCACATCCGCGAGCGGGAAGATGGCCAATTTTTTTACATCCTTATGCTGACCGGCAAAGAAGGTAACGAAGCTATTATTGAAGCCATGGAGGCCGGTGCAGACGACTTCCTAAGCAAGCCTTTTGATCACCGCGTTTTAAAAGTACGGATAGCAGCAGGCAGCCGTATTGTTCGCCTAGAACAAACCCTCAACCAGCTGGCATCGCGGGACGCACTCACCCAGTGCTGGAACCGGCGCATGATCGACGAGCTATTTGCGAACAGCATTGCCGAATCAACACGAAAGCACAGCGCATTTTCACTGATGGTATTAGATATAGACCATTTCAAAGCCGTCAACGATACCTACGGTCACGCCGCAGGGGATACCGCTCTGAAGCATGTGGTCAATATTTTAAACATCAATCTTAGAGAGTACGATCAAGTCGGTCGCTATGGTGGCGAAGAGTTTGTGGTACTCCTACCCGCCACCGACCAAAATGAAGCCTGGGGCGTCGCCGAGCGAATTCGATCGGCAATCCAGTTCCAGCCAACGATTCTCGGCGACGACAGAAAAATAGATTTAACGGTGAGTATCGGTATTGCGGAATTTGATCGCAATCGCGATGCGAATCAGAGTGCGTTCTTTGAACGAGCGGATAAAGCGCTATATACCGCTAAACAAACAGGGCGAAACCGGATAGTAAGCTCAAATTAATTCGCATTAATAATAGCGCCACTCAGCATCCGTATATGATAGAAGACGTAAAATAATAAATTACAGCGGAAACCGGCCCTGTGGACACAATAGCCCCACCCCCACTTTTACTTTCACTCAGTGAACTCTGGCGCGCCAGTGCCGAGCTTTCAATGCTCGCCTTCGGTCGTACCTCACTGCAAAACACCCCAAAAGGCGACGGCCATCCCGTCATGACCCTTCCCGGCTATGGCGGCGCAGACGGCTGCATGGCACCACTGCGATATTTTCTACAAAGTCGTGGATACGCCACCTACGGCTGGGGACTGGGTAGAAACATACCGCCGACACGTATCACCAGCTTGGAGGAAATGAACAACTTTCAAACAGAAATACTCGAGCGCCTGCACGACAAAATCTGCAACGTACACAATGCGACCGGCCAAAAGGTCAGTTTGGTCGGGTGGAGCCTAGGTGGCAATTACGCAAACTTGCTCGCCCAGAAACATCCAAACCTAATAAGACAAGTGATTACCCTGGGCACTCCCTATGGAGATCCTCGCGGCACCGCAGCCTGGAATGTATTAAAGCGCTTAAATCGCGGCACAAAATCTGACGAGTCGCAAGATACAGACGCGTGGTCAACAAGTAGCAACGGAAGCCGCGAGGTACCGACAACCGCTATTTACAGCCCGGTCGATGGCATTGTCTCCCCCCAAATAGCGAAATTAAGCGCTGCAAACACCTGTAATATTGCGGTTCAATCAAGCCATATCGGCTTTGCCATTAATCGCAATGTTTATCGCGTAATCGCCGAAATTTTAGCTAAACCGGAGCTATACTGTAGCAAGGCATAGCCGCAATCGGCACAACACCTTACTGCCTATAAATTGCATAAAGTGAATTAATGGCAACAATCATTCAATTATGCGTAATGTTTAACAGTAATAATAACGCAGCCCAAACATTAACAAACGTTAATAGTCTCATTTTCAGAACGCAGACGCCGTGCCAACTGCTACCGCGGATAGTATTGAAGAAAAACTACTTCAAGCGGATTATGCCTGCGTTGCGATTTAATGGTTAATATGCTTTAACTAATGCACTGCATTAACAACAATAAAGATCCGAAACGGAGCTCTTACGTGAAAAAATTAACGCCGATAGTATCAGGACTGTGTGCATTCACCGTCTCAATGAGTAGCCCAGCTTTTTCTCAAACCGAGGTAAAAAAATCGGGTTACGCCCTAGAGGAAGTGATTGTTACCGCCCAAAAGAAAGCAGAATCACTGCAGGATACCCCCATATCGCTTACCGCTTTTGGTGAAGAGCGACTCGAAATCGACGGTATCAGCAACCTTGGCGATATCGGTTCGAAAGTACCAAGCTTAACGATCGAACCCTTCCCTATTAATAATGCGACGCTGCGGATATTTATTCGCGGTATCGGTCTAGCTGACGTCCAAGTCACGCAAGACCCGCCGGTCGGCATTTACGTCGATGGCGTCTATATTGCTCGCTCAACTGGCACCGCGCTCGACGTAGCGGAGCTGCAGCGGATAGAGGTGCTTCGCGGACCACAGGGCACGCTGTATGGCCGGAACACGACGGGTGGTGCGATCAACTTAATCACCAAGCGCCCGACCACTGATGTTTTTGAATTTAAACAAAAATTCACCGTTGGCAACCGTGGCTTATTTACATCAAAAACCTCAGCCAATATACCTATTAGCGACACCTTGGCTGCCAAAGTCGCGTATTTACGCACCCAGTCCGACGGCTTTATCGAAAATACCGGCCCAGGTGGCGATTTTGGTGATAAAGAAGTAGAAGGCTACCGCGTAGATTTGCGCTGGGACATTAGCGACAGCATGACGCTGGACTACGCCTACGACAATTCCGACTTTGAATACTACAACTACATGTATCAGTCGATTAACCCCGCAATACAAAACAAAGGCCAAGCGGAACCCATCCGTGAATTTGCTGTGAGTCAATCAAAACACAGCGCAGATAGATTCAGCAGCATGGCAACAACCAGAAACTTTGAAGCATCCACCACCGAAATTGACGGTCATTCTTTTATTCTGACCAAAGATTTCGAGAATATGCAGTTTAAATATATTGGCGCGTATCGGGAGCTACGCGATGCATCGTACGCAGACCTCGGTGGCGGCCTCGGCTCGGAAGACTACCGCGTAGATTCCAACGAATATTGCGGCCCGTCTGTCACTGCGGCAAACGGGACCGACTGCTTACCATTAGTTATTCCGGTCATCTCGCAAGAACAGTTTTCGCACGAATTCCAACTTAGCGGCTCACTTTTTAACGATAGTCTCGACTACATCTTAGGCGCCTACTATTTCGAAGAAGAAGCCACCGAGAATAACTCTCCCCTACATCACCAATTCAGCTCTAGGCTCAGTAACGGGATTATCCCAATCCCCGTATTAGGCGACATCCTAGGGGGCGTATTAGTCGGCGCGGGCGATTTGCACTTAGTAAATATGCTGTCTCAGCGCTACGACATTAAAAATGAAGCCAAAGCAATCTTCGGTCAGTTTACCTGGACACCCGATTTATTTGATAAGCGCATGCACTTAACATTTGGCGCCCGCTATTCTGAAGATTCACGTGAAGCGCTAAAAAACCAAACCGATAAATCCTATATTGAAGCGCGCAACCTCAATCTTGCGATTGACACGGAAGATCTCGGTCCGCTATCTCCACTACTTTCGCAAGTTGGTTTCTTGTTGCCCGGTGATCGCAGCTTCGACAATGTAAAAGGTGACAAAGAGTTCGACGACGCCTCATTTAGCTTCATTGCCGAATTTGACGTGACAGATGACATCAACCTTTATGGTAAATATATTCAAGCCTACAAATCGGGTGGTTTTAACACCCGTGATCCGCAACGCGGCAGCACTGGCTTCGCACCGGGCACACCAGGCAAAGGCGACGACACGGCAGTTGCCGCGCCTGATGGCAACGTGTACGGCTTTGGTTTTGCAGACGGATTTGACGAAGAGCGCGTTGCGTCCTTTGAAGCGGGTATTAAAAGCGAGCTAATGGATCGCCGCCTGCGTATTAATGCTAACGTTTTCTTTAGCGAATACACCGACATTCAGCTCAATTTCATACTTGGCGGTACCGTGGCAGACACCAAAGTCACCAACGCTGGTGAGGCGGAAATGAGCGGTTTCGAAACCGACATCACCTTCCTTGCCACTGAAAATCTAATGATGATGCTGAATTACGCATACTTGGATACCGAAGTGACAAGTGCTATAGACGAGTTTGGCAACGACCTAACCGAATCCTTCGGTTTCTACTCATCGCCGCGTCACTCATACACCGCCGCCGCTGACTATACCGTTGGCCAATATGATTGGGGGCAACTCGCGGTCAATCTCAGCTATAACTATATGGATCAGCGCCGAGGCGGGGTACGGGATGCCAATGCAGTCAATACCTTTATTGGCGAATACGGTCTGGTGAACGGCCGCATCAGCTTTAGCGAGATTCCAGTGAGCAAGTACGGCAGCCTCTACATTGGCTTGTGGGGCAAAAACTTGCTAGACGAGGAGTTCGAGATCACTGCTGTCGACAACCTTCCCCACAGCGACAGAACCGTAATTTGGGGCGACCCAAGAAGTTACGGTGTTGATGTCATTTATCAGTACTAGCAGCGGGACAATAAAAAAGGCAGCTTAGGCTGCCTTTTTTGTTTTTAACGTCTTTCTCGCGTTTAAAGCACCGAATACATGCCCGCTATTACATACCGACAAACGGCTGAATTAACTTCGCCAGCCAACCTTTAAATAGCAGTGGTGCATCCATCCCAGCTAAGCAGATACAATCCATATCGTCGTCTGCCAAAGGCTGATGCTCAGTACTACCGTCCAGATCTGCCACGTCACCGGCATTAAATTGACCAAGCGTATCGCTGTAGCCACCACTAAGAATCAGTGTCAGTTCGCTACCACGATGGCTATGCACCGGCATTTTTTGACCGGCAGTAATTCGCAATAGGCGTGCCTGCCCTTCGTCGCAATCGATAACAATTTGCTTTAAGCCAGGCGCAATCGTTTTCTTCCAAGGTAAGGCGTCAAAATCCTGCTCTTTCAAAATCTTCTGTAGCAGAGACGGCATAGCACCTTTAACTGGCGCGGCCGGACTAACAATAGTTTCCGATCCCACGCTCACCTGCTCGCAATCAGACTGTGATTGCTGCATATCTAACCGCTGTAAAACATTCGCTCTAGCGCGATCAGACAGCGTTTTCGGTGCAAGCGCTGTCATTAACTCGCCACCCAAGCTTTCGCCTGAGCGCACCTGCGACCGACACGTCGAACAAACCTGTAAATGGCACCCTACTACCAAGGCTAGCGCCGCCGGCAAAGAGCCTGCGGCGTAACTAAACAAAGTATCATCTTGAGGGTGATGTTCTATCTGGCTCATACGCCATTTTCTCCAAAATACTGACGGAAAGCTTTAATCGCCAGCCGTAAACTCGACTTCACACTACCTAGAGGCATTCCTGTTTCTTCCGCAATTTCACTGTGACTTTTGCCTTCATAATACGATTTATAAACTACCTGAGCCTGATTGACTGGCAAGGTATCCAGCACCGCTTTCAGGCGTTCACCGTCCGCATTCAAGCGAACATCGGCGTCAACAGTCTCCTCTAAGTTATCGTCGGACTCATAAGCTATACCTCTCTGCTTACGTAATTTGTCGATCCATAGATTTCTGGCCACCCTAAATAACCAGGTGCTAACCGCTGCCTTATCTCTATGGTAAAGGTGAGCCTTATTCCATAACGCCAATAAGGCCTCCTGCGCAAGATCTTCCGCAATCGACGCCGCCGCTCCCTGCCCCAATAAATACGCATTCACTCGGGGAGAGAAATGGTCAAACAACAACATAAAACTGTCTTTATCACGACTTTCTGCAATGCGAGCCATACAATCGGCCCAAAACTCACCACTGCGTTCCTGCTCGGTGGCAATCTCTGCCATTGAAAACCCCTTAATTCGGCGCCTATACGGCCCCGGTAGACTTTTGGATCACTCTTCTATCACTATCATTGGTAGACCATAAGATCGCGGCTATCAATACAAATTGCAGCGGAATACGCAAAAAAAGTAGTTCCGGCGTGACCTGTGCTCCAAATATTGGCACGTCGTTCATCGCTTGATAAATATTAGCTGGCAGCACTAACAAACAATAAATGGCGGCTAATTTCCCCGTTATTACCCGCCATTTGGGCATTAAAATACCGAGCACCAAGCCAAACTCCATAATACCCGTTGCCCAAACAATTGCTAAGGGCCACGGCAACAAGGGAGGCACAATACCCACAAAATCTTCTGCAAAGACAAAATGTGCCACACCGCCGAAAAAAAACACCGCGCAGACTAAACCCCGAATTATTATTTTTAGCATAAACAGCCTCTAACCGCGCCCCAAGTATTCGCTAACGACGATTACTCGAAGACTTTTACTAAGAATACCCGTGCAATTGTCTTTATCGTCACGCGCAAACAAGATTAGCACAGTCAGACAGATAATTAGCATTGCTGCCATCCGCTACCAGCTATACCATTAGGGTTGAAAAACACGGAGAAAAACATGCTTTTGCCCAGCGCTAAATCAATGCCAGACCTGATCGGCAACACCCCCTTGCTGCATCTCAAACAAGTATCTGAACTCACCGGCTGTACCATCCTAGGTAAAGCAGAATTTCTCAACCCCGGTGGTTCTGTGAAAGACCGCACCGCGCTGGGCATTATCCGCGATGCAGAAAAAAAAGGCACACTGCGCCCCGGCGGAACCATCGTGGAAGGAACTGCAGGCAACACCGGCATCGGCCTAAGCTTAATTGCCAACGCCTTGGGCTATCGCAGCGTGGTGGTTATGCCCCATAGCCAAAGCCGCGAGAAAATAGAATTACTCGACTTATACGGCGCCGACCTGCGTCTCGTTCCAGCCACCAGTTACAGTGACCCCAATCACTACATTCACACAGCACGACGTCTTGCCGAAAGCTTAAATGAGACCGAACCCCACGGCGCGGTATGGGCCCGTCAGTTTGATAATATCGCGAATTGCGACATTCATGAGACCACCACAGGCCAAGAGATTTGGGAACAAACCGGCGGCCAAATCGACGGTTTTATTTGCGCGGTAGGTACCGGCGGCACACTTGCCGGTGTCAGTCGCGCTCTAAAAGCACACAAGCCTGATGTCACTATCGGCATTGCCGACCCAATGGGTTCGTCGCTATACAACTACTTTACCAATGGCGAACTGCGCAGCGAAGGCCGCTCCATAGCCGAAGGTATAGGTATCAGCTTGGTCACTGACAATCTACGACGGGCATCAGTAGACGAGGCATTTGAAATTAGCGACGCAGAAGCCCTGCCATATATTTTCGATATGCTCCGCCACGAAGGGCTCTGCCTTGGCGGCTCGTCGGCAATCAATATCGCCGGAGCGGTAAAACTCGCGCGCAAGCTTGGTCCCGGCCACACCATAGTGACGATCCTTTGCGATTACGGCGACCGCTACAAAAGCAAATTATTCAATCCCGTTTTTCTAGAAAATATGGGGCTGCCAGCGCCCGATTGGACGCGAAATTAGGCTGCCGCAAGGCTGCGGATACCGCAGCCAAACGGCACTTCCTTTGTCAAAGAGCTATTTATTCTATGTCGCAATGCCCCTTTGCTAACTTGTTAAACCCAGACACGTACGCACAAGGTATGCCCTATGAGAGCCTTAAAGACATACGGCAATACGGCCCGGTTGTAAAAATAGCGGACCCTCTGACCGACATTCCGTATTGGGCGGTAGTCGGTCAGCAAGAGTTAGATTTTGTTAGTAAAAATCCCGCACTGTTCTCCTCCGCGATGCGAACTGCTTTCCCCATGGAGATCCCCCAGGACGAAGTTGATTTCATTCACTGTCACACCATCATTAATATGGATCCGCCGCGTCATCAGAAAGTGCGACGTATCGTGCGTGAAGCGTTCACACCAAAGCGGGTAAACACCTACGAGCCAGCATTTAGAGCACACGCAAAGCAGATTATTGACCGCATTGTGCACCGCGGTGAATGTGAGTTTGTAGAAGAAGTTGCCGCCGAGCTTCCCCTGATCGCCATCTTAGAATTACTCGGTGTTCCCCTAGAAGATCGCAATCAATTCTTTGAATGGACCAATACCATGATGTTTGCCGACGATCCCGACATGGCAACCAGTATTGAAGATGGCCAAATCGCCGCCGGCGAATGTATTAACTACGCACTCGCGCTGGCCGCCCAACACCGCCAACAGCCAATGAATAATATTACCGGCGCACTACTCGATGGCAATGTAGATGGTGAACCGATTACCGAAGAAGATTTCGCGTGGATGTTCATACTTATTCTTGTCGGCGGCAATGAATCGACCCGCACAGTGATATCACAGGGGATGCGCTTGTTAATGGAGCACCCCGACCAGTTAGAATTCCTTGTTCAAAACCCTGATAAAATAGTCGATGCCATCGATGAGATACTGCGTTACAACACAGCTTTTATTCAAATGCGCCGGACCGCAACCGAAGACATTGAACTTGGTGGCCAGCAGCTGCGCGCTGGCGACAAGGTCATTCTTCACTACCATGCGGTGAATCACTCCGAAGCGGTTTTCGGTGAGGATGCTATGCGCTTCGATGTCCGCCGCAGCGAGCGCATGCCAAAACTTGGCCAGCAACTGCGCTCTTTCGGTATCGGCCAGCACTTTTGTATCGGCTCCCATCTGGCGAGGCTTGAGCTGCAGGTTATGTTCGAAGAAATTATCACTCGGCTGCGAAACCCTAGCTTACAGGGCGAGATTGCCTATATTCGCTCCTATTTCGTTAACGGTATCAAAACCATGCGCATCCGCTTTGATGCCTAAAATTAACTTTGTACTAAGATCAGTGGCTGATTACTCAGTACCACACTCTAATAAGGAATCTCGACATGGAAATCGGATTTATAGTCTTCCTCTGCATACTCGGATTTGGCATTGTGTATTTGGTCACGCTGTATAATGGCCTAGTCAACCTCAAACACAATGTTGCCAAGCACCTGGCGAATATCGATGTACTCCTTAAACAGCGCCACGACGAATTACCCAAACTGATCGAAACCTGCAAACAGTATATGCGCCACGAGCAGGACACCCTCACCAAGGTCATAGCCGCCAGACAGCACGTTGCTGACGCCCAGTCCAGCCATGACATAAAGGCCCTGGGACAAGCCGAAACAGGATTGCGCACGTCGATGGGGCAATTATTTGCACTGGCAGAAAATTATCCAGAACTAAAAGCGGACAGTACTTTCACCACCTTGCAAAACCGGATATCAGCGCTGGAAAATGCCATCGCCGACCGGCGCGAGGTTTATAATGAGGCTGTAAATAACAACAACGTCCGTATTGAGCAATTTCCCGATGTGATTATTGCCCGCTGGTTTCGCTTTGGCGCCTTTGACTTGCTGCAATTTAGAAAAGAAGAATTAAGCGATGTCGATGTAAAATCTTTATTTAGCTAGACTTAGACGCGCTCAAGATGCAAACAGATTATTTAGCACTGACGATTTGCGGGCTTATCGCTCTTGTCAGTGCCATCGCCAGTATCAAAAGCCTAATGGCTGCCAGAATTATTGAAGACACCCCCACCTCTAAAATTCGCTCGGCCCACCAGGGCTATGTTGAGCTGATCGGCTTTGCAAAGGTAGGTCCAGAGGCCCTGCTATTAAGTGGTCTTAGCAAAACACCCTGCCTGTGGTTTCGCTACAATATCGAACGCTACGAATCCTCTGGCAAAAACAGTAGCTGGCGCAGCATTGAGAAACACACCAGCACACAGGCCTTCACTTTGAACGACGGCAGCGGCGACTGCTATGTCATGCCTAGCCGCGCCGACGTGAGCACCCAGCGCAAAAGGACATGGCAGGGTAATTCACGTCACCCCAGCAGAACAGGCGGGATGAACCTATTCGGAAAACGCTACCGCTACACCGAGGAAATGCTGTGCACCGACGACCTTTTATATATCATCGGCCTGTTTGAGACCCGCCACCCACCGAATCCAAACGCCGCCCGAGACGCCGAAATGGCAAAGGTTCTTAATGAATGGAAACAGGATTACGATAAACTAACTGCCCGTTTTGATCGTAATGGTGACGGGGAAATTAATCTGCAAGAGTGGGAATTAGCGAGAGCGGAAGCCCTGCGTAAAGCGGAGCGCAACGTAAGCAAACAGGCACCGCTGAACCCGGTTCATACCATTAGCTATTCGCCCAGCCGCCGACAACCCTATATCATTGCGAGTTCGGAGCCAGAATCGCTGAGCAAACGCTATCGCTGGCAAGCCTTCGGCATGCTGCTAGTCAGCTTGGGCAGCGCCACCGCATTGGTTTGGCTGATTGTGCAACAATAGAACGCATACTAAAAAGTAAGAATAGGACAATATTATGGCTAGCCGCCGCAATACCAAAGAACGCATTCTCGATATCGCGGAAGATCTATTTGCCCAACAGGGTTTTGGCGCCACGTCGGTCAGCGAAATTGCCGTTCAGGTCGGCATCAGCAGCCCTGGTATTTACAAGCATTTCAACAATAAACTCGATATTTACGAGCAGGTTTGCCAGCGTCTGTTTGCGCCACTTGCCGATGCGACTCGCGGAATGGCAGCCGATGCTGACTTCGCTGAGACCCGCCAACAGATTCATCAGGTTATGTCGTTACTGGCCAACAAGCCAAACACCGCAAGAATCGTCCAGCACGCCACTCTTGCGAGGGATGAAACACTAGACCTATTAAGTGACCGCTGGTATCGAAAGTTCTTTTCTACCATTAGCGACCCAGCAAGCAACCCCGATAAAGAGTGGATCAACGTACCCACCGCCATGGCCTTCCACTGCATGATTCTGGGCTATGTCACTTTAGCGCCGCTTCATAAAGCCATATTTGGCGTCGACCCCTTGCACCCGGACCAGCTCGAAGCGCAGCTACAATTTCAACAAGATATGGTCGATGGCTTAAGTAGTTTAGTGCAGCGCCAGGTACCCAAAAAGTGAGTGCGACTCAGGCGTCGAGGTGCTCGCTAATTCACAAGCGCTTGCGCAGCGGCTCGCAGTTGTTCACTGTATTTTCCCTCTAACAGCGCCATCTCCGCGCCGTATTTAGCGCGCCGCTCAGCACTTAACCGCTTCCAATCTTGATGAGTCGGTATATGAGCCAGAGCCGCCGCCATCTCAGTAAATACCAGCGTATCCTTATTGTAATTCGAGTCTAGGTTTGCGGTCTCCGCCAACACCGCAATACGAAGTGCAAGCTCGCTGCCACCGAGCTGGCCTCCCAAATAACAGCGTGCCAGAATATTAATACCGCCTTGCGCTTCAGTTTGTTCTGCCATTGCCTCCTGTTGCGCGCGCTGCAAGCCCATGTTTTCAGCGCGAGTTTGGCGCTGCAAACGCCACATCAAGCGACCGGCAATCACCGCTAGCACCGCCACAATGAATGCGCCGACAGAGAGCCAGACCCAGTAATCAGACATATCGAACTCCCAAACTCCACGTAAGCATCATAAAACCATCGAGTTATTGGACCACCATCGATAATCTTGAGCATCAAATAGCAAAGCAGTTTACAGCGAAAAAGCCCGCAAATAAGCCCTGTTGTCGACGATTTTTAAATACTGCAAGAGAAAACCATCCCTCGGGTAGTGTAGCCGAGCCCTCACTGCCTTATAATTCTGGCCCCGAAACGTGGAGGTAATCAGTGTCTACTCCCAGCGCTATCATCTGGTCAAATAATCAACTGCAATTACTGGATCAGCGTGTTTTACCTACACGCTGCGAATACCTCCAGTATGACGATCCCTTCGCCGTCGCAGATGCAATTCGCGCGATGGTCGTTCGCGGCGCGCCAGCAATAGGCATTACCGCTGCATACGGAATATTACTGGCGGCGCAAAAGCTCACTACCTCGCCCACCAGCGTGGATGCCTGGCAAAACGCGTTGCGCCCAGCTCGTGACGCACTAGCCAATTCACGGCCCACAGCAGTAAATTTATTCTGGGCATTGGCTCGCTGTGACCAGGTCATTGCCGAACACGGCAATGGCGACGCGTTAATTCCAGCGCTTACTAAATTAGCGGTGCATATCCACGCTGAAGACATTGAAATCAATCAACGCATTGGTGACTTTGGCGCCAGCTTAATTCCAGCCGACAGCATTGTTTACACTCATTGCAATGCTGGCGCGCTGGCTACCGGGGGCTATGGCACCGCCTTAGGCGTTATCCGCTCAGCTCATCGCGACGGAAAAATCCGTGGGGTCTTTGCTGGCGAAACACGGCCGTGGCTGCAGGGTGCGCGCCTAACAAGCTGGGAGTTAATGCAAGACGGCATTCCGGTAACCTTGGCAATAGAGGGTGCAGCTGCCCACTTAATGCGAGAACACAAACCCAGCTGGGTGATTGTCGGCGCTGACCGCGTTGCGGCAAATGGCGATGCGGCCAATAAAATCGGCACCTACAACCTTGCCATTATCGCCAAACACCACGGCGCCAAAGTCATGGTTGCCGCACCAACCAGCACCTTTGATGCATTACTCGACGGCCCACAAATCCCAATCGAACAGCGGCCGGCAGACGAAATAACCCACAGTTTCGGCCAGCGCGTGGCGCCAGAAAATGTCGTTACCAACAACCCTGCTTTTGACGTTACCCCCGCACAATTGATCGATGCTATCGTTACCGAGTACGGGATTATTCACCAACCTGATCGCGCCAAGGTAACAGCACACCTAAACGCGAATAAAAGGAAATAGCAGCTAGGCTTATGATCGATAGTAAGTTCTTTTATCAACAAGCGATTGCACTTGCCGCGGTCGGCGAAGATATTTACCAGCGCGGCTGGGTTCCTGCCACCAGCGGGAATTTCTCTGCCCGCCTAAACGCCAACTCTGCAATTGTTACCGCATCGGGGAAACACAAGGGCCAGCTTAGCCCGACAGATTTTATTGCCGTCGATCTGACGGGCAAGCCCATTAGCGACGGCAAGCCGTCGGCAGAAACCGAACTACACACCCAGTTATATCAACGCTTCCCTGAGATTGGTGCGGTATTGCACTGCCACTCGCCGGTCGTGACCGTCATTTCGAAGGCACTGCCAAACGCCCAGGCAATTACCCTCGCGGATTACGAATTGATAAAAGCCTTCGATGGCTTCGACACCCACGCCAGCAGCCTTGATATTCCGATCTTTGAAAACACCCAGGACATCAGCGCCCTCGCCGCTGAAAGTGATCGCTATTTAACGGCACAAGCACATTGTCCCGGCTATATAATCCGCGGTCACGGCGTCTACTGCTGGGGTAAAGATCTCAATAGCTGCATGCGCAATTTAGAGGCTTTAGACTTTCTGTTGCACTGTGAATTAGAATTGCTGCGCCTTGCGCGCTAGGGAGCGACGATGAGCCAACTAACTATCTTCCTCGACACCGATGCCAGCCAATCGCTATCGACGACAAGTACACCCGAACACATTCACCGACAGCTTCAAAGCGCCGGTGTGCGCTTTGAACAATGGCAAACCCGCGACGATATCGCAGCCGGTGACAATCAAGAATCTGTTTTGTCCGCCTACGATAGCGACGTCAAACGACTCGTCAGCGAACAGGGTTATCAAAGCGTCGATGTCATTAGCATCGCCAGCAACAATCCGCAGAAAGACGCGCTGCGCTTAAAGTTTTTAGACGAGCACACCCACAGTGAAGACGAGGTGCGTTTCTTTGTTGAGGGCCAAGGTTTATTTGCACTCCACATCGACAACAAAATCTATGAAGTCTTGTGTGAAAAAGGTGATCTATTGAGTGTACCGGCCAATACCAAACACTGGTTTGACCTCGGCCCTGAGCCAAACCTGGTTGCCATTCGCTTTTTTAACAATCCAGATGGCTGGGTCGCCAATTACACCGGTGAAGACATCGCCAGTCGCTACTCACGACTTGACGCATAGCGCCGTTAAAAAGGAATTCTTTGTGATCAAGGCTATCCTTACCGATATAGAAGGCACTACCAGTTCAATTCAGTTTGTACACCAGGTGCTGTTTCCCTACGCCGCTCAAAACCTAGCTGATTTTATCCGCCAGCAACGCGGTGACGATGCGGTCGAAGTCGCCTTACGCGATGTTGCGACCGACGCGAAAATCGATATCGCAGACACCGAAGCCTTAATTGCTCAACTGCTCGACTGGATAGCGGAAGACAAGAAAAATACCGCCCTAAAATCCTTACAGGGAATGATTTGGGAGTACGGTTATCGCAACGGCGACTTCCAGGCACACATCTATCCAGACGCGCTTGAAAAACTCATTGCATGGCATAAACAGGGACTGGAGTTGTATGTGTATTCTTCCGGCTCAATTCACGCACAAAAATTATTCTTCGGCTTTAACGAAGGCGGGGATTTACGATATTTATTTAAAAACTACTTCGACACCACAAGCGGAGCAAAGCGAGACTGGGAATCTTACCGGCGAATACAGCAGCAGATAAACCTGCCCGCCTCTGAAATTCTCTTTTTGTCGGATATTGTTGAGGAGGTAAATGCGGCCGCCGAAGCAGGTATGCAAACCGCGTGGGTTCAACGCGAGTCAGAAAACGTTGCGACGCATCCACAACATCAGTGCGTCTGCAGTTTTGCCGATATTCAATTAACGCAATAAGCGTATTTAGTCAGCCGGGGTCAATCTCGATATTGACTCGATACTGCAACGCTTATTGACGCCGGACTGGGGCACGATCACTACGTCAAATTTCGTTAATGTGCTCGTCCGAGTTTTAAACGCCAGCGTTTCAGAACTGCGCAATTCACCACAGGCGTTTTTCAGGCTAATAAGATAGTGATCCGACAGTCCATTGCTAAACATGAAATGATGATCGTCTAAATACGTCCAATCGCTGATTCTATACGCTTGAATTTGATCAACATTTTCACCGGGACGATAGCCATACTCCGCTATACGCTCATCCAAACCCATCTTCTCGTCTTTAACACCACCGCAGGCTAGTAAAGAAAAACTCAAGAATATCGTCAGACCGACTTTTAAGCTTGTTATGTTCATATCCACCTCGGGGGAAATAAGAGCGGAAAACCGCCTTATTCTGTGTCTGACACTTTGCCGGCAATAAGGTTCTGCTTGGCCGCTAGCGAAACGCTTAACTGCGCGAACTGACGCGGGTTGCACGGAAGAGATCACGGCGGAAGGTTTTGGTCCCCTCTCGAAACCGCACGTGAATAAAGCGGGTATCAATCGACGACACAACACCGCGACCAAACTTTGAATGAGCCAATACATCGCCACTGATAAATTCTGCGGCATTTTCTAGTTCAGGCCCAATCTCGTTTTTCGTATCAATAACTTGCAGCACATGTTCAACATGCAACGACGAAAAATACACCTGTTGGTTTGTAAAATGAACTGTCAGTCCGTGCTCGTCGATTGCGGTAATACGACCATCACCATACTCGCTATGACGGACACAAACGCCATAGTCAAATTTGTTGCCAGACGCCCTAACTGTAAATTCAATATCTAGACCCAGCGCTTCCAGATATGCCACGCCAACAGCGGTGTTCGCTAAGCTTGACGCCGCGAAAGGTTTCTCCCTGGTATCAAGCGCAGCGCCAATCGCTTTTGCCAACGGTATATTCATTTCCTGCAAAAAGGGACTTGGCAGTAAATTCAGCTCTGGCCGCAGGCCGCCAAGCCAGCCATTGCGGCAGTCAATACCGGGGGCAAAGAGATACAAGGCATTAATGGCTCGTGTCATGGCTACATACATCAAGCGCCGCTCTGACTCTTGTTGATCCGCATCAGGACGCCGACGGTTGCCGGCCTGATACGGCATATAATGCGCACTCAAGCCCGGCAAAATAACCACTGGCCACTCCAAGCCTTTGCTACGGTGCATCGTTGTGATGGTAACGGCATCGACCAAGGCGTCACGATCACTTAGCACGCCCCCCGCCAGGCCCATTCCCTGAATCAAATTGATAATCGCTGCGGGGTCTTGCTCGGCTTGCATGGTAATAAAGCCAACAAAGGCACTGATTGTTGCCGCTCTATTCTCGCCCTCTTCCTTGCTGAGCGCGTTGTCGCGAATCAGTTTCAGTAAATCCAGTCCTGCTAAAAATTCATTCAGGCCAACACTCGCACTAGATGATCTTTCCAGCTTCACTAGCGCCTCGGCTAAGCGCTGAAGTCGCTGCTCTTGATAAATTGATAAATCGTCGTCAGATAAATTTAAGGCGCTGAAGCCCTGACCATCTCGCAATGCCTTTTGGGCATAACGACGCAAAACATCGTGCTTAATTTTTAACTCGGAGAAACGCAAACAGTCGAAAAGCTGTTGCTCGCAATCTGCCGGATTTTGCTCGTAAAATCGCCCCGCCATGATACGTAGCAAAATCAGCAACACTTTAATTTCTTGCCGCTCTAGCACCCGGCTACCGCCACTTATACGATTGGGAATTCCCCGCTGCAATAACACCAATTCAACCGGCGCGGCCTGCGCCCATGTGCGACAGAGAAACACCAAATCTTTAAATGGCCGACCATTGGCATGTTCGCTCAAACACACTTCCGCCAATGTGTCGCCATCAGCTGTTTGCAGGCAAAGTTCAATTTTAGTGGCAGGCGCAGTATCAGCGCTGATACACAGTACCGGCTCCCGTCGTTGGTTATTGGCAATAAGATGTGCTGCGGCTAGAGCTAACTGATGACCGTAGCGAAATGTGCGCGACATTTGATAGTTACTATGGGGATAACTATCACCAAAATGCTTGAGCATATAGTCGGGTCGCGCACCTCTAAATTCGTAAATACATTGATCGGCATCGCCAACCACTTGCAGGCGCGCGCGATCACCTGCAAGCGTTTTCAAAAGATAAAACTGGATGTCGTTGATATCCTGAAACTCATCGACAACAAACAAGTCGACGCGATTCGCGAGAAACTCACCCAATTTGGGGTCTGCAAGCAGCGCACAACATGGGTCATAGAGATAATCAGCGAACGTCACTCGCCCAGCTGATTTGCGCCACTGTTCAAAACGCGCGAAAGCCTCTATGAACAATTGGTATTGATCAGGATAAGCCGCCGCGAAAAAGGTTGTTTCTGGTGCTTGTAAATTAGACTTTGCCAAATCGACAAAGCCCGCGAAGGCATCTAACCATTGCTGCTGCTCATCGGCAATTGCTGCCCGCTGTCCCGAGGTACCCGCCGATGCTTGCAATGCTCGCAGCATTTCGATTCGAAGCTGTGCTTCACTCAATGGTGCAGGATCAAACGGCGGTAAATGCCCTTCCTTTGCCAATGCTATGGCAAGGTTTCGCCCCATCGCATGAAAGGTGCGCACCGGCGGCAAACTAATTGAGGAAGCGGAGGCCAGCAGCAGTTTCCGACTGAAATCTTCCTGCGCCGCCTTATTAAACATAACGACCCTAACTAAGCGGGGGTCCATACCTGCTCGCAACCGTTCGAGTAGGTATTGCACCATTGTGGTGGTTTTACCTGCACCAGCAACTGCGGTCACCCGAGCATGATCACGGGTATGGCGGGTAACCAGAACTTGTTCGTCAGTTAGCATAGGTAAATGGATAGGGATTTCATGGCGAAAGGTGTGTATGTCCTTATTTCTGCGGCGACGAAGAATAACAAGGAATGAAGGAGATTTCCGAATTAACGTCTACTTGCACGATAATTCAAGCGCTTACGCGACCACTCAAATTCAGGCTTACTCCCCATGCCGTACGAATAATGTTCTAGCGATTCTTTATCTTGCAAGCTGGATTAACATTAACAAGGAGTACCAAATCAAGATTGATTGGGTCACCATAAGGCCCGCAGGTAAAAGCCCTTGGCAGCGATCTTATAATAAAACCTAAGGCGTGTTACCGCTACTAAGCGACCACAGCAGGTCTCGACGCAACGAGCAAAGGATTAAAAAATGAACTTCCAGGAAATCACAGTAGAGATCCGCGATTCCGTCGGCATTCTCACCCTGAACGCACCATCTACCCTAAATGCGCTTACGCCGGTCATGGTCAAAGAGATTGATGAAGCCATTGATTACCTCGCCAAAAATGCCCGTGCAATGATCCTCTGCGGTGCTGGGCGCGGGTTTTGCTCAGGTGCATCCCTTAACCCCAGCAACCCCCTCACCCCTTTACCTGCTGATCGAAGCCAACGCGATATCGGCTTAATTCTTGAGAAATACCTTAACCCCATTATGCTCAAACTCAAGAACCTGCCAATCCCGTGGATCAGCGCGGTTCGTGGCAGCGCCGCGGGGTTCGGTGCCTCACTAGCACTTGCAGGCGACATGATCGTCGCCAGTGAAAATGCGACGTTTATTCAAATTTTTTCAAAAATCGGACTTGTTCCCGACGGTGGCGCCACCCACTTGCTCAGCCGCACAATTGGCCGCGCCCGCACCATGGAATTAATGTTAACGGGCGACCGCCTAAGTGCCGAGAAAGCCTTAGAGTGGGCACTAATTAATCGTGTTGTTGCAGACGAGAGCTTGGAAGAAGAGGCCTTCAATACCGCCCTGTCACTCGCCAGGGGCCCGACGGTCGCACTAAGTCTAATCCGAAAAGCAGTATGGGCAGCCGTCGATTCAACTTGGGAAGCCAGCCTGGAAACTGAACGCGAACTGCAAAAAATAGCCGGTCAAACAGCTGATTTTGACGAAGGAGTTACGGCCTTCGTTGAAAAGCGCGCAGCCAATTTCACTGGCCAATAGCTCACTATCTTGTCAGGACGCCCTTGATGAATCTCCAGTTTCTACTTTATAAACTTGAAGACGGCATTGCGACGATTACCTTTAACCGCCCCGATAAGCTCAATGCCTTCACCCCAACCATGGCCGATGAGCTAATCGCCGTACTTGATCACATCGACGAAGACGACAAAGTAAAGGCCGTAGTGATTACTGGCGCAGGTCGTGCATTTTGCGCTGGCGCCGACCTCTCATCTGGCAAAGACACCTTTAATGGCGAGGGTAACGGCGAATCTGCAGTTCGCGCGGGCAACACACTTGATTACAGCGATGAATCGGTGCGAGATATTGGCGGCCTTGTCACCCTGCGACTTTATCGCTGCCTAAAACCTATTATTGCCGCTATCAATGGCCCCGCAGTCGGGGTCGGTATTACCATGACATTAGCCATGGACATCCGGCTTGCCAGCGAAAACGCCAAAGTCGGTTTTGTTTTTACTCGCCGTGGCATTGCACCGGAAGCGGCATCATCCTTCTTTCTTCCTCGCATTGTGGGCATTTCACGCGCACTGGAATGGTGCTTTAGCGGGCGTGTTTACCCAATTTCAGAGATCCAGGACAGTGGATTGATCAGAAAAGTGTGCTCTGAGCAAGAATTACTTGTCGAAGCCTATGCAATTGCACATGAAATCGTAGACAATACTGCACCGGTTTCCGTAGCCCTGACTAGACAAATGCTGTGGCGCGGGCTGGACATGAACCATCCTATGGATGCCCACAAGCTAGATAGCAGGGTAATACTCAGCCGAGGACGCAGCAGCGATGCCGCCGAAGGTGTTGTATCATTCATAGAAAAACGTCCACCGGAGTTTAAGAATCAAGTGTCGAAAGACATGCCCGATTTTTACCCGTGGTGGGACGAGCCTAAGTACTTTTAATTTAGTTCCTTTAAGTTAAGTACCTAAAAGCTATGTACCTATAAAATATAATCCATGAATCTTACGGCAGCCCGCAAGACAACATGAAACTGAACACGAGCCTCCTGGAAAATTAGTTATGAGTGAACACTGTATTATTATTGGGGCCAGTCACGCGGCTGCCCAATTAGTATCCAGCCTCCGCCAAGAGGGCTGGGAAGGCAAAATCTCCTTAATTGGCGACGAACCAAATCTACCCTACCACCGCCCGCCCTTATCAAAAGCCTTTTTTGTCGGCGAAAAAACCGAAGATGAGCTGCTAATTCGCGCCGCTGATTTTTACGACAAAAATAATGTCGATTTGCTGCTGGGTTCGCGAGTAACAAAAATTGATCGCGACGCCAAGAAAATCACCCTGGAAGACGGCGCCGAAATCTCCTATACCAAGCTTGCCCTCACGACTGGCGCCCGGGTTCGCAAAATCCC
Organism: uncultured Zhongshania sp.; assembly: GCF_963975605.1. Classification (NCBI taxonomy): domain Bacteria; kingdom Pseudomonadati; phylum Pseudomonadota; class Gammaproteobacteria; order Cellvibrionales; family Spongiibacteraceae; genus Zhongshania; species uncultured Zhongshania sp. Next base: position 104,813 of record NZ_CAXBHN010000007.1, on the reverse strand, counting down.
CTTCACTGGCTGCGAACTTGCCGGTGTTTTCTATATGCGCGATCTTAATGACGTTAAACAGACCCATAAATTTACCGGTCCCGGCAAATCTGCAGTCATTATTGGCGGCGGCTATATAGGGCTCGAAACGGCAGCGTCGCTGCGTAAGATTGGCATGAACGTTATCGTAATAGAAGCGATGGAACGTGTTTTACAGCGTGTTACCGCCCCCGAAGTTTCTGCATTTTACACCCGCGTACACACTGAAGAGGGTGTCGATATTCGCACTCAAGCGGGCGTTGACGCCATCGTTGGCGAAAAACATGTAACAGGCGTCCGCCTTGCCGACGGCACTACAGTGCCTGCCGATCTAGTCATTATTGGCGTTGGTGTAATCCCCAATGTTGAACTAGCTGAAGAAGCGGGACTTACCATCGACAATGGCATTGCGGTAAACGAGTTTGCCACTACCAATGACCCAGACATCGTTGCCGCAGGTGACTGCACCAACCACTACAACCCCATTTACGACCGCAAACTACGCCTGGAATCGGTACAAAATGCAACCGATCAAGCTAAAATTGCGGCCAAAAGTATATGTGGTAAACCTGAGGCATATAACGCCCTACCTTGGTTTTGGTCAGATCAATACGACCTTAAACTACAAATTGCCGGACTGTCACAGGGCTTTGACCAGGTGATCATCCGCGGCAATAGCGAGCAAGACCGCAGCTTCGCCGCATTTTATTTCAGTGAAGGTCGCTTTATTGCCGTCGACGCGATTAACCGACCAAAAGAATTCATGATGAGCAAGCGCGCCTTAACATCAGGTCAAACCGCTGATCCGCTGAAGCTCGCCGACGAGACTATCGAAATCAAAGACGTCTTTAACTAATTTCAAGTACGAGAATATAGACAATGCCTTTAATTATTTACAAATCTCACGATGGCAACACGCAGGAAGTTCACGCGGAAGTTGGCACCAGTATTATGCAGGCCGCGGTTGATAACGGCATCGACGGTATCTTGGGTGAATGTGGCGGCTGCTGCAGTTGTGCGACATGTCACTGCTACGTCGACCCCGCTTGGGTTGCTAAAGCGGGCGAGCCTGACAGCACAGAAAAAGACATGCTCGACTGCGTATTAGACCCTCAGGACACTAGCCGCTTAAGCTGCCAAATTGTGATTACAGATGAAATGGACGGTATCGTCATCGCCATGCCTGAGTCGCAGTACTGATTAGCGATTGTGGATAGGGCCTTCTAGCCCTATCCGCCCCAAACTCCCGCCCGCCTCACCCGAAAGCAAACGCCACAGCACTTTGGCAATCCGTCCCCACACAGTTTATAATCTGCGCAGATTTATCAACCCCAAACGCAATCTGAAATGGAAGCCCACAATGAGCTACAACCAAATTCCAGCTGGCAAAGACCTGCCAAATGACATCTACGTCGCTATCGAAATACCTGCAAATAGCAGCCCGATCAAATACGAAATTGAAAAAGAATTTGATGCGCTGATGGTCGATCGTTTTATGGCAACGCCCATGTTTTACCCAGCAAACTACGGCTACATTCCAAACACACTGTCTGAAGACGGTGATGCATTAGACGTATTGGTTGTTACTCCATACCCTGTCGTTCCGGGCTCTGTTATCCGTGCTCGTCCCATTGGCATTCTGAACATGAGCGACGAAGCGGGTAAAGACGCTAAATTGTTAGCCGTTCCCCACGACAAACTATCTGTTCTTTACCAAAACGTGAAAGAGCCATCTGACCTGCCTGAATTGCTAATCAAGCAAATTGAACATTTCTTTGAAAACTACAAAGATCTGGAAAAAGGCAAGTGGGTTAAAGTTGATGGTTGGGCTGGCAGCGAAGAAGCCAAAGCAGAAATCATGAAAGCGGCAGCGGCTTACAAAGGCTAAGCGCCAAGGGCGAAGCTGCACTATCGCAGTTTCGCCTCCCCGCTCAATCCCCTCATAGCACATCTCTTACTTTTCTGGTTCAAACACGACTGCAGCAAAATCTCGAATACACCAATCGCGAAGTATCTGTGATCAGCAGAGCAATACAGATATCGTTAGACAGCATTTTTTCTGTACGAATAACAAGGGATTATTCAGAAGGGACAAACAAGAGCGAGCTGTGTGCGTTACAAACGTTCACAGCTGCGGGAAGATAGCGATAGTGCCTGTACTCTCACAAGAAAAGACACCAATCACGGGCAAAAATACCTTGCAGTTTTTATCCGAAATACGTGGCGGCGACCACCCTACCATCGCCACGCCGTTTCGATAAACAAAGTCTCGGTACCATCGTCTAGACCGCGCACGTCTATGCCGTCGTCAATCCAGCGATAACCTATCGTGGTGTTATTTTGTAACCAGGCAAAACGATAACTGAGCTCTAAAATATCGCCACTGCCGCTAAAGCCAGTTGGTCTCGCACCATCTGTATTAAGGTCCACTGCAGACCATTTGAAGGCTAGCTGGCTTTGTGACGGCAACACCAAACTCAGGCCCACGGTGTCAATGGTACTGTCGCTATCGACACTCGACCCCATTACACGGCCTTTATGACGATAGCCAGTTTTGTATGTCCCATGCTCATAGGCGTAATTAAACCGCTTTTCGCTTAATGTGCCGGCCCGAGTATCACTACGCTCAACAAACCAGTGAATTCTTTTATTGTCGCTAAGCGATACCACACCATCTAAACCCGCGGTGTAAATATATCGCGAGGGAACATAGCCACTTTCATCCTCACCGATAAATTGTGCATAAGCACCCTGGCTACCCCAGGGCACAGCGAAAAGGATTTTCATATCGACGCCACCCAACTGATTGCCGGGTTCGTTTTCTTGCGTTATGCCACTGTCGCCGCGATTGTCTTTACCCAAAATCAAATCTGAGAAGGTACTAAAGTCCTCAGGCCTGCCATCACCGCCCCATTGGGCTGTGCGGCTGGCCGCTAATTCCAGCCAATGCCACGGCTTGACCGCAAAGCGAAGCCCTAAAAGTTTGGCATCTGGAATAGAACGCTCTGATTCTAGCTGCCCCATAAACGCTTGTAATTGCCATGGGCCGAGCCACGACAATAAGGGAGTTTCGAAAGGGATTGCCTTGTTGCGCTGCAGGGACAGACCGGGAACAGGCCGAGCATTATTCGACAAGATAGTGCTAGATTGCCAACCGGGCCCCCACCAACGATCTACCGCGCCAATTGTGACTCCCCAGTTGCCAAAGGCCCCGGCCAAATAACTCTGATCTAACTTGCGGTGCTCTCTCGGCCGGTCAGGGATATCATAGGAAATATTTAACTCCCCAGCCCAGCGTTGACCAACAAAGCTCGCCGATACACCAGCAAATTGCGGCGCATCGTTGCGACTACCAAACCCACCAAAAACAGTCGTATCTTGATCTGCCCAGCCAGCATTTACCTCAACACGAGTTGGTGCACTATCTTCCTCGAATTGAGCTAACAAACTATCGACAGCGTGTTTTTGTGGCGTGGTAAGTTTGCGGTACTGCGACTGGCGAAGATCAGGCAAGATGCCGCCCCACATTAGCGGCCATTGGCTTATTGGCGCGCGAATGATTCCAGCACTAGCAAGAAACTCGATATGCTGCCGAGCTGCAATATCGGTAGCTTTTATCCACGGCGCTGCGTAGTTCAATGACGGTGCTAATAGAAAAAATACGGCTAGGCAGTGACGAAAACGCGATTTGAACATAAATCTTCCGTGAGAGTGGTTATTTGAGCATCATTCGGAGAGTTCCGATGTCGCCATTTAAGCACATAGGTGCGGCTTCACAATGATACGATCCCTAGCCAATGGATGCTAGCTTAAGTGCTTGATGAGTAATAAATATCACCACCTAAGCAAACTCAACAAGCTAAACACCAAGCCGTGAATACATCTCACCAAGTGCGGATTAGGCTCAAGCATGCACCGTCATCGCGGCGACCATCAAGGCAAATACGAGCCTTGGAAAAATTGATCGGAATTGCGGCACATTCAGCCGAGGAATAGGAAATTTGAAATAGCTACTACTTCCAGCGACGCAGGCCCCATCAATAAATAACTACCCGCAGATAGCTACAAATTGATTAACTGGAATTGGAGTACACACTATTGAAGCTAAGTCACAGCAGTTAGGCAGTGGCAGCTCGGGCTAGCAGCCAAAATAGATATGACTGCTAACGCTATCCAACAACGTTAAGCTTCTTTATTAAGAAACTTTCGGCATCGCCTTCAACAAACGTTGATATAACTTGGTGTTCTTGCGGATCGATTTATGTTTCGCATACGCATCAACCGCGCGGTGCCAAGCATCATCACTGCCGTGGGCATTTAGTGAGAAACTCGTACAGACGGTTTTATTTTCCACTTTAGACGCCACGCCAACCTGAAAAATCGGTGTTAAATTGCCACTTTTCTCAGTCTTAAGTAAATAGCTAATGCCACGGACGGTACCGTCACTCTTGAAGCAACGATCCTCTTTGGTCTCGTTCAAATAGCGTTGCTGCTCAGCTTCCAACACCGCATCGCGGGCTAGCGCCTGCTTCTCGGTCTCAAGCTTTTGCTTACCTTCGAGGCGAGCGCCTCCAGTTTTCAGCGAGAAATACTCCTGATACAACTTACCCGCCACGGTTCGACGCACTCTGTAGCCATAGAATGCTTTGTTATCCAGTAGTTTAACGCTCACATTAACCTCGCTCTTCTATATTTCGCCACTATAACCCGAAATATACCATATGTAATTTAATAAATCTGACGTAACTATCTAGCCGCGCTAAATATCTTCGCTGATGTATTGATCCATATTTAAGGCAGGAAGTTCCGCAGATAACGCACCAACTTGCTTCGCAGGTACGCCGGCTACGGTAGAGTGCGCAGCAACATCACTCAAGACCACGCTTCCGGCGGCAATTTTCGCACCTTCACCAACCAATATGGGACCTAATAACTTTGCTCCCGCACTTACCAATACACCATCGGAAATTCGCGGATGACGAGGCCCTGGCCCACTGCCGCAGCCACCCAAGGTCACCGAATGCAGCATCGACACATTATTACCAACCACCGAGGTTTCGCCAATCACCAAACCCGTTGCATGATCAATCATGATGCCGTGACCAATAACCGCAGCGGGATGTATATCCACGTCGAATACGCTGGCAATACGGTTTTGTAAAAATAAGGCTAATGACACACGCCCCTGCTGCCAAAGCCAATGCGCAATCCGATAAGCTTGAATTGCCTGAAAGCCTTTAAAATACAAAAACGGCATTCCGTAATGATCACACGCGGGATCACGCTCAAAATGCGCGCAAATATCCAATGCAGCTGCTTCTACAATACCTTTATCATTTTCAAACGCCTCATTAAACACGTCTCGAATCAACATTGCCGGTACTGAATCACAATCTAGCTTAGCTGCGATATGAAAACTCAAGGCATTGGCGAAATTAGCGTGATTTAGGATGCTCGCATGATAAAAGCTCGCCAAAACCGGCTCATTTTTACCATACTCCCGGGCCTCAGCGATCATCGCAGACCAAAGTTCCGTGACAGTCAAACTCATAAGACTTCCTCACCCAGCAGGGCTTGCGCAAATACCGGTGGGTAGCAACTCGCTGGCACCGCGACATAACGCCGATATATAGTCGGTAGCTCTCTTAAAATAGCGTCTTTCAAACATAAATCTTCCCGCTTCGCTAAGGCCTCTTGAATTACCTCGCTCCGCAAAGCCCAATCACAGTCCGCCGCCAATGGCGCGTAACTTAAATGCCAGCGCTCTGGGGCAATACCACCACGGTCCTCATTATAGGGTCTAAAAAAATCACGGCCGCGACCAGCGGCAAATTCACCATCAAGCCACATATGGAAGGGCCCAAATACGCCATTATCGGCTACTTCGGCAGGTGTTAATTGTACGCGATAATCCGCGGGCACTGCCGCTGCGTCGTATACATCAATATCGCTTCCCCAATGATGCCGTGACGCGCCAGGTAAAGCTGACCACCGCAAAATTGCCGCGATCAACTCGGACTCCGACAAAGATGCCCAATCCAAAACTTGCCCAGCGTCGTTGAGCAGCGCTCGCTGGCCCGCCGCTTTGGCATTCCAAATCGCCAGTTGACGGTCGAAACTACGAAATCCACTTAACACCCGCAGATCAAAACCTGCCTTGGCGGCGTCAGCTTTAAGGGCGCCGAGCGGCGCAACGATATCTTGATGAACAGGAATTCCGTCCACCAAGGTCATCGCTGACTCATCACAGCCAAGCAATAAAGCTTCTCCAATATTTTGGCGGTTCTGATTTGACATAATTTAGGTACAAATTGTCCGTGCAGTTGAGTAAACACTAAGCGTGGCATCATACTACCGGTAATTGATCTTTGTTGAAATTCCGGAGTAAGTGTCGTGGAAGATGTTTCATTAGGTAATAAGAAAGTTGCCCTAGCACTGGGTAGCGGTTCGGCTCGGGGCATGGCCCATATTGGCGTTATTCAACGCCTAGGTGAGCTCGGAATACAGCCCGACATTATCTGTGGTACATCGATTGGTTCCGTCATCGCGGCTTGCTACCTTACCGGTAAATTAGACCACTTTACGGATTGGATCCAATCCCTAAGCACCACACAAGTGCTCCATTATATGAGCGTGAGCCTGACGGCAACCGGCGGCGTAGCCCACGCAACCCGCCTAATAGAATTTTTTATGAACGAGTACGGCAACCCCGACATTGAAGATTTAAACATCCCCTTCGCCGCGGTCGCAACCGACCTAATGCGCGGCCGCGAAGTATGGCTACAACGGGGGCCTCTTTGGGATGCGGTGCGCGCATCCATGGCGATACCAGGAATCCTAACGCCGGTGAAGTTTGGCAATTCGTGGCTAGTTGACGGCGGCTTAGTAAACCCCGTACCGGTGTCTGTTTGCCGCGCCCTCGGGGCCGACATCATCATTGGCGTAGACCTCAACAGCGACCTAGTAGGCCGTCAAAAAATACTTACCGATGCAAAGGCACCCGCCAACGAAGAAACAATAGAAGAGGAAGAGTCAGAAGACGAGGAATTACTTCCCGAAGACTCAGCGGAGGATGATCCATTCCTAGGTGCCGCATTCAGCCGATTTGCAAGCTCCGTAAGAGAAGCCGCCAGCAACTTCCGCAGCAACGACACTCCCAAAAGAGCCGAGCCACCCGGCACGATGAGCGTGATGATGAGTGCAATCAATATTATGCAGGATAGAATCACCCGCAGCCGACTAGCGGGTGAACCCGCCGACATCATGCTCTGGCCGAGACTGGGGCATATTGGTCTACTGGAGTTTAGCAGCGCGGCTGAGGCCATCGTAGAAGGTCGCGATGCCGTTGATCGCATGCTACCCGCCATCCGCCACGCATTCAAAAGTGAAGGCGACGACCGCATGCTAGAAACTGGATTGTAAGCAGGGTTCCGTCAACCCGTCGAAGCCCCGTACCCAACAATGTCACCCAATAATTGTTTAATACCCTATGCTCAAACTTTGCCGACTAGACGAGATTGCTGACCCCGGTTCCAAGGGGTTTAAATTTTCGGACAAATCACTTTTTGCGGTTCGCCAACGCGGAGAGGTCTTTGTCTATCAAAACCGCTGCCCTCATATTGGGATCGAACTAAATTGGCAAGAGGATCAATTTCTAGATTTCGACGATTCACTAATTCAATGCTCCACCCACGGCGCACTGTTTATTATTGAATCTGGGGAGTGCATCGCGGGACCATGTCACGGCAAGAAACTGGAAGCCGTCGCCAGTCGTGTTGAAGACGGCTATGTCGTTCTGAGCGACGACTTTACTTAGACGAAAAACTGGCGATACCAGGATACTGGTATCGCTATAAAATTACCGGAAGCGCTTCGGCCAAGTAGATCTCGTCCTCGTTTATTTGCGCTTTGTACGCTAGCACCTCAAGACCTTGCTGCACCGCATCACTGAGAACTCGAGCGTAATGCGGGTCGATTTCCTCCGCGGGTCTAACACTATGAATATCTTCATGTAAGACAGCAAAGAGCAATACCACCCTCGCGCCCGCTTGCCGCAGACCAAGCAATTCCTCAATATGGCGCACGGCTCGCGCACTGACTGCGTCGGGAAACGCCCCTATGCCACCCCCACAATGAAGAGTCACCGACTTCACCTCAACGTAGCAGTCAGACAGTTCGACCTCATCAGACGACAAAAAGAAATCAATACGACTTCCGGATGCCAAGGTCTTTTCACGCTGAATATGAGAATAGCTGGACAAGGGTTCGATAGCCCCCCGCTGCAGAGCCTCCGCAAGCAAGCCATTCGCTCTAGCCGAATGAATACAAATCATGCCGCCGAATTCGCTTTCGACAAGCTCCCATGTATAGGCGTATTTCCGCTTGGGATTGTGACTATCGAGCAGAAAAACTCGACTACCGGCTAATGCGCATCCCGTCATAGCACCAGTATTTGGGCAATGTACTGTAACGTGCTCGCCGCTATCTAGAACTACATCAGCCAAAAAACGTTTATATCGCTTAAGCAAGCGACCGCGCACCAGCTTTTCAGACCACTTCAACGAAACCTCCACTGGATTGCGATTCTATTAATAATAAAGGCGCCGCGACGTTCGTCATGCAAATACGCCACGCCAAGGTGACTTAACACCACTAAGACACAGGCGGCAAAGTTGTGCAGGTACCATCCAAAGCGCAGCGATGTTAATGTAAGACCCACTACCATTCGCGCTACTACATCGGAAATCAGATAATTTCCGCCGAAAATTCTGCACCAGCCGCAAACCTGCTTTTCAGCGTCGCGGCAGATTGACACCGTAACAGAGTATTTATTGTGATTAAGAAATTTTTACTTGGCCTAGGCCTACTGCTCGTCCTTATCCTACTCACGGTGAGTATAGCCTTAATTCAACCGCAGCTATTACGAGGCCTAATTGGCACTAGCGCGCAACGCTTCGCTGGGCTTGAGGTTGAAATTTCAGACATCCAATCTCATATTAAGCCCCTTCGTTTTGAAATCAGCGGTTTGCGCATCAGCAATCCAGAATGGCCGCGCTCGGAATTACTTTCCTTAGGTGACATCACTATTGCACTCACCGAGAGTCCATTCAGTCATAAGGCATTTTGGGAACTGAGCGCCCAAAAATTACACGTCAATGTAGAACAAAATGATGCCGGTGAAATTAATTGGATAAGCAGTAAATTAAAAGCCGAACCCGAGGTTCCGACTCCGGAAGAAATCGATACAGGTCCACTGCTGCCCGGTGATTTCAATTTCAATCGCATCGCAATCAGCGAGGTTTCCCTGACCTGGCGAAATCGTCGCGGCGATGAAAATACAATTTACTTGCCTGAGGTACGTGGTGAACGCATCGAGGCAGGCAACGGTGACTTCTATATTGGTCTTGATTATCTCGATCAACATGTAGAGCTAAACAGCGCTATTACACTATTCGATCCTCAAAAAGGCATACTCGGCTACGATTTATCAGTTCATCACCAAGACATCGATATCAAGAGTAAAGGCAAATTGTTTCTCAACCCTACATTAAACGGCAGCACGCTGTCGCTTGATCTTGATTTGCGCAGCGCCAGCGCCCTATCAAAACTAGCAAATACCGACATCCCTAAATTACCAAAGACCAAACTTTCGACAAATATCGCGGTGACACCAAACTACGAATTTAGCGATATTCTTCTCCAGCTCAACGACAATAAAATCAAAGGCAAGGTCACCATCAATTCCGAAACCACTGCAATTAATGCGAGTATCCAATCGGCGGCGTTAGATATAGATAGTTTACTCCCCCCCTCTGCCGACACGACCGAGAGTAAAAATACCGCCACGGGCAATACGGCACCGAGCATTTCAGCAGAAGATAACGAAGCGGCGATAGATTGGGCCTGGATCGAGGACTTAGATGTCGCTCTTAAACTCAATATCGAAAAACTCAGCGCAATGGGTTGGCAAGTAAATAAACTGAAATCTGATGTGCAAATTAAATCATCGATAAAGGCCACCATCAGTGCAGCGCAGATATCCGAGCTTGCGACCCAGCGCGATATAAATGACTTTTCTGCCGATATCAGCCTAGAGCCTTTATCTAAAAACACTAGCGGAGCCGACGTTAAGCTGTCCTTAAAAGCCAAGCAGCAAGGTATCGAGGCGGACGCCACCGGCAAGCTTAATTTAAATGGTGTAGCGGGAACTGAGTTACAAGTAAATGCCGAAGCCAATAACAGCAAGGACGTTTGGACACTAGCCCAACTTCCCTGGCAAGACGCCGGTAAACTGGTGGTAAAAGCCAATATTAACGCCGGCGAAGACAGCTATGCTGTTAAAGGAACAAGTCAACTAGGTGAACAAAGCACTGAGCTCGATCTTAGTTTTACACCGGCAGCGACAGCAGAAGACATACCCTCACTAAACGGCACCCTGTCATTGCATAAAATCGATCTTGCCTTTCTAAGCCCACCCGCAAGCGAAATTAGTGCTGATGCCGTGCCACAAAAGAAATCATCGAGTAAAAAACTTATCAATGACGACACAATTCCCCTCGATGCTCTGAAATCTATTAATGCCAAACTGCAAATTAAACTCGAAAACATCGACACCGGTTACAATTTTATCAACAAGGCAACGCTTAAACCCACGCTGCAGGGTGGCCTACTAAAATTAAAAAACACTACCGTCAATTTTGAAGGCGGTGAGGCGAAAGTCGCACTCACTCTTGATGCCAGTAAAACCATCCCCGAGCTGGATATGCAGCTCAGTGTCGATGCCGAAGACTACGGCAAACTGGGACTGGATAAAGCGGCAGGTATCAACCAAGGCAACGGTCGCATTCGTTTAGACGCCGACAGCAAAGGCAGCACGCCTCATCAATTAGCCGCCAATATGAACGCAAAATTAGATATAAAAATCACTGATCTAGTCGCCCAAGGCAATGCTCTGAACCTCATCGGCTCTGATGTGCTAAGTGAGACAATCGACAAGCTGAATCCCTTTTCCGAAAAGAAAACCAGCACGGAAATAGAATGCATTGCCGTTCACTTTAAAGGTAGCAATGGCAAATTTATCAGTGACGACGGTATTGCCTTAGAAACCAAACAAACGAAAATAATCGGCACCGGCAACATTGATATCGGCAATGAAGAGTTTTTACTCGGGGTTTCGCCCATTGCTCGCACCGGGGTTGGCATTAATGTCGGCGCCGCCGCCAGCTTAGTGCGCCTAGGTGGCACCTTTAGCAAACCGAAAATTGTTGCCGACCCAACGGGAATGTTTACCTCTGGCTTATCTACCGGCGCAGCGATCTACACTGGGGGCTTGTCTATGTTGGCGCAGGGTTTGATAAAACGCGCCATCTACTCGGGCAGCGCCTGCGACGGTAATATCGATGAAATTCCGACTGTAGAAGAGTTACCTGAAGAAATACTAAATCCGGTAGCGCCACCCGTGGACAGTCAACCCCAAGGCGCACAGCAGAGTGAGGCACAAACTCAAGCTGCGACAAATTAAATTTCCACCAGCCTATTTTTGCAAGGCCACCAGTTTAAAACCATCCTGTTCTATAAGTACGGTGGCCTCTCGAAATAAGCCGAGGGCTTTACGCTCAAGGGGGATAAACTGGTTTACCACAAACATTGCTCTCCCCCGACTTGCGAGCAAGCGATGAGCCGCAGCCAAAAAGCGATCTGTTAACGACCCCGCGACCGCAAAGCCCTGGTGAAAAGGCGGATTACATAGCACCATGTCAACAGGGCCGTTAATGCCCATCGCACAATCGGCCAGCACCAGCTCGTGTTTTAGCTGATGCACTTCGCAATTTTTCCGCGCAGCCAATATGGCGCTGGCGTTATTATCCGTTAACAGCCACTCGACATCCGTCAGCAACTCAGCCGCCCGCACTGAGATATAGCCATAACCACAGCCAATATCGGCAACTCGCTTGGGTGGCGTGCTAAACAAGCTCAAAAATGCGGGCAGATGCTCTATAAGCAATGCACTACCGCGATCCTGCTTCTGCCAACCAAATACCCCCGGCTTACTAAATAATTGGGGCGCAGACGCAATTTCTCGAATTACCGGGTACTGGCTATCATCCAACGACTCAGTAGGCTCCTGTAATTTCACGACAGTCGCTAGATAGGCTCCTCCGTCCCACTTTTTAATATGTGCCTGTGTGCCTACTACGCTCGCTGCCTTTTTTGCATAGCTATGTAAGCCATCATTTTTATGCCCACTCAGCACTAACTTACCGTCAATGGGCAATCGACTAAGAGCTTGGTTAATTAGGTAGTGTACGAGCGCCTTTTCCTTCGACACGCGATAGCACACTGTTTGCACTTGGTCGAAATCCGCAGCGATATCAAAATCGCCCAAGTCTGTTTGATAGTTCCCAGCGCGCAACTGATCAGCAATATCGCAGCGATTAGTAAAGCACTGCCAGTTTGGCAGTGCAGCCGGCACGGGCATATCGGCAATATGCTCATCTGCAAACCACCACACGGGTGTCTCAAAGGCGGGAAACTGCTTATATAGCGCAGCCAATGCGGTATCGGTTTGTACCTCATGCCCGGAGGCAGTATGACGCAATTTAGCCATATTCCATTTATTCCTTATGCCCAGTGGTTACGGGCAAGCACCGCGAGACTATTATTCAAATACACTGGCGACCTCATCTGTTGATAAAGCTCGATATTCACCCTCTGCCAAATCTGTATCTAAGTGGATATATCCGATGGCCTCGCGATGTAAACGGATGACAGCATTACCCTCGGCACCAAACATACGTTTCACTTGATGATAGCGCCCCTCACAGATTTTCAATCTCGCACTACGATCTTCAATTATCGTGAGCTCGGCGGGTAAAGTCCGCGCTTTGTCGTCTTTCAGAAACACGCCGCGGGCAAAATGTTCAATGCACCGTTCAGGAATCACTTCCGCCGTTTCGACGTAATAGGTTTTCCAACACCTGCGCTGGGGAGAGGTAATCGCATGTGACCAGCCCCCGTCGTCGGTCAACAACACAAGCCCAGTGGTGTCGATGTCCAGCCGCCCCGCCACATGCAATCGCTCAGGATTATCTTCATCTAACAAATCAAGTACCGTGGAGTGCCGCCGGTCACGAGCAGCACAAACGACACCTTGGGGCTTATTCAACATTAAGTAGCGTGGACCGGGTGGACGCAGCGCATTACCCACCAATGTCACGTCTGCGTCAGCCGCTATAAGCTGCGCTGGATCACAGACCGCACGACCATCCACGCATATATCGCCTGACTTAATCAGTTTTTTGGCGTCGTTGCGGGAATAATCGGTCACGCTGGCTAAATATCGATCCAATCGTATTGGCTTACTGGAGGTAGTCACAAATCCGAGCACTCTTACATAATGCCGGTATTGTCGGGGAACAACTCAATCGCTTCAAGCAGACAATAAAAAAGGGCCATAAAGGCCCTTTGTCATACCAAGCTCGGTATTCGATTTACTGAGCGTCAGCACCCGCTTCAACATTTGCGTTAACCTTGATGTTGGTCAGGCTACGCAGTGCGGCCTTTTTCTCATCTATCTTAGCTTTTGCTTCTGCCTTGGCAGCTGCGCGCTCTTCAGCACGAGCCTCTGCATCGGCTTTAGCCTGAGCATCACGCTCTGCTTTAGCGGCTTCGCGCTCCGCCTTTTCGGCTTCTGCTTTCGCTTTCATCTCGTCGCGCTTAGCTTTAGCTTCCGCTTTCTTCTGCTCAGCTTCTGCCTTCATTGCAGCGCTCTTGGCTTCTGCATTGGCTTTGGCTTCCGCTGCTTTCTCGTCGATATTGGTATCGACACTCACATTAGCTTCGGCTTTTGCTTCTGACTTAGAGTCGCCGCCGCCCAAACCGATACGGCTTAAAAAACTGCCTTCAGCAGCCATAACACTGCCGCTTAGACCCACTAATGTCGCTGCAATTACGATATCTTTCATTTTCATACTAGTTTCTTCCCCGTTTGATTTGTCGTGCTTGTTATGTGCTATCCATTGTAGGGAAGCATTCTTCTGTGACAAGCATTCAATGACGTAATTTTCACCGCAACTTTTTTAAAATATAACAGTCGCGTTCAGCTCGGAGTCAGCTTTTATCCTTAGGGTCTGTTGACGTTTCATCACCACCACTGCTGGAGGTCATTTTTCCGTCTGGCAAGGCAGAAGGAGCGCAGTTTGGTGGTTCCAAATAAGCGACTGATAACGCCGCTAGACGGAAAAATGGCCCCAGCGGAACGCCGCCCGGCCCTTTGGGTTGCGCCTGAAAGCGCGACACTTGTCGTTGCTCCTCGTTCATTTGGAACCACCAAACCACACTCGTCGCGTCCCGGCGGGGTTCCGCTAAATTGGCGCGCTTTCAGGCGCAACAGAGGCGGTGATGAAACGTCAACAGACCCTAGTGTTCTCTTGTCGCCCTAAAGCGCACCTCGGGATGACGCTCTTCGGTTAATGCCAAATTTACCCTAGTAGGCGCCAGATAGGTTAAATGTCCACCACCATCCAAGGCCAAATTCTCAGCGCACTTGCGCTTGAATTCTTCAAACTTCTTAGGGTCATCACAATCTACCCAGCGCGCGGTATACACATTAATCGGTTCATACAGGGCCTCGACCTTGTACTCGTCCTTTAATCGATAGGCAACCACATCAAACTGCAGGGTTCCCACCGCACCCACGATAAGGTCGCTATTGCGCTGCGGCATAAATACCTGTGTCGACCCCTCTTCAGACAACTGCTGCAAGCCCTTCTGCAATTGCTTAGATTTTAATGGGTCGCGCAAACGAATCCGACGAAACAGCTCCGGCGCAAAATGCGGAATACCAGTGAACTTAAGATCTTCGCCCTCGGTAAAGGTATCCCCAATCTGGATGGTACCGTGGTTATGTAATCCAATAATGTCGCCAGATACCGCCTCGTCTAATAGCTCGCGATCACCGGCAAGAAAACTCACCGCATCGGCAATTTTAATATCCTTACCAATGCGCACATGACGCATTTTCATGCCCTTGCGATAGGTGCCTGAACACACCCGCATAAACGCAATACGGTCGCGGTGCTTGGGGTCCATATTGGCTTGAATCTTAAAGATGAAGCCCGCAAACGCGTCTTCCCTGGCATCCACTTCGCGTTGATCGGTCGCTCTATTTAACGGCGCCGGCGCCCACTCAACAAAGCCATCCAACATTTCCCGAACACCGAAATTAGAGAGTGCCGTGCCAAAATAGACAGGAGTCATCTTGCCGTTCAGATAGTCCTCAAGATTAAATTCATGGCTGGCGCCACGCACCAACTCTATCTCTTCTAAATAGCTATCGTACTCATCATCCAGCAAGGCTTTTGCTTCGTCGCTCTCTAAACCTTGAATCTGAATATCTTCGGCAACCACCGAGCCTTTGCCCCATTGGAATACATGAATCACATCGGTGTACAAATTATAGACACCCTTAAAATCACGCCCCATCCCAATTGGCCAATTGATTGGCGCACCGGCAATACCCAACACGCTCTCTACTTCATCGAGCAATTCGATGGGGTCACGGATATCCCGATCCATTTTATTCACAAAGGTTAAAATCGGCGTATCGCGCAAACGGCACACATTCATTAACTTAATTGTGCGATCTTCGACACCCTTGGCACCGTCGATAATCATTAAAGCCGAATCCACCGCCGTCAACGTTCGGTAGGTATCTTCCGAGAAATCTTCGTGACCCGGCGTATCCAGCAGATTAACTATCCGGTCTTTGTAGGGAAACTGCATCACCGACGACG
The DNA here is from genome assembly GCF_963975605.1 of uncultured Zhongshania sp. NCBI lineage: Bacteria > Pseudomonadati > Pseudomonadota > Gammaproteobacteria > Cellvibrionales > Spongiibacteraceae > Zhongshania > uncultured Zhongshania sp. The sequence continues at coordinate 89,001 of NZ_CAXBHN010000007.1, read as the reverse complement.
TGACAGAGATACCGCGCTCTTTCTCCAAGCTCATCCAGTCAGACGTCGCCGCGCGGTCATTTTTCTTACCTTTCACCGTTCCCGCCACCTGAATCAACTGCCCCAGCAGAATCAACTTCTCAGTAATCGTGGTTTTACCCGCATCGGGGTGGGAGATAATCGCAAAGGTTCTGCGCTTGGCGATTTCCTGCTTTAAAGGCGAAATAGACATTGGTGTGGGTCTTCTGGCTCAAGTAATGGACGCGACACTAACCATGCCACGGCGGAGGCGGGATTCTACGTTATTTACGCAATTTTTTCACCGGTCGTACGCTGCATCAACATGCTTATCGGTCTATCACGTGCCGACATCCATTTCACGAACAAACCTTGCGCACTCCGCCCTATTCACACTCTGTAGTCTGGCGCCAAAGCCCCTTATCCAGTAAGCTGCACGCCGCTGTCACCTTGGCTGCGACCATCACGCCGCGACACGCGACATTTTTTGAGAAGATCTATTTATGAGTTTTACCTCCCTGGGCTTATCTGCCCCGATTTTGGCGGCCGTTGCCGAGCAAGGTTACGACACCCCATCCCCAATTCAAGCGCAGGCCATACCCGCAGTATTAGAAGGCCGAGACGTTATGGCCGCCGCCCAAACAGGCACCGGCAAAACGGCAGGATTTACCCTGCCAATCTTGGAATTACTGTCCCGTGGCGAACGCGCGCAAGCAAACCAGGCCCGCGTATTAATTCTTACTCCCACCCGCGAGTTGGCTGCTCAGGTTGGTGAAAGCGTGGCGACCTATGGCAAGCATCTGCCACTTCGCTCTGCCGTGGTATTTGGCGGCGTAAAAATTAACCCGCAAATGATAAAGCTTCGTCGCGGTGTCGATGTATTAGTTGCCACCCCAGGCCGCCTGCTAGATTTATACAATCAAAATGCAGTGAAATTTAAGCAGCTAGAAATTTTAGTCTTGGACGAAGCCGACCGCATGTTGGACATGGGCTTTATTCACGATATCCGCAAAATTCTGGCGGTGCTCCCCAAGCAACGCCAAAATCTGATGTTCTCGGCGACTTTTTCTGGCGATATTCGCGAGCTAGCAAAAGGCATCGTGAATAATCCGGTAGAGATTTCAGTTAGCCCAGAAAACACGACAGCCAAAAGCGTCACCCAGTGCATCTACCCGGTAGACAAAAGCCAGAAGCCAGGCCTGTTAACTCATTTGATTCACAGCAACGACTGGCAGCAAGTGCTTATCTTCTCTAAAACCAAGCACGGTGCGAATCGGCTAGCCGCCCACTTAGAGAAAGCCGGCATTGGTGCCGCAGCCATTCACGGCAATAAAAGCCAAGGCGCACGAACCAAGGCGCTAGCTGATTTTAAAAGTGGTGCGGTACGCGCGTTAGTTGCGACCGATATTGCTGCCCGCGGCTTAGATATTGACCAACTTCCCCAAGTCGTCAATTTTGACCTGCCGAATGTGCCGGAAGATTATGTGCACCGTATTGGTCGTACTGGCCGCGCTGGCGCGACCGGCAACGCCGTATCGCTGGTATGTTCGGACGATTTCAAATTATTGGCAGACATAGAGCGCCTGATTCAAGAAGTGCTGCCACGTGAAATTTTAGTGGGCTTTGAGCCAACCCACGCCTTGCCGGATTCGCGTCTAAACCAACGCCCTGCCCGCAAACCGAGACCCAAAAACCACAGCGAACACCGCGATGGCCAGCGTCCTGCAGGCAACCCGGCGAATCGCAGCAACCGAAGCAGCCGCCCTAGCGGCAACCGAAGCGGTAATACAGGACGAAGCGCTCCTAAAGCGTAAAGAATTAGCGCGCAACAATCACTTGGGATTGTTGCGCGCTATTATTTTCTTATTACAATCAATCCCCCCAATTCAATTGAAAGTAAAAATCACTCAAACACGTTGCCTTCCATGCCAGCACTATTAAAATGCCGAGCAGGAAATCATTACGCTGCCATTTAAGGTCACTCACATGCTAGAAAAAGTTTTTGAACGTATTTTGTATTCAGCCCGCTGGGTGCTTGCCCCCATTTATCTTGGCCTAAGCTTCGCGCTTTTAGCGCTCGCGATTAAGTTCTTTCAAGAAATCTTTCACGTCTTACCGCATATCTTCGAAACTAGCGAAATGGATTTGGTATTGGTGGTACTGTCGCTTATCGACATATCACTGGTCGGCGGCCTACTGGTGATGGTGATGTTTTCCGGCTACGAAAACTTCGTGTCACAAATAGACTTGGAGGATGGCGATCACAAACTTAACTGGTTGGGAAAACTCGATACCGGAAGCCTTAAAAATAAGGTTGCTGCCTCGATTGTAGCGATATCCTCCATTCACTTACTAAAAGTGTTTATGAACACAGATAACATCGATGAGGGAAAATTGATGTGGTATGTCATCATCCATCTGACCTTTGTGGTATCGGCTTTTGCAATGGGTATGTTAGACAAACTCACCCGGCACGATTAAGTCACAATAGATTTAAATTACAACGTCTACGACGTCGGTATTTGCTGTCAGGATGGTTTTACGACCTTGAAATCGGTCGTAAAACCCAAGATGCGCAGCATAAGAAAACTCGTCTTCGCGACTGGAATACTGGCCTATCCACTCAAGTAGCATCTCGACATTTGCATCCTGGGCAGCCTTAGACGAATATTTGTGCGGCTCCCAAGGTCTGGCCTTTGCGTTAGCAATACACGCCGTAACAGCCAGATTCATGAACACTATATGCCCTGCTTTTTCGCTAAGTAGTTCTAGTAAATCGGTATAACAACCCTCAACTACCCAACCGCGATTTTGCTCTGCGTTGCGCTCAACAAATGCATCCAGCAAGGCATTAACCTGGGATAGTTCAGACCGCTGCGGCGGCTCAGTCGGCTGCCAGGCGAGCGTATCAAGGTCTAAATGATCGAGGTCATGGCGAATAGCTAATGCCTTCGCCAGAGTCGACTTACCCGACCCTGAGTTGCCAAAAATTAATATCTGTCGGCAAGGCATATCCAACACCCCCTTCTAGTGTCTAGCCCTCAATTCAATCAAAAGCTTAGCCGCGAATCCGTCGAACGCGGAAGTTACGGCCTTTCAATTTACCTTCAGTGAGCTTGCGCAAACCATCTGCCGCCACATCATTTCGCACCGCAACATAGGCAGTATTGTCAAAAACATGGATTTTGCCCACATCGGTTCCCGCGATGCCGTCTTCGCCAGTAAGCGCACCAACAATATCGCCGGGGCGAATTTTTTGCTTCTTGCCACCATCAATTTGCAAACAGGCCATAGGCGGCTTGAAGGTTGGTTTGTCGAGGTGATTAATATCCGGCAAAGCCTCTGGCACCACCTTATTACCGCGCATTTCTTCGATACGGGCAATTTTAGCGCTCTCTCGATCGGTGTACAGACTACAGGCAATACCCTTGCCACCGGCGCGGCCGGTACGGCCAATGCGGTGAATATGCACTTCAGCGTCGCGGGCAATATGGTAATTGATCACCGCATCTAAGGCGTCGATATCCAAGCCGCGGGCGGCCACGTCAGTGGCCACCAAAACCGAGACGCTTTTATTGGCAAAACGCACCAAGGTCTGGTCACGCATTTTTTGATCGAGATCGCCATGCAATGCTTGAACGCTAAAACCGGCCTCGCGCAAGTCATCACAAACCTGCTGAGTTTCATGGCGGGTATTACAAAAGATAACCGTCGAGTCCGGGCGGTATCTGAGTAACAACAACTTCACCGCAACGATGCGCTGAGTATTATCGGCGACTTTAAAAAAGTGCTGGGCGATGCTGTCGTTGTCGTGGGTAGATTCAACTTTCACCAGCAAGGGGCGCTGCATAATGCGGGTGGCAATATCCTGAATCTCGTCGGGATACGTGGCACTGAAAAGCAGACTTTGTCGCTCTTTCGGAATATAGCCAATAATGGTGTCGAGGGAATCCTGGAAACCCATCTCCAACATACGATCGGCTTCATCTAATACCAACGTATTCACATTCTCTAACTTTAAAGTGCCTTTGCGCACATGTTCTTCAATACGTCCCGGCGTACCCACTACAATGTGCGCGCCGTGTTCCAGCGAACCAATTTGCGGGCCAAACGGCATGCCGCCACACAAGGTTAAAACTTTAATATTGTGGATGGTACGCGCTAGTTTGCGTAACTCCTTAGCGACTTGATCCGCCAACTCCCGGGTCGGGCACAGCACCAAGGACTGAACACAGAAGCGTTTAACATCGAGTTTTTGCAACTGCGTTAAACCAAATACAGCGGTTTTGCCGGAGCCGGTTTTACCCTGTGCAATCACGTCTTTGCCATGCAAGGTGTGCGGCAAGGCCTTGGCCTGAATTGGGGTCATTTCGGTGTAACCCAATGAATTCAGGTTGTCTAATAAAGCGGGATTTAACGGAAGGGTAGAAAATTCTAGCTGACTCACGGTGTTTTTCCTGTAGTACCGCCAGAATAAATACGCGGCGGTGGCGCAATGTACGCAGAGATAAATAGTAATGCTGAAAAGAAAAAAAGGGCAAGACCCGTAGGTCCTGCCCCTCTTAGCATTCAATCCACAAGGGTTTGAAGCTGGCTGGAACCCGAAGGCCCAGCCCATAGCAAATTACAGTGCTACGATGTTCTCTGCTTGAGGACCTTTTTGTCCTTGAGTAACAGTGAACTGTACGCGCTGGCCTTCAACCAAAGTTTTGAAGCCTGAACCAGAGATAGCGCTGAAGTGAGCGAAAACGTCTGGGCCAGATTCTTGCTCGATGAAGCCAAAGCCTTTAGATTCGTTGAACCATTTTACTGTGCCAGTAGTAGTAGACATAATTTTAATCCTGAAATATTTCAAAGGTAATTTTGATCTGAAATCAGATCGGTTAGGCTGGAAGTGATTCTATTACTTATGAAGTACAGGACGAAAACTACAGACAGGACTTCGAAATGGTGTACATAAATATAGGTCGAACTTTCTAGCTGCCATGAGTATATAGACATTTACGTGCTTGTCTACCCCTTAACACTACCAAATCCCTGCGGAATACGCTTATAAATAACGGACTTACGCAGGAATTTGGAAATAGGCATTAACACTGCAGACGACATTCCGCCAATGACTCTTCGTCTAAGTAAGTTATCGTGGCGGTATTAAAATTAAGATCGACAAAAAGGTGGCAGTAATAATCACCGTGGCGCCACGCCATTGCCACACTGGAGTCGTTGGAATAACCCAGCTCAAAGTGGCCATCAAAGGCAGGATAATTGCTCCGAAAGCGCATTAAAGCCAGCAAACGCTTCACAACGGGCTGTTCTACCGCCTCATCAATTTCTTCCATGCTGTAGTAATGACGATTGATATCTCGCAACTCGCCAGTCGCCTCCATCAACTCATTGTCATTGCAGCCGGCCAACAAGCCCACGTAATAAACCTGGGGGATACCCGGTGAAAAGAACTGAATAGCTCGCGCGGCCAGATAGGCGTCGTCATTACGCATTAATGCGTCATAAAAAGTACAGGTTAATTGGTATATTGCGCCGACGCTGTGAATATTGGCAGCCGAGCGACGCAAAATCGGGTCGGCACTGCGACTGGAAATATTGTCGATAAGAGCGCGAATCTTTTCTTCAGGCAGCACCCCTTCTACATCGGGAATGCATATGCCGTCATGGGTATCCAGTACCGTCACCATGTTTCGCGGGCACATCCGCAGCCAATTTTTTAAGTACACGCTATTGGCATCTAACAGCGAAAACAACAATAGCGGTGGCAAGGCAAAACCATAGGGATGCATATTGCGCCGACTGATGGCGTACTGATAGCTGCTATGGTCATGCACTTCAGGCAAGACTTCGGCGCCATGTATGTGCGCCACGCCGTTGATCCAATCCAAGTTGCGATATACATCGGGCTCAACTAAAAAACAGCTAGTGCCAATGCGTTTGGTCGTGTAACCAAAGGCGTCTAAGCGGAATAGCTTTACGCCGCGCTGGGCTAAAAAGCCGATGTAATTCTCCATCAGCTGGTAGGTCAGCTCAGACTCATAGTTCAAATCAATTTGATGCTCGGTAAATGTGCACCAAACCCGCCCTGTGCTGCCATCGGCGAAGTCCACCCGCCGAAACGGCTCCTTCTCTTTACGGATATGAATTTTGGCTAAATCGTCTGGTGTGATATCACCAAATTGATCGACGTGAACAAACAGGTCGGCGTATTCAGACTCGTAGCCTTTTGCGACGAAATCTAAAAACTCGGCAGACTCGTCGGAAATATGGTTTACCGTGACGTCACAACACAGATCGTATTTCGACGAGATACGCTCAATATCGTCCCAGTCGCCGTATTCAGGATCGACTTCTTTGTGAGTCAAAGGCGAAAAACCCGCGTCGGCATTAGATGGAAAAAACGGCAGTATGTGCACGCCGCCAATAGCATCCGAAAAATGCCGTTCGATGACGGTGTGTAAATCTTTGAGGTTGTTACCAAGACGATTGGGATAGCAAATCATCTGCACAGCATTGCGCAAGGCCATTCGACGGCTCCGGTCTGTGAGTGATGCTTAACCATAAACACTGCTTAGCAAGCATGCAAACAGATAGGCCGAATGACGTGTGATTAAGTGATATTTTCTGCCTTAAGTCACAAACTCCTGCAAATTAGCCAGCGCAACTCTGATTAAAATCACTGGCAAGGCAATGCCACCGTGATCAATGTCGCACTTCATTTTCAATGTTTAGCGCAGGCTCTCGCACAAAACGCTGCCGGTATTCCCGAGGCGTCATCTGACAATAGCGTTTAAACAAACGCCGAAATGCACTCTCATCCTGGTAGCCACAGCGCTGAACTATTTCCGAAAATCTTAGCTGGGTGGTTTCCAGCAATATCTTACTGCGCTCAATTCTCAGCTTTTGCGTTAAGCCTTGGGGGGACTCGCCAATCGCGTTATTAAAACGACGAATTAGGGTGCGTGGGCTTACTGCCACATTCGCCGCCAGGTCTTCAATTTTAAAATCGCGGGCCAAGTTTGCCCTAATCCACTGTTCAGATTTATTTACCACCTCGTCGCTGCTGTCGAACAAAGACAAAATCGCATACGGCGCCTGGGTAATTCGCTGACTATCTAGCATCATATATTTTGCCAGCAAACGAGCGAACGGCTTGCCGGCGTACTTCTCTATTACACTCAAACCTACATCTAAATACGAACTAGACCCAGCGCCAGTCAGCAGATTGCCAGAATAAACACATATTGCGTCTCTATCGACCTGAATAGCGGGATAGCGACGCTGCATTTCACTCTGTAACCACCACGCAGTGGTTACACGACCACCATCTAACAAACCGGCCTCTGCCAAGGCATAGCTACCGCTGCAATTGGTGGCAATGAGGTCTAAACCCGCACCATGCTCACGCAACCACTCAATCAGCTCTTGCCACTGCAGCAGGTTATCGCCCACGCTGGCCGGATTAGGAATCATAAACGCTGGACTAAACAAGGTATCGCCGGCACGAATATCATCAATACTGCCGTCCACGTCCATCCGGCATCCATTCACGCACTCAACCGAACGGCCATCCATCGACACGAAGTGCACGTCAAATAAGGGGGCCGCACTCTTCGCCGTATTCTTGGCAATCATGTTCGCAACCATAAACAAGTCCCGGTTACCTACCAAACTGCTCGCCATCGCGCCATCAACCGCAAGAATAAAGATCCGCCTACTCATACCCGCCACCAATCGACTTATTTAACTTGTTAAATGCCATATACGCCAACAATACCTTAAAAAGCGACTAGATCAAGCCAACAATCAGATTATGGCGTAAACAGCACTTTTAATGTCATATAAGACACTTTTGATGAACTAGACGCCGCCCTAAACTTGCCACATAAAACAACAGGAGGGTTCAAAAGTGAAAACACAAACGAGAAGACGCTTCTTAATCCACCTAGGTATAGGGCTAACAGGCACAGCGTTGAGCCTGAGCGGATGCAGCAACATAACGCCAGAGCCATTCCAGATAGGCGGGGTTGTTAAAGCACCGCTGGGCTGCCAGGAACTATTAGCCCGAGACAAACGTGGGGACTGCTGATATGAGCGAACTAAAGAGAGAATTGCAATATATCCACCGCGTCGTGAGCGAGCACTTCGTGCAAAACAGCGACATCGGAGAGCGCTGGGACATGCCACCAGACGGCTACACCGGCCACCAGTGGCTGCGAGACGATTGTGACGGCTTCTGTTTGGCCTGCCGCGCACTGCTAAGAAACATGGATATTCCCAGCAGGCTCGTCTACTGCGAGCTAGGAAGCAGCGGCCACTTGGTTGTAGAGGTCCAGGGCTGGATTCTGGATTTGCGCCAAAATGGCGTGGTCGCCAACACGTTGTTACCACACTACCGCTGGCTAAGAATTTCCGGGTACGAAGCCGGTGACCCTTGGCGAGAGATTGTAAACAACCGCACTACTTTAGAGGTTGCGGCACTGGATCATTAATATTCACCTTCATGAATATTAGCCAAGCTCCTCAAGAAGTGCTCTGAAAAAAACCACCCATTAAGGATTTATAAATTTATACTTAATCGGCAAAGAATTTAAACCACTCACAAAGTGGCTGGGGATATAAGTCGGCTCGCCGTTAAATTCGATGCTTTCCAACTGTGGCAATAACAAACGCAAAAACGTTTCGATCTCCATTCTCGCCAAGTGCATACCCAGGCAATTGTGGCGTCCATGACCAAAGGCCAAATGTTTGCTGCCCTTGCGAGATACATCGAAGATCTCTGGCCGGTCAATTGCCGAGGCATCACGATTGGCAGATTCAAAAAACATCGTCACGGTATCGCCCTTTTTCAGACTCACTCCGCTTAACTCGGTATCGGCCAACACAGTGCGGGCAAAATGTTTTACCGGCGTGACCCAGCGAATACATTCGTCCGCCGCCTTGGTGTAAAGGCTTGGATCATCAAGCAATGCTTGGCGCTGTTCAGGATGTTGAATGAGCGCTTGTAAGCCGCCGGCAATACTGGCGCTCGTGGTGTCGTGACCTGCAGTTGCAAGCAGCACAAAATACGATGTGAGGGTGAAAGGATCAATCAGCTCGCCATTGAGTTTCGCATTCGCTAATACGCTCGCGATATCATCTTTGGGTGCAGCCCTGCGATCCTCAGCCAACGCCGTAAAATATTCTGCCATCGCTTGCACACATTCCATAAACACCGTCATGGTGTCTTTTTCTTCGGTGGCAAAACCGTCGGGGGCAAACAACTGCTGAGTTAAGTTTAGAATATGCGCTTCGTCTTTTTCCGGTATACCAATCAACTGCAAGATCACCCGCAATGGATACCAAAATGCGATCTCACTGGCAAAATCGCACTCACCCCCCTTGTCTTTCATGCGCGCAATAAAACTTTCTGCAAGCTCCGCAACATGGCCGCGCATCTTGACGATATTGGCTGGCATAAACCAATCCCGGGTGATTTTACGCAGCGCCATGTGCTGCTCGCCATCCATGTGAACAAGGGTTTTAACACCCATAATGTCGCCGAATCGGGCCTGATTCATTTCTTCCAATGCTTGTAAAATTAAAACAGCACGGGGCTCGGCACTGAACAACTCCGGCGTAGACTCAATATAGCGAATATCCTCGTAGCGCGTGACCGCCCAGTAGGGCCTAATATCATCCGGTTCAATTAAGCAGATTGGCCTGTGCTCTCTCAACTCTGCCAGTTTGGCGCTAATGTCTGCAGGACGTGTATACGACATAGCGTCGCTGAGAATTGAATCACTGAGGTTAGACATTTTTTATTTCCCAAAACTGAGCGAGACCCAAGCAGTATTAGCTACGACTAGCACAAACCTGCGTCGGTCTCTTAGAGTTAATATAAATACCAGCACTTAATTTTGCAGCGGTATTTCACCCAACACTTAAAGTGTTTTTAAATATTCTTTTATCGCGCGCCGCTCGGTGACGGTCAACACGCTGGTAAATTCGTGACCACCATTACCTTGGCTATAAAGCTTAGTATTGTATATTTTCCGCTCTTCAATCTGCTGCGGAGTTAATATCGGCACATTGATTAAATTCCATGCCAAGCCACCATTACCCCACAACACCGATAGCGCGTCTTGTAGACTGGCGCCATTTGGATCCAGCGGATTGCAATCCACCCCAGGCGTAACCACACCAATAAGGGGTATCGGTAATCCTGATCCGCATTCTATTTTGTCGTAACGCCAGCCAATTTTTTCAGCGTCGTATCCCGTCTTAAAACTGTAGTCAAAACCCATCACAACCTTGTCAGCTAAATTAGTCGGGGCGTCAATTGAACGGCGACGCCAGATAGCAGGCCGCGCATCAGGATTTAACACACCGTCAATATCAGGCACCGAGCCATTGTGGAAATACGGCGCAGTTGCCCACACACCGTAGAGCGGCGGCGCTAAATAACCCAACTCTCGGTCGCCACGCAGCGACTCATCGGCCCAGTCACCACACAGAGAAACACCGTCGTCATTGTATGGACCGTCGGAATAGGCAAACCAGTTGTTTCGCGAATATTCCGCTACCCGCTGAGAGTTACCGTTTAAGCGCGCAGGATCGGTATTGATAATATCGATAGGCGTAATGTAAGCGGCAATACCGTCCAGTAGTGGTGAATCAAGATAGGTCTTGTCGTTTACATAGCGCGGTGAATACGCACCGTGGCAACTAGCACAAGAGCCATTGCCACCCTCGGGGCGCGATACCGGATTATTCAAACTTGGCGCCCAAAGATCTTTGGCGTGAAACAATATTGCTCCCGCCTCTGCTAGGTTTTCATCTATCTCGCCCAGCGCGGATTCAGGCCATACCGGTGCTTTTAATGAGCTTATCCACGCATCGCTATCTTGTTGATTATCCAACACCCACTGTTTTGCCGCTTCAATATCGTTGAAAAAATCGGGGAAATGAAATGACAACTCTATGCGCTTGGCGTCGGTAACTTGGCCGCCGTCATAAAATTTGGCGCTGCGACTTCCCACATTCCACCACACCGGCGGATCTTCGGTTCCGGTTGACGGTTCAGCTTGTATGGTTAGGTAAGATGGAATCGTCTCGTAGTCGGCAATCGTCAGCACACCAAAGAGCTGGAAGTTCGTTATATTGCCAGTCCCACGCACCTTGTTTTGAGAAATGATTGCCAAGGCAGCTTGCTGAGGCGCCAAACGCGCAAGCTCCGAAAACATGACGGTGATATCACTAAGACTATTGGTACCATACATCGGCCCCATACCTTCGGCCTCATCAGCCAGGCCTACCGCGCCACCATGACAGATACTGCAGGTCACATTGAGCTGACCGGTCCAAGTGCCATCCGCCTCACGAAGCTGGGTAATTCCCATTGGTAGCTGACCGCTGCCACCGCCATTGGCATTTGGATCTTCGCCAGGTAAAGGATAAGGGTTGCGCACCACCGACAGCGGCATACCCCAGCGCTGAGCCACTAACTCGTCATATTGCGCGGGGCGCTCGCTCAAGCCCCAAACAGACTTCCACATCTCTGCATAGGCATCTGCGGGGAAAGAGTAACTGGACTCACTGGCATCACCAGCAAAGAAACTCGCCGCACCGGGTCGGCCTTCTGCAGCAACCAAGGCCAAACCATGCTCTCGACGCTGGCGAAGTTCGCCGCAATTTGCGGGCTGATTATCGTCTTGACAGGTTTGCCACCACGCATTCATTAACACGGCTTTATTTTCGTTTACGCCCGGCACGACCATTTCGCGCGGATCAGCGGGAACCGCTGTGCTATCAGGTTTACCCTCACAGTAATCATGCCAGTAATGACCTCCGCGACGACTCACCAACAGCTCTTGCGAGGCAGGATTTGAACCAGAATCCCCGTCACCAGTGCCGCCACCATTGCCATTGCCATTGCCATTGCCACCACCGCCATCGGTCACGGGCTGCGGCGAGGGGTTGCTCGATGAACCGCCACATGCGCTCAGCAACAACACAGAACACGTCGTTACAACGAATAGGAATTTTTGCATTTCTAGCCTGCCTCACACATTTTTATTGTTATCTTGGTATCAAACGACATTAATGTACTTTTGTATGATTTCGATATTTGTACATTTGTACGTTATTCGTGTCAAGTGCTATGATTCGACCATGACTGAAAATACTGCTATCAATTACGCCACTCCAGCCGCTGTCCCTGCCGCTCGGTCACCGCAACAAGCCCGCGGTCGCCAGCGCTTTGAGCGCATACTAGAAGCTGCTGAGGAGCAACTTATACAGCGCGGCTTAAGTGATTTCTCAATCCCTGAATTAGCCTCGTCACTGAAATGCACACGAACCAGCATCTATCACTTTTTCCCAACGCCCTACGCCATTCTCAATGAGCTAACGCGACGCCACTTAATGACACTGGAAGAAGAAGTAGAAAAGCTGAGCTATACAATTGAAGGAAAAGCGTGGCAGGAAGTGATTACCGAGGTCGCCGATATCGTGGCCGATTATTACAACCAGCACCAAGCCGCCCGGATACTCATTCTAGGCAGCGTCGCCAGCCACGAAAGCCACCAGGCATTACACCTGACGATTTCGCATATTGGTCGTCATGTAGATACCCTGATGCGGGCGATAGGCGTGATGTTACCGAGTGAAAACCCCGACGCCAAAGCGCTCGTGGTAGAACTGGGTACGGCGTGCTTGCGACTATCGTATTTTCTGCACGGCGAAATTACGCCAGCCTATCGGCAGGAATGCGCCGTTGCGATGATCGCCTATTTAGAGCGCATCATTCAGCAAAGCCGGTAAAGCCGGTCGCGCTAGACCGGCATTTACCAAGCGGCGATTTACTATGCGACTTTGCAAGCCACCGTATTTAAGGGTGACTTGCCACTATCGCGACAGGCGTCCACCGCGCTCATAAATTCATCGCCCCACACTGTTATATCGTTGTGTTTAACCACATCATAAGCCTCACGCATTCGACTGCGAGCCTCGTCGCGTTTTAAAGTGAGCGCTAAATAGCAGGTTTTCACCAATTCAGTTCGATCATGGGGGTTTGCCAATATGGGGCCTCTCAGCTCCGCCGCCGCGCCGGCAAATTCCGACAACACCAACACACCCGAGCCGTCCGTCATCCCTTGGGTGGCAATATATTCCTTGGCCACCAAATTCAGGCCGTCCCGCAGCGGGGTAATCCACATGACATCTGCCATGCTGTAATACGCGACTAATTCCGCAAACGGCAAACTGCGGAAGAAGAACTGCAGGGGAGTCCAACCTACTTTGGCAAAGCGGCCATTAATACGTCCCACTGCTTGTTCTATCTGATTTTGCAAATCGCGATATATTGTCATTTCGCTAGCAGCCGGCACACAGACCATCATCAGCGTCACTTTGTCGTGTAGATCGGGGTACTCATCAAGTAAACGCTCGTACGCTTCTAACTGTTCAATTATGCCTTTGGTATAGTCTAATCTTCCCACCGACAAAATCATCCGGGTACCCTGTAGCTCGTGTCGCAGCTCCTCCATTCGCTGCTGAACTTTGACCTCTTTCAGCGCGTTTTCTACCCGCTTTAAGTCCAAGCCGACAGGATGAGCGCCCAAACGAATTCGGCGATCATTAACCTTAATCTCGGTACTCATTTCGTCTAACCCAACGGCGCAGCCATAGGTGAAAAAGCGCGGCGCGCAATTCATTTTTTCGGTCACCTCCAAGGGAGTTACCCCCCGCGCCACGTCGACAAAATTCTCGGACTGGCGGGGAATATGAAAGCCGATATAGTCGCACTGCAGCAGGCTGCCGATAATATCCCGGCGCCATGGGATAACGTTAAACACGTCTGCGGAAGGAAAATAAGTATGATGAAAAAAGGCGATAACCACGTCTGGGCGCAATTCCCGCAAAAACGCCGGCACCATCCATAAATTGTAATCGTGTATCCATATGGTGGCGCCTTCAGCCGCCTCCGCTGCCGCGGCCTCTGCAAAGCGGCGGTTAACATCGAGAAAGACCTGCCAGTGATCCTCTCTAAACGTCGCGCGCTCCCAGAAGGTATGCAAGGTAGGCCAAAAAGCTTCTTTCGAGAATTTTTTATAAAACACATCAACATCGCTTTTACTCAGAGCCACCCGCGACGCAACGAGATTGGGATACTGCTCGGTATCCACCTCGGTATGCGTTTCAAACTTACCATCGCTAGGCTCATGAACAGACCACGCCACCCAAGACCCCGCGCGCCCATCGGCAAAAAAACTCATTAAAGTCGGGATAATGCCATTCGGCGAGGTGGGTTTACGGCGAATAGTCTTGCCATTTTCACGAAATTCTTCATAGGGAAGCCGGTGATATACGATCACCAGATCAGACTTTCCCGGCACCGCTATATCGCGCTGCTCTGCCTCCATTCCCGCCGTACCTAAAAATCCAAAATGCGCAAAGGCTTGCAATATACCGCCACAACCTGGCTCGTCAGCGTGATACACCCGTGCGCGATTTTCGGTTCCCTGCAACAAAGCCGACTCCGACTCGCCCACGCAAACACCGATAAAGCCATGCTCGTACATAGACAGATCATTGAGAGTATCACCTGCCACCAGCACCTCTTCGTCGCTTATGCCAAGTAACTCCACCAAGCCTCGAAGGGTTGATCCTTTATTGACACCTTTCGGCAGAATGTCGAGATACAAGCCGGCCGAGTACAATAGATCGCAATCCAAATCTCGCACCGCATCTTCAAGCTCAGCACTGATAGCCTCGGCGCCGCAGAAGAAAGAGAAACGCCGCTCCTGGGGCACATCTTGACGCTGTAAATCAGGAATATGTGCCACCGCCTGCTCGACCACATGCTCGCCAGGCCAGCGCTTATCAATATCGCCCTGCAGCGGTTGAATGGCTTGTTGAGTATGGCCGTCAACGACGGTACAGCCCACATCGCAAATAATGTAATCGGGTTCAGGAATTGTCGGATCAGCCAGTAAAGGCAACACCGACTCTAGCCCGCGGCCAGTGACAAAGGCCAATTTGATTTCGGGGTGCGCCACAATCAACTGATAGAGCTTAAGGCGCTGATCGTTATCGCCCGCGAGAAATGTGCCGTCTAAATCTGTTGCTAATAGCATTTTAATACCTGCGTTTGAACGCAGAGCCCAGCTCCCACCAGACTCCGGGTGCTGTTATAAAAATTCATAACACCAACATACTACACAGCGCCACCACATATATATCTAAAGAGTTTTAGCTGCATAAGAATTGTGCAAACGGAATCATGCAGATTTTGTGCCGACAAAAAATCACCAAACACTGAAAATATGCTAAAAATGCCAGCACACGCGCTTATCGACGAATTTTAAAAAAAATCGAATTTTTATCAAAAAATATAATATTCGCATTTTTAAAAATCTCAGCGCATTAACAAATACAAAAGTGCACCAAAGTCGACCACGCTTAAGAATGTTAGAATTTATTGAAAGTTAGTTTGCCCCAACGCAAAAGCTGTGCCACAGTAAAAACGCAATGACTGATTTCTGGCTGACCACAATGGCCGCCGCGCAAACCCTGCGCCGCGACCTGCACGCCCACCCCGAGCCTGGCTGGCAAGAGGTTCGCACCGCTGAAACCGTGCGTAATACCCTCGATAAATTGGCTATACCTTGGCGCAAATGCGCCGGCACAGGCACCATTGCCACATTACAGCCGGCAACCCCACGAGACGGCGCTAAACATATCGCTCTGCGTGGTGATATAGACGCCCTCCCCATCGTTGAACAAACCGGCAAAGCGTGGTCATCTACCCAATCGGGTTGCATGCATGCCTGTGGTCACGACGGCCACACCGCAACGCTATTGGCCAGCGCACAATGGCTAAAACACAATGAACAAAGCTTGTCTGGGCCGGTCACACTATTATTCCAACCGGCAGAAGAAGGCGGACACGGCGCGCGCGAAATGATTAACGAAGGCGCATTAGACGGTATCGACGAAATTTACGGCTGGCACAACTGGCCAGCAATACCCTTCGGTAAGCTTGTCTGCCCCGACGATATTATTATGTGTGGCAACGGTACATTTAGCATTACAGTGACTGGCAAGGGCGGGCACGCCAGCCAACCCGAACTCTGCCGCGACCCTGTGCTTGCGGCCAGTGCGATCACCCTAGCTCTACAACAAATTGTGAGCCGTCGCCTGGCGCCACAGCAAGCGGCGGTGATTAGCGTCACCTCGTTTATGGCCGACAGCGGCCCCACTATTATTCCGCAGCAAGCGGTACTGGGAGGAAGCATTCGCGTTCCCGATGACGCCACCCGCGAACAAATCAACACCCTTATTACTAACGTTAGCCAGCAGACCGCACAGAGTTATGGGGTGGAATGCCAAGTGGAAATAACACCGCGTTACAACCCCACCATCAACCATGCCGCACAAGCGCAACACGTTCGCCAGCTATGGCGGGCCAGCTACGGTGACGATTCAATTGATGTGAATACCCGCACGCCGATTATGGCGTCTGAAGATTTTAGTTATTACCTGCGGGAGATCCCGGGCGCATTTGCTCTCATTGGCGCCAATGACGGTGACGAGCATCACCAAGTGCCCTGCCACAGCCCACATTACGATTTTAACGACAATTTAATTCCGCTAGTAAGCACTTTGTTCTCTCGCCTTTGCGGCGTGACGACGCCAGAAAAACCTGCACAACAAACCATCTGAAAATAGTACCCCGTCGGCATCTCGACGGACTTTATTTACATGAAGGAGTTCGCATGAGTATTTTTGAGCAACGTGAATCTGACATCCGCGCCTATTGCCGTGTTTACCCCGTGGTGTTCGACAAGGCCAGCAATGCGCGCCAAACCGACGAAAGCGGTAAGCAGTACATCGACTTTTTTGCCGGCGCCGGCGTGTTGAATTTTGGTCACAACAACCCCCGCATGAAGAAAGCCATGATTCAGTATTTAGAATCAGATGGCGTGACCCATACCCTAGACATGCATTCCACCGCCAAACGTGCCTTTATGGAACGCTTTGTAAAAACCATACTTGAACCACGCAATATGGATCACAAAATGCAGTTTATGGGCCCCACCGGCACCAATGCCGTTGAAGCTGCATTAAAAATTTCCAGACGCGCCACCGGCAGACAGGAAATAGCCGCCTTTACCCACGGCTTTCACGGCATGACCTTAGGGTCACTCGCCTGTACCGCCAACGCCTATTTCCGCGGCGCGGCCGGCGTGCCGTTAAACCACGTTTCACATCACAAATTTGGCTGCATGGAATACCTTGATCAGCTAGCCAGCTATTACGCGGATACCTCTAGCGGCATTACACCGCCCGCTGCATTTTTAGTCGAAACCATACAAGCGGAAGGCGGTGTTAACGTTGCTAGCAAAGTATGGCTGCAAGGCTTGGCAAAGCTTGCGAAAGATGTGGGCGCACTATTTATTATTGATGACATCCAAGTCGGCTGCGGCCGCACCGGAAGCTACTTTAGCTTTGACAATATGGACCTCGACCCCGACGTTGTTTGCCTTGCCAAAGGCGTTGGCGGCATGGGTACGCCCATGGCACTCAACCTCGTCAAACCCGAGATCGACAAGCACTGGTCGCCCGGTGAACACACCGGCACCTTTCGCGGCCAGTCGCTGTCCTTTGTCGCTGGCGCTGAGGCATTAAGTTATTTCGAAGATAATGAGCTGATGACCGAGGTCGGCGGTAAAGCCGAGGTCATGGCGCGGGCACTCGCCCCACTGGAGAAAAACTTTAAGGCCGTGGCTGTGCGTGGCAAAGGCATGATTCTGGGCTTGGATGTGGGCAGTGGCGAGCAAGCCAAAGCCATCGTCGACAGCTGCTTTGCCGATGGCCTGCTCATTGCCAGCTGCGGCACCGGTGGGCGCGTTGTTAAATTAATTCCGCCCCTCACTATTCCCGACGACGACCTGCAACAGGGGCTAGACGTGCTAGTACGCAACACCACTAGAGTGATGGAGGGCGTCGTATGATTGAACGCGATGATATGACATTTCCGTTTGCAGAATACGAGCGCCGCCTAAGTGAATTGCGGCTTCGTATCGCCGATCGGCGCTTAGATGCCGTGGTGATTTCTGACCCGGAAAACATCATGTACCTTACCGACTATCAAACCACCGGCTACTCATTCTTCCAAGCGCTGGTTGTACCCGTAGACGACGAGCCCTTCATGATTACCCGTGCGCTGGAAGAGTCAAACATCATCGCCCGCACTTGGGTAGAACGCACTCGCCCCTACCCCGACACCGGCGACGCCATCCAGATGTTGGTCGATGCGCTGCGGGAATTTGGACTGGCCAATAAACGTATTGGCTACGAGCGAAACAGCTATTTTTTCCCTGCCTATCAACAGGATCGCATCCACACCACCCTGACCGACGCTAAGTTGCTCGACTGCTTCGGTATTGTTGAGCAGGGCCGAATTTGCAAATCGCCCGCTGAAATACAACTTATGCGCAAAGCCGCGCTGGCCACCGAAGCGGGTATGCAAGCGGGTATAGATGCGTGCAAAGCCGGTGTTACCGAAAATGAAATTGGCGCCGCCATTAGTGCCGCCATGTTCCGTTCCGGCGGCGAGCCCCCTGCGGTCATGCCATACGTAACTTCAGGGCCGCGAACCATGATTGGTCACGCCACCTGGGAGGGGCGAGCGGTCTTACCCGGCGAACATGTCTTCCTTGAAGTTGGCGGCTGCTTCCGCCGCTACCACACGGCGATGATGCGCACCGTCGTACTCGGCAAACTCAGCGACTCCATGTATCACGCCCAAGAGCGAATGAAGCATGCCTTGCAAGCCGTTCACGAAAAAGTGCAACCCGGCATGACCGTCTCTGACGCCGACAATCTGGTGCGAAATATTATTTCTGAAAACGACGTTGGCGCGCGACTGATTACCCGATCAGGTTATTCAATCGGCATTGCCTTCCCTCCCAGCTGGGACGAAGGTTATATCGTCAGCCTTAAACAAGGGGAATCCACCGTGCTACAGCCCGGCATGACCTTCCATATTATTCCGTGGATGTGGGGAGTAGACGGCGATAAAACCTGTGGCATTTCGGACACAATTTATATTACTGACACCGGCTGCGAATCATTTTTCAGTATGGACAGAGACTTCACCGTCAAACCAGAACAGGCGGAACCGGCACTTTTAGAGTTTGATGAAGCGCGCAAAAACAAGCTGGAAAAAGCCGAAGCCAACACAAACGATGAGAAGGCCAAAGCAAAAAGCGGCGAGTAATAAATAACTTTGCTTAAGACGCTTTTGACAACACCGACATCAGCGAGGTAACCATGCTAATAGCGACGAACCCTTGTAGCGGTAAAATTATTGCCGAATATCCTAGCCTTAATAACACCGAGCTACACGAGCGCATCGGCGACGCCTTCCGCGCCGCCGATCAATGGCAGGCCTGCAGCTACGATGAGCGCGCAAACACCTTACGGGCAGTGGCCGCCGAGCTGCGTAAACAAAAAAATTACCTGGCCGAGTTAATGGCGCTGGAAATGGGAAAACCCGTCAAGGAAGGCGGCCCTGAAGTAGAAAAAGCGGCGGGCTGCGCGGAATATTACGCAGACCATGCGGCAGAACATCTGGCACCACAAACCCTGCCGTCAGACGCCAGTATTAGCTATGTTTGCCACCCGCCCCTTGGCACCTTACTTGGCATACTGCCGTGGAATGCGCCACTATGGTTAGCCTTCCGCTATCTTGCCCCCGCGCTAATGGCTGGCAACACCTGTGTGATGAAACACGACCCCAATGTCCCTGCCTGCGCAATCGCCATTGCTAAAATTTTTGCCGATGCCGGCGCGCCTGCCAACATTGTGGTAAACCTCGGCATCGACAATGACGCTATTGAAACCGCGATCCGCGATCCGCGTATCGCCGCCGTATCCTTTACCGGCTCAGGTAATGCCGGTCGAATTGTTGCCGCCATTGCCGGTTCAGAAATCAAGCCCACCGTACTTGAGCTGGGGGGCTCAGACCCCTGTATTGTCCTTGCCGACGCCGACTTAGAGGCCGCTGCAGATGTCGCGACACTGTCCCGTATGATCAACGCCGGACAATCCTGTATCGCCGCAAAACGCATTATTGTGGAAGACGCGGTATACGATACCTTGGTAGAAAAATTGCAGAGCCGCATGGCCAAATTTAAATCCGGCGACCCGCTGCTTGCCGATACCGACGTTGGCCCCATCGCCCGTGAAGATCTCCGTCAAAACCTGCATCGCCAAGTAACAGACACCATCAATGCGGGTGCCAAATGCTTATTGGGCGGCGAGTTAACTAACGGCCCCGGCTTCTTTTACCCGCCCACCTTATTGATCGACGTCACGGAAAATATGTGCGCGTTTAAAGAGGAAACCTTCGGCCCGGTAATGGTGGTTATTCGAGCCGCCGATGTTGAAGAAGCCGTGCAGTTGGCTAACGAAACACCCTACGGTTTGGGCGCCGCTGTCTGGACCAAAAATGCGGAGTTGGCCACCAGCATTGCCAATCGCCTGGAAGCCGGCCAAGTGGCAATTAACGGCATCGTAAAAACCGACTCACGCCTACCCAGTGGCGGTGTGAAAGGCTCCGGTTACGGTCGTGAGCTTGGCCCCCACGGCATTAGGGAATTCGTGAACACCAAGCAGATTTGGGTAAAGTAACTATCTAGGTCAAAGCTGCCAAAGATACTGAAAAGAGCGTGAGATTCGGTGCCGAAAACGACCGAATCTCACGCTGCATAGCGAGATCGTTTGAACTCACCTACCCCCAGCAGATCAGGCCGCAGGTTTCGATTTAGGAATGAAAATAGTTTTGGCCTGGGTAAATTCCAATAAGCCATCCAGGCCATTCTCCACACCAATACCGGAATGTCTATGACCACCCATTGGGGTATTCGGTGTGGTTTGTAAATTCTGATTTATCCAAACAGTCCCGGTTTCCAGGCGTTTCGCGACTTCCAGGGCTTGCTCGATATCCTTGGACCACACCGCGCCGGCTAAGCCGTACTCACTGTCATTGGCCCGCGCAATCACCTCGTCTAAATCGCTATAACGCAGCAGCGGTAAAATTGGCCCAAAGGCCTCCTCCACAACGACTCGCTCGCTATCAGCCGGATTATCCACCAGCGTCAGTGGCAAGAAGTAACCCTTTTCTGGCACCGCCCCGCCTTCAAGCAGGGTTAATCCCCGCTCTTTAGCATCCGCCATAAGCGCTTTAACACGATCGTATTGCGGCTTGTTTTGCAGCGGCCCAAACAGACTATCTGAATCCGTCCCATTGCCCACTTTTAAAGCCTTTGCCAAACCGTGAAGCTTGTCGCGCATGGCATCGTAAATACTGTCGTGAATATACAAACGTTTAGTCGCTATACATATCTGGGAGGTGTTGAAAAAAGCGCCCATAAACAATTGGGGCGCCACTTCATCGACATCAACATCTGGTAGAACAATACATGCATCGTTGCCACCCAGTTCCAAGGTAATGCGTTTCAAGTCCTGCGCAGCAGACGCCATGATTCGCTTACCTGTCGCTGTCGAACCGGTAAATGATATCTTCGCGAAGCCAGGATGAACCGTCATCAGCGGCCCCAATTCATCGCCGCCAGAAATAATATTGAGGACGCCAGGCGGCAATATCTCGCGCAGAAGCTCACCAACACGCAAGGTCGTTAAGGGCGTATACGGCGACGGTTTCAGCACCATGGTATTCCCCGCCAGCAAAGCGTGAGACATTTTCCAGGACGCCAACAACACCGGAAAATTCCACGGCACAATGGCGCAGACCACACCTAGGGGCTCGCGGTGTACCTCCACGGTGCGTTGTTCAGTTTCCTCCACCACCTCGACCGGTAGCTCAAAGCTCGCCATGCCCTTAAACCACATTCCCGCGCCGAGAATTTCTTCTTTGGCCATGGTCAACGGTCGCCCTTGCTCAGCGGTAAACAGCGCTGTCAGCTCATCTACGTTAGCCATAATGGTGTCGCCCGCCTTCACCATAAGCGCTGCGCGCTGACTATGAGATAAGGCCTTCCAAGCAGGATACGCCGCTTTCGCCGCATCGTCAGCCGCATTCAAGTCCGCTTCGCTTGCGCGGGGTGCCTGCGCAAAGGACTCTGCCGTCGCCGGATTGATAACGTCCATCGTTTCAGATGCGATCGCTGCCTGACCGTTAATGGTCATCGTAATGTGTTGCGTCATATTTTTTACCCTTACCTTATTTTCAACGCCGCCCCGCTTTGAGGGCCCTATTGGTGGTCTCGCTTAACGCCAAGCACCACCGCTTTTTGCACTATTTAATAACACGTCCGCCTTGGCGACCCCACGGTGTTAATGCCGAGATGCTCATCGCAATCGGTCTCAATCCTGCGCACTTTACCTTTCATTATTCGTAACAAGCGCCTTCACTTGCCCAAAACGTTCCGCTACCAAGGCCAGCAACTTATGCGCGTTCCTGGTTTTTAAACTATCACCGCCAACATAGCTAAGCGGGCCTCAGAGTGCCCGAAATTCTTAGCAAAATCTTGAAAATCTGAGCGATAAAAAGCCTCAGAAAATAATTTAATTAATCATTTAGTTAACTTTACGGTAAGCTGCGCCTAAAATCGACAATAAATTTATGAGGAGCAACCCTGTGCCCACCGAAAACACCAGTGACTTGAACGGCCTACTTCAACCTCGCAGTATCGCTTTAGTTGGCGCAAAAGACCGCTCGGTGTGGTCGGTTTCGGCCTTTGAAAACCTCAAACGCGGCGGCTTCGACGGTGACATTTATCTTATAAACCCCAAAGGGGGCATCATCCACGGCATGGAAGCCCACACCAGCTGTGTCGCCGTAGGTGCCAGAATCGATGTCGCACTGCTTATGGTGCCAGAGTCAGTGCTACTGGATACCTTTGACGACCTGCACTCCGCCGGCGTGAAGGCCGCGGTAATCCTCTCCGCAGGCTTTGCCGAAGCGGGCGAAGAAGGCCAGAAAAAACAACAGGCCATGGCAGAAAAGGCACGCGCCGTTGGCATTAGACTGCTGGGGCCAAACTGCTTAGGCTTCGCCAATTTTTTACAGAAAACAGCCGTTTGGACCACTCCCCTGCGCCGCGCGCAACCGTCCCCCGCCGTGGCGCTGGTTTCCCAAAGTGGCGCACTAGCCAGCCAGCTAGAGCAGTTTGCCTACCAGCAGCGGGTAGCACTTACCCATATGATTTCCACGGGGAATGAAGCCGATATCAGTGTCGCCGAGGTCATTGAATACCTCAGTGCTCAAGATGAACCCAAGGCCATCGCCCTGTTCTTAGAGTCAGTGCGAGACCCCGCGGCATTTATTCGCGCGGCGGAGGCAGCTAAAGCGGCAGGCAAAACTATCGTGGTCTTAAAAGTAGGCAGCAGCGAAGCGGCAGCCAAAGCGGCACAGGCCCACACCGGCTCGCTAGTGGGTGACGACGCGGTGTTCAACGCCCTGTGTAAAAAGCTCGGTATTGTCCGCGTACACTCTTTAGAGCAACTTATTGTTACCACTGATCTCATCGCCCAATTTGGCAGGATCAAACCCGGCGCCAAAGGACTCGCCTTACTCGCCATGTCGGGCGGTCTGTGCGAAATCGCGGTCGACCAAGCTGAAGAACTCGGCTTGTGTATTCCCGAACTGAGTGCAAGCACCAAGCAGGCGCTGGCCGACGCCCTACCAAGCTTTGCCACCCCCAATAACCCGCTAGACCTTACCGGCGGTGCAATGGTGGACCCTGGTTTGATCAGCACCGCCATTGAAATAATAGCGACAGACCCCGCCGTAGGCGCAGTCGGTTTCGTCTTTGACATTCCGGCAAAAGATGACAAACGCGGCTTCGCCCGCAGTTTCATCAAAGAAGTAAGCAGCGGCTTTCAGCGCATTAGCGTCCCTGGATTAATGCTAAGCCATACATTCAACGCCGTTAGCGGTGAAGCGCGAAGCATGGCGGATGAGTACAAATTGATTTATTCCGGCGGTGGACTCAATCATGTATTAACCGCACTGCATAAAATTTTGGATGACCGAGAAACGTCCGCTATCAGCAATACAATTACAGCGGCCCATCATGCGCGCCCGAATAGTGAAAGAGCGGTACTGGATTTTCTGGCAGAGAATGGCGCGAAGGTTATTCCCGCCCATATCGTTAACTCTGCTGACGAGGCCGCCGCTGCCGCTACGACCTTAGCAGCACCGGTTGTGTTAAAAATTCTCTCAGAAGACATTCAACATAAAACGGAAGTGGGCGGTGTACTTCTTAACATCGCTGGCGCCCAAGCTGCCGCCGACGCCTATGAGCAAATCATTGCCTCTGTCTCCGCCAAAGCACCGAATGCGAAAATTGAGGGCGTGATCGTGTCGCCGATGCGCGGCAAAGGGCTTGAAATATTTGTCGGCACAATGAAAGACCCGCAGTGGGGCCAAGCCATTACCGTCGGGCTAGGTGGTATTTGGGTAGAGGCACTAAAAGACACCAGCCTGCGCTTGCTGCCGGTAACTGAAAAGGATGCCAAGGAAATGCTTTCTGAACTGCGCGGCGGCGTACTGCTCGACGGCTTCCGCGGCGCGCCGGTAGTAGACCGCAACGAGCTGGCCAAAACCATCGTCGCCATCGGCAATGCCGCACTGGCACTGGGTCCCGATTTAGTATCGCTGGAAGTGAATCCCATTTTGGCCTCAGAGCACGGTATAGAAGCCTTGGACGGCCTAGCGATTTGGGAGTAAACCGATATTGGGCGGGCCTCTGGCACATCAGCGAATTAATCCGAGTTGTTAATTGCTAATTAAGCGATTGACTAGGCTTATGCTACACTTTCGGCATTATTCAGACCCGCCACTACTAGGACTTTGCGCCGTAACCGGTGACACCACATACATTATGAATTCGCAAAGCACTGCGCAACCAACACGAAAACGCCGCAGCAATGCCAAAGATCAACTTCTACAAGCTACCAGCGATATCTTAAGCCAGCGAAGCGGAATAGACGTATCTCTCAGCGAAATAGCCGAAACATCTGGCTTAAATTCAGCGCTAATCAAATATCACTTCGGAAATAAAGACGGCCTACTTTTAGCCTTGGTAGAACGAGATGCCGCGCCTAGTATGGACTTGTTAAACAAACTAGTCGCAATGGATGTGGGGGCCGCAAAAAAAGTTAGCCTGCATATCACCGGCTTAGTGAATACCTACGCCAAGCACCCCTACTTACATCGATTGATTCACAACCTAATGGACAGCAAAGAAAAGTCCATATCCGAGGCAATGGTCGAATTCTTTGTAAAACCCCTGCTTGCAGCCGAACAAAAAATACTCAGCGAAGGCGTCGAATCTGGCGTATTCCGCGAGGTAGACCCAACGCTTTTTTATTACTCCATCGTCGGTGCCTGCGACTATATTTTCTACGCCCGCCACTCAAGAAAATTTATTACTGGCTACGAAGAGCTCACTCCGGCGCTAATAGAAAAGTACACTGTTTTTGTTTCTGAGATTGCGTTGAGGATGTTGGAGCCTTAGGGCTTGTCCAATCCGTGGCTTAAGCAGTAACAACACACCGAAAACCAAGCACGATACGGCTCGGTAAGTAGTTTTGGGGATTCAGTGCAATGAGATAAAACAATAAGTTAGTGCCAGGGCTGGAATTGAATAGAAACCTTAACTAATTGTTTTGTAAAAATTTAATAAATTCATACCATCATAAATACCGACGCAATTTAATCTACCTTCAAGTCAAAAAAGATAAATAACCTTAGATGATTATTCCCCTAAGCCTGCCTAACAAATTAGGTATTATCGGGTACAATCAGGTATCTCAGCTTGCAAGCCAAAGGCTAAATTGTTGATATAACATATTACTGTTTGGGCAGCATTCAATCTAATAAGCCCAGTTCTCATGAACCAAAGGAGACGTATTAAGGGTTTTCTGGCTGGTTCGCCACTGCGGTAAAAATTGATCCAGTAAAGATCTAAACCTCTCATTGTGGTGACGCTCGTGCAAATGTATCAACTCATGCACAAGGATGTACTCAAGGCATCTTCAGAAATTAGTTCGCGATTATTAATTATGCAAGAGATTCTATCGCAATATCATCTTCGCAGCCATTTTTCAGAAAATCTAGCTATTAGCGAACAAAATAACGAGTAATGCGAACCGTTTTCTGAATCGTTAACTACGCGCTCAACACCGAACTTAGGCCGTATCAATGAGGTTAAGGATGTAACACGGACAGTCGTTTATTTACGATTTATCGGGCAATAACTTAGCGTATTCCGCCATTAATCGCCGTCGGGCTTTTAAAAGACCGTCGTCTACTATACGTCTACTATCCTCTTTTTTAGATCGTCGGGGACTCTTCGAAAGCTGCGGCTGAACCTTTCCGGTTAAAGTCCCCGGCGAGCTCAGTGTTCTAATTTGGGAATGGCAGCGGTATTAACCACGAAGTATAGGTGGTGCCCGGGGCCGGGTTAATCAAATACAGCCTTTGGGCTGTTTTTGACCCCTTCGGGGCTTCGTCGCTCCGCTCCTCGTTCAAAATGCTAGGAGCATTTTCTGAACCTTTCCGGTTCAAGTCCCCGGGGAATTCGGATTTCTATCGGAGTTTAGTAGCGGTACTAATTTTGGGGTAATAAGTGGTGCCCGGGGCCGGACTTGAACCGGCACGACATTGCTGTCGGGAGATTTTAAGTCTCCTGTGTCTACCGATTTCACCACCCGGGCTAAGGGGTTTGGCGTGAGCCAATGTGATAGGCGAGAAACGAAATTATTTTCCGATTCAGCTTATGCGGTAGTGCTAAAAAAGCGTTCGCAGTCTACTTATACTACCCAAAAAAATCAACGGCTTAGAGCAGTTAATTGCAGTTTAACTTGGCACCACAGTAACAGCCCTATTCTGCAAATGACGCCTGCGCAGCAAAACGAGCTGAGCAGCTACCAGCATTAACAAGGCGACAAAGGGGTATTTTAGTCCATAGACCAAGGGGCTTAGGGCTACTCGTGTTACTAAGCGCAGGGATTCAGACTGGGCAATGTGGTCGGCAATAGGCGGTGAGTAGCGGTAATACGTGGCCACAATAGTCTGCCCCCATTTGTAGGGAAGCAGAACTTTGTCTCGAAAATCTCGCAGTATTTTTACGTCAGGGGCAAGGTAGCTTCCATAGGCTGCAGTGGCGATAAAACAGGCTCCGCCACCCCCGCCACCTGAGCGCGGTGCGACTGGCGGCGGCGCTGCGGGCTCTTCACCCAGCGCTGTTGCCAAGGCTGTGGCGGCGGCATCTGCATTGATAAGTCCGCTGCCCGTGACTGTATCAGCACCCACACTCGCACGGAGACCTTTCACGTCGATAGCCGAGCTTTGCACGGCGCTAATTAATTGCGCGGGGCTCGCGCTGGGATAGGCTTCCCTCAAAAGCGCAAATACGGCGGCAGCATTTGGTGCCGCTGCCGAGGTGCCGTAAAAATTTAGAAAATCATCTGGCTCGCCATCTTCTGGCGCCGCCACTGGCGAGCCCAATACCGTGTTGTTATTGCCGTCTACCGCCGCAAATTGCGGAGAGTTACGGGTCTGCGGCGAATACTGACCATTGCTATCAAACTGCAGAATTTGCTGACCACCACGGGAAGTAAATGCTTCGGGATCAATCTCTATGCTGTCGTAGCCCTCTGGTCTAAATTCTGGCGATTCCCACCACGCCACCGCCGCCACGCCAGCAATACCAGCCGCCATTGAATGCCCCCAGACAACCGGCGCGTTATACGCATATTCAGCACTGCTAACTTGAGCGCCTGTTAGCAATATTCTGAATTCCAATGGCACGCCCGCCTGCTGAGGAATATCTCCCTGGCTGCCGTCAAAATGTTCAATGGCGAGATAAAATGTCTGTTCAGATGCGCCCGTTTCCAATGTCACAACTTCTGATGCGTCTCCAAACGGACTTCCCGTCACCCCCTGCTGATTGGCACCCCGTGCATAAAAATCAGCCGACGCGGGATTGAGGGACATCAACGTCGCTGCAGTGGTAGCGTAGAGGTCTAAATCGATTTGCGCCCCTGCGCTTGGGTTTACCGAGCTATAGGGTTGATTCCAGCTTAAAACCACAAAGACAGTGGCGTTTGCGGGGATCGTCACCGCCAAAAATGCATCGTTTCCGTTAGCGCTCCAATTATGAAGATCGTTTCCAGTGGGGAATGCGCTGATTCCCGGCTCATCAATCGCGGTCACCAGATCTTTATAGACATAGCGATAGGCCTGATCACCGTCATTGCCCGCTGCAGATAAGAACGGTTTACCGGCGCTAACACACTCCGATGCGGCTATCGCCGGCACATCGTCTTGGTAGACGCTCTCATTAAGAAACAGAATATCGTCGACCACAATGTCGGCCCGACCTGGGGCACATAATTGCCGAATCGCCTCGGCCATTTCGGCACGGCTTTGCCCCGCGGCGTGAAACATGAGCGGTGCGCCTGGCGCCACGTCGTGAATTAGCTCCGCCATCGCGGCGCCCTCATCGGTGCCGTCGGCAACATCGTCTCGCAATATGGTCACGGTACTAGGTAAGTCACCGTTGTCTTGCTGGCGACTGCCCTGCAACTGTCCCGCAGCGAATTGAGCCGGCGTAGTGTTGCCATCGCGAACGACAGAGGTTTGCGCAAAGCTGTCTGACACAATACCAATGGTTTGGCCGCTGCCCGTCACGCCTAAGGAACTTGCCGCTATATCCGCGCGCATTGCCCTGCCGGCGCGGCTGGTCACCGCCCCTACCCGCATCACCGGTGGCAGCAAATAATGTATTTCCCGAATATTCGTCTGCGCTGAGAGAAGAATTAAGTCCTGCTCGTTGCGCAGCAGTACCGTGGCACGGCTGCCATCTTCAGAAAGAAATCGAAGGGGAATACCCACTTCGTCCAGGAATCGACGCAAGCCGTCACTACTATTAAGAAATAACTCAATGGGAACGCCAGCGCCCGCAATGCTATTTTTTAGGCGGGTTTGCATCACGTCAGAAGTGCTCGCCCCCTTATCTCCGGCGAGAAGAAGCTGAAGACGGCTATCTAATTTTGCAGCAGCTCCGCCGGCCGACCTTGCGGATTGTTTGATATTTTCCGACGCTATTCCATGGCTCGCAGTACCGAGAACAACGATAGAGCACACAAACACCGCTAGTTTATTTTTGAAGATCATCAAAAACCTTTATGGCCACGTCCTTTTTAGGCGGGGTGCGACTCACCGAAACTGCACTCACACCGCGAATTTTAGCTAAACCGGCCAACTGTTCTGCGTTTTTCACCCAAATAAAGACACGCTCGTTAACCGGGTTTACATAGTCTACGGTATAGCCTGCTTTAAGGATTTTTTCGACAAAAACGTCGGCGGTTTCTTCCCAATAGCGAACATCGACCAAAAGCCCGCTAGCACCGTCACTATAATAGCTGGGAGTTTCCAGAAGCTGCTGCCACAAGCCCTCATCGAGACTTAAGAATCCATCCAAGGGTGCTTGAAATATGGCACGCTGAATCATTGCGGACTTTTGCAGAACGGCTTGGCGATCAGATTCTTGGTTACTACAGGAAAATAGCAGCCCACCGAAAGCCACAGCAATCAGTGCTATATCTACCACCGCAATCACATATCTCCTAAGTCTGCTCATATCACCTCGTAAGCGAATAGGCGTATACAACCCTATTGCCAGCTTAGCGACTAATGGGCAGTAACAAACTAAGGGATTTACCTAGTGGCTTTACGTAGCAACGCACATGGATAGCCTGAAAAAATGACAAGAACTACACATAAGACAATGATTTTATTACCATTTACTGGGTTATCAGCCACCAAAGATGGATCGGAGCGAAAACCGACCCTAACGCCCTCTGCAACGCGACAACAGGGAACAATACCTCGACCGCAGTCATCAACTTGTAACCAATTGCGCGTCTAATGAGAGAAGGCAGCGCGGAAACGTTATTTGACGCCCCATGACCGTCGTGAGCTGTAAATCTTCTGGAGCACAACATCCGCTTTCCATTTTTTAAGTCCCGCCAGCAGGCCAATACAAGCGTCGCTATCACCCTGCAGGGCGCTGACCCCGTCGCCGAAACCGAAAAGCGCTATCTCTCGTTTTCAATAGACATTTCATTATTAGCTGGGGGATTTTGGTGGGAAGGCGCCCTGGATGTGCGGCGCGGACTGGGCACATTGCGGGTGCCACCTTTAAAACTAAATTCGCCCAAGCTCGATCGCTTAGTACAACTGTTGGGGCCGGCCTACCTCCGCATTGGGGGTTCGGAAGCGGACAAGGTTCATTACTTCACGCAGCCGGATAACGAACCCGACTCCTTGATACTGACAAAAACGCAATGGGATGACCTACACGGTTTTTTGCAGCGCAATGACTTAAAACTGATCTTCACCTGCAAATACGGACTCTTTAAACGCAAGGATCACGGCCGCTGGCAGGGCGCGGAATTACAGGCTTTATTGGATTACAGCGCAGAACAACAATACTCCATTGAGGTTTTCGAACTGGGCAATGAGCTCAATGCTTATTGGGCTTTTCACGGCCTCTTATCCCAGCCACGGGCCATACATCTCGCCCGCGACTATGAAAAGTTTTACCAGGTCGTGCGGGAAAAATTCCCCACCGCGCTGATATCTGGACCCGGTAGTGCGTTTTGGCCAAAGCTAGGCGAAACCATTCGCCCCATCAGCAATATCACGCCAAAGTTTCTGTCTGAATTACGCGTAAAGCTCGACATTGTGGATTGGCACTACTATCCCTTTCAAAGTGATCGCAGTCCTGTTCGCACCCGCAAAGCACGCATCGAACACCTTCTAGATCCCAAGTCTTTTGAGTATTACCGCAAGTACAGTAATCGCCTGCGCACTCTCCGCGATTTTCATCAACCGCAAGCCGCTCTCTGGACCGGCGAGACGGGGTCGGCCCAGTGCGGCGGCCAACCTGATCTATCTGACCGGTGGGTATCTAGCTTCTGGTGGGCTGATCAATTGGGTATGGGAGCGAGGCTAGGACAAAAGCTTATGGTCCGTCAGTCACTAATAGGCGGCGACTACGGCATGATCGCTCGACTCACTCTAAAGCCCCGTCCCGATTTTTGGGTAAGTTGGCTCTGGGGGCAACTAATGGGCACCACCGTGTTCGCCATCGGCAGCGAGTCGTCCCACTTGCGCTGCTATCTGCACTCAGGCAAAAGCGAGGATTCAAAAACACTGTTGCTGATCAACCTAATGCCGACGCCAGTGGAGGTCACGCTAGAACCGAGTTTGCTCGCCTCGATAGTCAATGGCTACGAACTCACGGCCAAAAGCCTGATCAGCCGCCGAGTTAAATTAAATGGCAAGAAACTGCGCTTTAAAGGCGGAGCCGTGCTGCTAGAGGATTTCCCCGTGCGCCAATTCAAGGGCAGTGTCGCGGCATACAGCATCAGCTTTTGGCAATGCCAACAAGGCGGTGTTAGCTCAGAGAAGTAATTGCTTTGATTTTAGAATGTATATCGCAACGGCCGAAATACGATAAGTACGAGAAGATAAGCTGAATACAGAAGGGAGAAAACTGTGTAAATGGAGGCGCGGGTCGGAATCGAACCGGCGTACACGGAGTTGCAGTCCGCTGCATGACCACTCTGCCACCGCGCCTAAAATCGTTTTTTTCTACACTTTTACCGTGTACGCCGGTCGATACCGGCCCTCTTTTTTCGCCGCAAGCGCTGGAGTTACCGTCTCAACAAGACCACTCTGCCACCGCGCCTAAAATCGTTTTTTCTACACTTTTTACCGTGTACGCCGGTCGATACCGGCCCTCTTTTTCGCCGCAAGCGCTGGAGTTACTGTCTCAACAAGACCACTCTGCCACCGCGCCTAAAATCGTTTTTTCTACACTTTTTACCGTGTACGCCGGTCGATACCGGCCCTCTTTTTTCGTCACAAGCGCTGGAGTTACTGTCTTAACAAGACCACTCTGCCACTGAGCTAATTTGCAATGCAAACATGTTGCTTTGCGACAATATATTGGAGCGGGAAAGGAGGCTCGAACTCCCGACCTCAACCTTGGCAAGGTTGCGCTCTACCAACTGAGCTATTCCCGCGTCGCACTATATCTAGATTTTTTGCTTGATCCCTCAAGCCCGATTTACAACATTGAGCTGTGCTTCAGGAAGGCGCCTATTCTAGTCAGAGATAATTTTCTGTCAAGGAAAGTCGCTGATTTAACGTGTTTTTTTTCTAATTGCCGGCCGTATCGCGCAAATCTGGCCAAGCGGCATGAAGATAAATCACCATCGACCACAATGTGAGCACAGCGGCTGTATACAAGGTAATTATATTGGCGTAATACAAATAGCCGTCACTGTCAGGTGAGACCAGAAGCCAACCAAATATTGCCACCATCTGCGCTGAGGTTTTTACCTTGCCCAAATACGATACCGCTACACTGGTGCGCTTACCGAGTTCCGCCATCCACTCCCGCAGCGCCGAAATAACTATCTCCCGACCAATAATAATAACCGCGGGAACGGTAAACCAAGCGGCCTCGTAACGCTCTATGAGCAACGCCAAGGCAACCGCGACCATTAGCTTGTCAGCCACAGGATCAAGAAAGGCGCCTAGCGGTGTGCTTTGACCGAGCTTTCTCGCCAAATAGCCATCTAGCCAATCAGTCACCGCCGCCACCGCAAATACCGCTGCGGTTAAAAAGTAGGTATGTGCTTGGGGCCAATAGAACAACGCCACAAGAACCGGAATTAATACAATCCGGAACAAGGTAAGGGAGTTGGGTATATTCATATTGGTCTCATTAGCTGTCGTCGCGCCTATTCTATTCGTTTTCTATGCGCTGCGCAGGCCTTCATGAATTTGCAGCGCAATTTTCTCGCTAATACCGGACACCCGTCGCAAATCTTCGACGCTCGCCTGCCGCACCCCCTGAAGGCCACCAAAATGGCGCAGCAAGTCGCGACGCCGCTTTGCGCCAACACCGGGAATGGATTCTAGCGTCGATTGCCTGCGGGCTTTATCGCGACGTGCCTTATGCCCGGTAATCGCAAAGCGGTGCGACTCGTCGCGAATATGTTGTATGAGGTGCAGTGCCGGGCTGTTATCTGGCAAATTAATCTCGCGGCCATTGTCACCACGGATAAGGACTTCCAGCCCTGCGCGACGATCTGAACCCTTAGCGACGCCAACCATAAACAGGTCATCTATGCCCAGCTCGGCCATGACCTGTTTTGCCTGCGTTAGCTGCCCCTTACCACCGTCAATAAATAAAATATCTGGCCTTACAATCTCGCCGGCTTTTATCCGTCTATAGCGCCGGCTTAAAGCCTGATGCATTGCCGCGTAATCGTCTCCGGCGGCAATACCGTCAATGTTCATTTTGCGGTAGTCCGATTTAAGCGGACCGTTGCCGTCAAACACGACACAGGACGCCACCGTCGCCTCACCGCTGCTGTGACTGATATCGAAACATTCCATGCGCTCGGGCTTATCATCTAACTCCAACACCGCCTGCAGCGCTTTAAAGCGCTTCAAGGTGCTCGCCGACGAGGCGAGGCGATTAACCAGATTTTGCTCTGCGGCGGTCAAGGCTAAACCCAACCACTTGGCGCGATGGCTGCGTACACTATGGCTGATACTGACCTGCCGCCCCGCCTGCTCGCTTAGGCCACCCGCCAACAGCGCTGCATCATCGAGGGCAATATTGGTAATTATCTCGCGCGGCATATCGGCGCCGCCGGTACCAATTAAATAATGTTGTGCGACAAAGGCCTCTAGCTGCGACACCAAGGGTTCTTCCAACTGGCTTTTTGGAAAATAGCTGCGGCTACCCAATACCCGCCCAGCGCGAACGCAAAGCAATTGTATACACACCGTTCCCGCATCCATCACACCGGCAACAATATCGATATCGCCGGTTTCGCCTTCGATACACTGGGTCGCTTGAACCTGTTGCAAGTAGGCAATCCGGTCCCGCAGATCGGCCGCTTTCTCAAACTCTAAAGCACTGGCATGGCGCTCCATGTCATCTGCTAAGGCTCGACTAACCTCACTACTCTTGCCCTGCAAAAACATTTGCGTGTGATTGACATCGATGGCGTATTCTTCGTCGCTTACGGCGTTAACACAGGGGGCTGAGCATCGGCCGATTTGATACTGCAGACAGGGCCTACTCCGGCCGCGATAATAACTGTCTTCGCACTGCCGAACGCGAAATACTTTCTGCAACCAACTTAGGCTTTCACGCACCGCTGAGGCACTAGGATAGGGACCAAAATACATGCCCTTACCTTTCTTGCTGCCACGATGAATACTTAAACGCGGGTGTTTGTGGTCGGTACTCAAATAAATATAGGGGTAGGACTTATCGTCCCGCAGCAGAATATTGTATGGCGGTTTGTACTGCTTGATGAGGTTTTGCTCAAGCAGCAAGGCCTCGCGCTCACTGGCGGTGACCGTCACCTCAATCTCATGAATTCGCGACACCAAGGCCACAGTTTTAGAGGTGAGGCCGCTGGCCCGAAAATAACTACTCAGGCGATTGCGCAGATTTTTGGCTTTGCCCACATAAAGCACGTCCGCCGCTGCATTAAGCATGACGTAAACACCGGCTTTAACGGTGACGTTTTTCAAGAAGGTTTTGGAATCAAACTCGGCGACGACTGGCGCGGCGGAGTCCACTCCCATGCCTGTCTTACTTTCACTACTCATAATAATTGCAAACTGCCCACTACGCGTCTGGTGAGTCGATTAGACCGTGGCGCATGGCCAATAAGGTCAACTCAACATCACCGCTAATATCGAGTTTCTCGAACACTCGGTAACGGTAGCTATTTACGGTTTTAGCGGAGATATGCAAATTATCAGCGATGTCTTGAACCTTATGACAGCTGGCAATCATTAGACTAATCTGCATTTCTCGCTCAGATAAAGATTCAAAGGGCGAGGCGTCGTCACCGTTCAACTGCTTAAATGCCATAGTCTGGGCAACGCCGGGGCTCAAATAACGCTGCCCCCTGGCAACGTGCCGCACCGCCAAGACCATCTCCTCTTCAGAGGCACCCTTGGTCACATACGCAGACGCGCCCGCCTTGAGGAGCAAGCTGGGCATGGGTTCTTGATCATAGGCACTGAGCGCAATGACCCGGGTGTCAGGGCAAATAAGTTTTAATTTGCGCGTTGCTTCCAAACCACCAATGCCTGGCATGCGCACATCCATTAACACAATATCGGGATTCAGGGCGCGGCAGCTACTGATCACTTCTTCTCCACTGGCCGCCTGTGCGATAACCGAAATACCCTCGGCATCATCTAACATACGGACTATTCCGGTGCGCACCATGGCGTGGTCATCGGCGACTAACACTGTGATCATGTACTTCCCCACATAGAATGAGCAAACGATACCATTCTGAACTAGGCCGAACCAGCCTGCCGTGGCTTATTTTAAAAGCTTTCGAAACGTTAAATTAATGCGGCCGTCGCGAACGCCCTTGCGCACCGGCAACGCGTGCTGCCAATGTTGCTGGGTTGGCGGCAACATAAGCAAAAGAGAGCCGTCGGCCAAGCAAAGCTTTTGTACTTTGCTCTGCCCGACCTTGGGCTTTAAACAAAAGTCGCGCTCTGCACCGAGGCTTATTGACGCGATACACGGCGATTCTCCCAGCTCAACTTCGTCATCGCTGTGATAACCCATACTGTCGTTGCCATCGCGATAGTAATTAAGCAGAGCGCAATTGAATTCAAAACCGGTATCAACGCGCAACTGATCGCGCAATATTTTCAATGATGCCGGCCACGGCGACGTCGCATGACTCAGGCCGCTGTATTGATAGCGTAGTTCGGGGTCTCCCACGAAATACACTAATCGCGGGGTCAGGTGTTCTCGTCCATAGACTTTTACGAGGGGCTGCTGCCACGGAATCTGTTCGCACAACTCAAGAAAAAGCCCCTGCGGGTCAGACAGGTAGTTGGCGTAATAATCCAAACCACCGCCCACTAAAGGAATATGTTGTAGGCCTGTGAACATTCCCGCTGCCCCTCAATAAACCCGAGGTTCAATGTCCAGTGTCACACCGTATTTACGCAACACATCGGCTTGAATCTGGGCGGCAAACGCGAGGATATCGCGGCCACTGCAGGCGTCGTAATTGACGACAACAATCGCCTGTTTAGGGTGAATACCCACGCCGCCCTCGCGCCGCCCCTTCCATCCTGACTGATCTACCAACCATGCGGCAGCAAGCTTGACCTGTCCGTTAGGCATGGGCCAGTGCGCCAAACTTGGGTACTGTCCAAGCAGCTCAGTCGCTTTTTCTGCAGAGATAAGCGGGTTTTTAAAAAAACTTCCCGCATTGGGCTCGCGTCGATAATCCGGCAACTTTGCAGCGCGGATCACGGCCACGTGTTCAGCAATTTGCTGAGGAGACGCTTGCTCAGGATCGCTTAACTCAGCGCGAAGCGCGGGGTAAGACACCTCTGGATGCGCTATTGCGCTCAAGCGCAGACACACCGACGTGATAATAAAACGATCTTTAAGCTCGTGTTTAAAAATACTGTCGCGGTAACTGAGCTGGCATTGCTCGGCGCTCAAGGTGCGCAGCTGCGATTGTTCGCAATCCCAGCCCGTGACCGACTCAAGCACCTTGGACAACTCAACGCCGTAGGCGCCGATGTTCTGGATTGGCGCGGCGCCGACAGAACCCGGAATGGCAATCAGATTTTCTAGGCCGTAGCAGCCCTGCGCAATACAATAGCAAACCAATTCATGCCAGTTTTCGCCCGCCGCGGCCGTCACTAGCCGTTCATCACCATGCTCACTGCACTCGACACCGCGCAATGCCAGACGAATAACCAAGCCATCAATGTCGCCGGTCAACACGACATTGCTACCCCCACCCAACACCACCGGTGCCTGATTGCGCTGACGGGAAAACGCCAAGGCCTCCTGCAGCTCATCAAGCGTTGTGACTTCAACAAAGTAAGCTGCTCTCGCCGGCACCGCCAAGGTATTAAAACCAGCGAGGTCGACGTTCTGCATTATATTCACTGACTAAACTCTCCGGTGGCGCGGATTGTCGCAAGCAAGCCTCGCGCGCCATCTTCAACCAGTTCTAACACGGTTTCAAAACCATCTTGCTCGCCGTAATACGGGTCAGGCACTTCCCGCTGCCAAGAGGATTCCGCAAAATCGAGAAACAGCGATACATGACAGTTGGTTTTATCCCCCGCCATTGCGCGCAGATCTTTTAAATTACTTTTATCCATAGCCAAAACGTAGTCAAAATCGCCAAAGTCCGCACTAGTGACCTGCCGCGCTCGCAAACTCGATAAATCATAGCCCCGTGACTGCGCTGCGCGCTGGGTGCGCTCATCCGGTCCGCGACCAATATGCCAGTCGCCGGTGCCCGCGGAATCTATTTGTATTTGCTCTTGCAGGCCCGCGTCTGCCACTAACTTTTGAAAAACACCATGGGCGGTTGGCGAGCGACATATATTGCCAAGGCATACAAATAAAACCTTTACTGTCATGCGCCCTTACCCATTAAAAATGCACGCACCGCATTTAAATCCGCCTCGGTATCGACGCCGCCGGGAATATCTACGCAGGCGAGTTCGATATGAATGCGTACGCCGTTTTCCATAGCCCGCAATTGCTCCAGCTTTTCAACTCGCTCCAAAACTCCCATTGGCCAGGTCACGAATTGATGCAGAAAGCCTACCCGATAGGCGTAAATGCCAATGTGGCGCAGGAACGGCGCACCCGCTGGCAGCTCGCCCTCTTGAGATGAACCGGCACTGGCCCACTCATCGCGACACCAGGGCATGGGTGCACGACTAAAATACAGCGCGAATCCGGCTAAATCGCTAACTGCTTTCACCGCATTGGGATTAAATACTGTGGCTTTATCGTGAATGGCTTCGGCGAGCGTGGCGATACCCGCCTGTGCATTTAGCGCGAGGTTATTCGCCACTTGCGCAATAGCCTCGCAGGGAATTAACGGCTCATCGCCCTGCACATTGACGACAATTTCATCGTCTGCAAGGCCAAGCTTGGCCACCACTTCCTGCAGTCTATCGGTGCCAGATTCATGGCTCGCCAAGGTCATGACCACGTCCGCACCAAAACCCTGGCAGGCATCAAACACGCGCTGATCTTCCGTGGCTACCACTACCCGTGCAGCGTCGCTCTCTCTCGCTCGCTCCCAAACGTGTTGAATCATCGGTTTACCGGCAATATCCATTAAGGGCTTGCCAGGTAAGCGGCTAGATGCAAAGCGAGCAGGAATAATTACGGTGTAGGACATACAAACTCCGAAGGAATCAGGGTGCTAATTATTAAGGGTACAAGGTATTACAGGCAGAATTATAGAGCATTGGCTTTCATTATGAGCGAGGCAGCCGCTCAAGCAAGCTAGAAAACGCCACGTAAAATGCGTCGTCAATATCCGCATCTACCGGCAGCATCCAGGTATTTTCCAGCGTAAACCGCGAGCATTTTACCGCGTCTTTCTCAGTCATGATCACAGCAAAGTCATCGGCGAATTGCAGGTCCGACTCGCTATAAATATGGTGGTCCGCAAAGGGGTGTTCGATAACATCAAAGCCCTTGCTGCGCAGGGCGTCAAAAAAACGCGAGGGGTTGCCAATACCTGCCACCGCGTGAACTCGGCGCGAGGTCTGTGGCCAATCGGTCAAGCAGCGAGATTCACCGCTGTTTTCACCGCTACTTAATTTAACCGCGGTATCACCCGCCAACAACATAGTGTGGCCGGAGAGCGACGAACTGCCGCCATTTATTACCGTCAGATCAACGCTGCTCACTCTACGTATTGGCTCGCGCAACGGGCCAACGGGGAGACAGTGTCCATTACCAAAACCACGTTGGCCATCTACCAGTAGCACTTCAATATCTCGCGCCAATCGATAATGCTGCAAGCCGTCGTCGCTAATAATCAAATTACAGTTGTGCTGCTCAACTAATAATTTTGCCGCCGCGACCCGATCAGGCGCTACCACCACCGGCAAACCACTGCGGCGCGCAATCAAACACGGCTCGTCGCCGGCAATACCGGGCTCGGTATTTGACTCTAATTTAAAAGGGTAATGCGGCGCGCGACCGCCGTAGCCACGACTAACAATACCAACGCGATAAGCACGATCTCGGCAAAAATTCGCCAAGGCCAACACCACCGGTGTTTTACCACTGCCGCCGACGCTGATATTCCCGACCACTATCACCGGCGCGCCGCAGGATTGTGGCGTAATCAGTTTGCGACGCAGTGCCGCAATAAAGCGAAACAAAAACGTCAGGGGTAATAGCAGTAACAGCCAACCTGGGCGCCCATACCAAGCAGCGTTAATCCGCTGTTCTAGGGTCTGCTGACGCTTCATCATTACCACTGCTGGAGGCCATTTTTTCGTCTGGCGAGGCAGAAGGAGTGCGGTTTGCTTATTCCAAATAAATGACTGAGAGCCTGCCCTGCGAGCGCAACGAGTGCTTTGGGTATAACGACGCCGGGCGGAAAAATAGCCCCAGCGGAGCGCCGCCCGGCCCTTCGGGTTGTGCCTGAGAGTGCGCCACTTGTCGTTGCTCCTCGCTCATTTGGAGTAACCAAACCACACTCGTCGCGCCTAAATTGGCGCACTCTCAGGCACAACAGAGGCGATAATGAAACGTCAACAGACCCTAAGGACATTACTGTTCCTCAAAATTCTTATTGTACAGCTGGGCATAGCGTTTATTGAGGGCGATTAACTCTGCGTGACTGCCCTGCTCCATAACTTGTCCCGCTTCCATCACAACAATTTTATCGGCACTTTCAATTGTCGAAAGGCGATGGGCAATCACTATGGTTGTGCGGCCTTTCATAACCTCTTCCATGGCCTGCTGAATATGATTTTCTGCGCGATTATCCAGCGCCGAGGTTGCCTCATCTAAAATCAATATCGGCGCATCTTTCAGAAAGGCTCTGGCAATCGCCAAACGCTGGCGTTGACCGCCAGACAACATCACGCCGTCTTCGCCTATCATGGTATCTAAACCATTGGGCAACTGGTCAATGAACTCTATCGCATGTGCTGCTTCAGCGGCGGCGCGCACTTTTTCCCGCGACGCTCCCGCCATTTTTCCGTAGGCAATATTATTAAATATGGTGTCGTTAAACAGTGTGACCTGCTGGGTAACCAGGGCCATTTTATCGCGCAAATTTTCCAAGGTGTATTCGCGAACGTCCACGCCATCTAATAAAATCTCGCCTTCGCTGTGGTCGTAGAACCGTGAAATAAGGCTAACCAAAGTCGATTTACCCGAACCGGACAAACCAACCAGCGCCAAAGATTGTCCAGCTCCCACATTAAGACTCACATTGCGCAGCACTTTATCGCTGCCCTCCGCGTAAGCAAAACTCAAATCTTTAATTTCAATATTGCCATTTGTGGTATCGGTCACATACGTGCCGGTATCTTTTTCTTGATCGGCATCGATGAATTCAAAAATATCCTGCGCCGCCGCTAAACCTTTTTGAATGGTGCTGCTGACATCCGCCAACTGACGCATGGGTTTTGGTAAGAAAAGTGCCGCAGATAAATAGGCTACAAATGCCCCCGGCGACATCTCGCCTCCGAGCCCCAAGGCAATCCATACCAATACGCCCGTTGCCAGTACCACAGGAAACTGAATCACCGAAGGGCTAATGGCATTGTAGTACGCCATTTTAATATTTTGCGATCGGTTGCGGGAGCTGGCTTCTTCGAACCGCTGCTGTTCGTATTTCACACCATCATATAAACGTATTTCACGGTAGGCACCAATTGACTCATTGGTTACTTGGTTGACGTCACCCATCGCGTTTTGAATACTTTTACTGATCTTGCGAAAACGTTTTCCCACCCAGTAAACAATCACCGCAATGATTGGCATGGCAAGGAAAAACACCATGGTGAGCTTCCAATTGCTGTACAGCAAAAACATGATAAGACCGATGGCAAAGGTCCCTTCGCGCAACACCACCTTGGTCGCATTCACGGCGGCGCCGGTGACCTGCTCGACGTTAAAGGTGATTTTAGAAATCATCATGCCGGTGGAGTTATGGTCGTAATAGGAACTCGGCATATAAAGCATTTTTTGAAAAAGCTCACAGCGCAAATTGTGGACTAAACTGTGCGAAACAATTGAGATAAAGTAGTTCCCGGCAAAATAGCCTAGTCCGCGAACAACCCCGAGCACGACCATCATCATCACGATCCAGAGTCGCGCATCGGTAAGCACAAAATCTTCACCGCCTAGCATCCACATAAATTTGGCAGATAAACCACCTTCGCCAGGTGTCATATTACCGCCGATATAATCGACAATAAGCTGCATCATATCAGCGAGTAATACCTGCACGCCGGAGAAAAGCGAGAAGCCCAATACACTCAATAAAAACATCGCCCACATTGGCAATATATATTTTATTAGGCGGCTGTAAATGACG
Organism: uncultured Zhongshania sp.; assembly: GCF_963975605.1. Classification (NCBI taxonomy): domain Bacteria; kingdom Pseudomonadati; phylum Pseudomonadota; class Gammaproteobacteria; order Cellvibrionales; family Spongiibacteraceae; genus Zhongshania; species uncultured Zhongshania sp. Next base: position 47,496 of record NZ_CAXBHN010000007.1, on the reverse strand, counting down.
AGATCTGATTGATCTTTGCTCATAGTGCTAGGCGTTTCCTGATACTAACGATTACTGATCAACAGAATTTGTTTCTGGATCTTGGGTACTGAGACTAAGTTTAGCAAAGCCGAGTCTACCGGCCGCATCCATTGCTGTAATCACTGACTGGTGTGGGCTTTTAGCATCTGCCGTAATGATGACGGGAATATCGCTATTATCCGCTGCGGCATCGCGCATTGCCGCCATCAATGCCTCTACCGTATGCACTGCCAAGCTGCGCGCATTGACGCGGTATTGCCCAGTCGCATCGACCACGACCTCCAAGACTATGTCCTCTTGAATCGCTGGCTCACCCTTGGCACTTGGCAGCTCGAGGTTGAGACGGCTTTCTTTAGTAAACGTCGTCGACACCATAAAAAATATTAACAACAGGAATACGACGTCAATCAGCGGCGTTAAATTTACGCCGCCATCATCCGTACGCTGACGTTTAAATTTCACGACGACTTTCCTGCCGAGCTATCTTTTATTTGCACTTCACCATGCATGGCATTGATCAGCTTAATGGCATCTTGCTCCATGGTGACCACAATCTCATCTATGCGACGCAGGAAATAGCGATGCATCACTAAGGCGGGAATGGCAACACACAAGCCCGACGCGGTCGTAATAAGAGCCTCAGATATACCGCCGGCAAGTACGCCAGCATTGCCGGTACCCTGAACCATGATTTCGGTAAACACCCGAATCATCCCCAATACTGTGCCTAACAAGCCTAGCAGTGGCGCAACAGCGGCGATGGTGCCTAGCGCATTCAAATAGCGCTCCAGGTCATGAATAATATGCGACGCGGTGTCTTCGATACTTTCCTTCATGATTTCGCGGCCGTGCTTGGCATTCGCCAGCCCCGACGCCAAAATCCGCGCCAATGGGGAACCGCGCCGCAACTCTCGCAATTTATCGGCATCCAGCTGCTTATTCTGCAGCCAAGCCCACACCTGATTTAGCAAGGTACGGGGTGCTACTTTGTCTGGATTCAATTTAAGAAAGCGATCTACACAGATTGCCATCGCAATAATGGAGGACACGATAATGGGCAGCATTAGCCAGCCGCCGGCTTTCACCAATTCCAGCACATTCAATCCCTTCAATTTTTATGTCGAGGCATTATACGTAGTGAAGGCCATCGTAAGAAGTGAATCAGCGCTCGGATTGCAAATTGCTGCACATTTCCGCCATTGAAGCAGTTGAATTCGGCGCCGTTTGCCAATAATAGCGACTGCCACCCCAAATCTGGTCAATGGTCGCAGCACTGTTTGCCAATTTGAATCGCATACTGCCGTGATAGGCAGTAGACCAGCAGCGCGCGCCGAATCGCTGATAACGTTGTGTAACCGCCGCGGTTGGATGTCCGTAGTGATTATTACGCCCCGCGGAAAACACCACCTCGGCTGGCACTACTGAGCGGATAAATTCACTGCTAGAGGAGGTATTGCTACCGTGGTGAGGAGCGATAAGTAAATTCGCCGATAGCGTCTGTCCACTGCTAAGCAATTCAATCTCAAGTTCTTTCTCGATATCGCCGGTAAGCAGCATCGACGCTCCATCCGCATCGATACGAAGTACACAGGAGGCATTATTGCCAGTTCGTGTTTTGCCACCACTGTGCTTAACAAATTCAAAATTCACACCATCCCACTGCCAATCCTGCCACGCCCCACAGCGCAACACTGCCTGGGTAAGGCCGTCAATCGGCTCGCCTAGATATATGTCTTTTACGTCCATTTTATCGAGTAACGCCGGGGCCGCACCGGCATGGTCATTATCTGCATGACTCAATACCAATAGATCTACCTCGTCTACGCCAAAACGGTACAGAGCCGGCAATACCACCGCATCTGCAGTATTAAAGCCACTGCTGAAATCAGGCCCCACGTCATACAACATCGTTTTAGATGCCGTCTGCACAAGCACCGACAAGCCCTGCCCCACATCTAATACCGTGACCCATGCCGAGCCAATTGCGGGGCGCGGCGCCGGCGTTAAAAAACTCATAAACAAAGGGAGTATGGCAAGCCATCGCGCCGGCATACCTCGCGGAAGCAATAGCACGAGAATCGCGATGGCTAAAAGCACTCCACTTAAGGGCGTAATCGCAATGTTCACCTGCGGAATAAGCTCCGCTGCCCAGGCGAGGCCGCGCAATAAAACATCGAGTAAATAATCTGCAAGCTGCCAACTCTTATCCGCAAGTGACGGCGACACACTTAATGAAATTAGCCCTAAAAATAGCAGCGGCATAATCAATAGAGTAAGCAGAGGAATGGCGAAAAGATTGACAGGGAAGCTAACCGGATTTACGCCGTAACCCCACATCATCACCAATGGAATTAAGCCGAGTAAAACCACCCACTGCGAGCGCACAAGACTCAATACAAGGTGATGCTTGCGATGACGTCGCCCCTGAAAGGCAAACAATAACACCCCCACCGCAGCAAACGACAAACCAAAGCCAGCGCGATGCGGGGCGAGCGGATCGAGAATTAGCACCAGTAGCATGGCAGTCAAATAGCCCTGCCATAGCGACATATTGCGTCGCCAACACAGCGCCAACAGGGCAACCACAGACATAATCAAGGCGCGCTGCGTGGGTACCGAAAACCCCGCTAAGGCGGCGTAGCTTGCCGCAAAGCACAGGGCAATACCCGCGCCGAATATGAGTGAGTTGCTGCGCGGCAGAAAAACGCCCAGCCCGCGACCTATGAAAAACCCCCACGCCAACACGAGCCCAATATGCATTCCGGAAATAGCCATAAGGTGGCTAGTGCCGGTGCGGGAGAATATCTGCCACTGCTCACGATCAATATCGCTGCGGTCGGCAAATAACAGGGCTTTCATAATATTGCCATGCCGATACTTATCTATATATGCAGCCACTGCGACGAGGAGCCGCTGCCGCAACGTGCTATAGCTGTACTCCCCTCGCTTCGCTATGAACTCCACCGATTCAGGGTTGCGAATATAGCCCGTTGCCGAATAGCCATTGGCAAACATCCACCGCCCATAATCAAAGGCCCCGGGCGATTGATAGCCGTGGGCTTGCCGTAACAGCACATTGGCTTTGATTAGATCGCCAAGCTGCGGTGGTGACTCTGCATACCAATTTAACTGTACTAAAGGCTTGGCAAACGACCCGGTTGCGACACATTTTTTATGTACCTCCAGATCACTGCAAGTCAGGGTAACTAAACGCGCATCAAACCGGTAATAGGGAGCAAATCCAAGACGGCGCTCAGGCATTGAATCAACTTGAATGACCGCGCCAACCTCGCCACTGGCAGGTATTTGAGCGATTCGCCAATGACCATAGCCACTGGCATAAGCCACCGCTAAAGTGAATGCCAGCAGCGCTAAACTAACACCTGATCGCAGCCGTAAATGAAGACCTACAATAAGCGATACGGTGGTCGCAATCACAGCGTAGCTGGGTAGCTCAGGCGCAAAGGCAATTGCTATAAAGCCGACTATCGCTGCTGTCATCCATGACAACATACTGGAGTACCCCGGTAGAACCGTGCATAATGGCGCCGCCCCTATATTACCGGTCTGCGGCTCGGTAGTTTTTATCTGTCACAATCGTAGATTAGAATTGAGCGGATGGCTCGTAAACTTTTTAAACGCTGGCTTCCTACGCCCGAAAAAATGCGCGAGCACCGCTCGGTTCGTGTTTTTGGCAGTCTGCTGCACGACCCCAATCTCTGGCACCTCAATAGACGCTCGGTCACCGTGGCGTTTTTTCTTGGCCTGTTTATCGCTTTTGTGCCAATTCCAACCCAAATGCTACTCGCGGCTTTAGCGGCCATTGTCTTTCGCGCAAATCTACCCATTTCTGTCATGCTGGTTTGGATTACCAATCCAATTACGATGCCGGCCATATTTTACTTCACCTACAAATTAGGTGCAGTTGCCATGGGGATTCCACCCAATACATTCCATTTTGAATTGTCGTGGGCGTGGTTGGCCGAAGAGTTTACCTACCTGTGGCGCCCATTAGTATTGGGCTGCTTTCTCACCGGACTACTTGCCGGCTTGCTAGGCGCCGCCAGCATTCACATTCTTTGGCGCGTAAACGTTGTAAGGCGCTGGCGAAAACGCCAAGAATCCCGTCTCAAAAAGCAGTAAAGCAATCGTTTAACTACTTCGCAAGGCCTCGGCCGGTGCCATTCTCGACGCCCGCCACGCGGGATAAATTGTTGCCAATAAACTCATCACATATGCCGTCGCGCAGACCATAACAACATCGGGTATTCGCACGTCAGACGGCAAATAGTTTATGGGGTATACGTCGCTCTGTAATAATTTCAGGCCAAACAAATTTTCTATTGCAGCGACTAAATCGCTCACCCCCAACGCCATCAACACCCCGACAATACCGCCGGCGGAGGCGCCCACTGCACCGATAACGGCACCATAGGTTAAGAATATCCGTAATATATCGCCTTGGCTGGCACCCTGGCTTCGCAATATACCGATATCTGCTCGCTTGTCATTGACGACCATAACAAGAGTGGAAACCACGTTGAACACCGCCACTGCAACCACTGCCAACAACATAATGACGACTAGCTTGCGAGACATTTGTATCGCGTGATACATATTGCCAAATTGCTGGCTCCAGTCTCGCATCATATAGTCTCGACCGTGCACGGATGCCAACTCCCAGGCGATTTGCGGCGAAGCAAATACGTCGTCTACCGACACCCTAAGTGATATTGGCGGCGCCTTGGCAAATAAGGAACGCGCGACATCAATATGCATCAACATAAGCTGTTGATCTAACTCCGTACCCGTTGCCACTAATGCCGCCACATTCATCTGCACAAAACGTACATTCTGGCGACCATCGGTTTGCGGTACGCCTAATGTGGCGCGGTCGCCGGCACTAAGACCAAGGCGCTCAGCGAGGGCTTTACCGAGAATCAGGTCTTTTGAATCCGCTCTTAAAATATCCAGATCGACGTATTCGTGAATACGGGAAACCGCTTTTTCTGCACTTGGGTCAATCCCAAAAAACAGACTAGGCTCAACCTCTCCGCCCTTAATTAGCATGGCATTGCCCTGCACAAAAGGTGCAGTCGCCACTACCTCAGGATGGCGCTCGACATCCTGCTGTAATTGCTGCCAATCCATTTCTTCGCTAGACCATGGCTGCAAGGTAATATGTGGAACAAGCGCCAAAATACGATTGCGCATCTCGCGGTCAAATCCATTCATGACCGACAGCACCACGACCAGCAAAGCCACACCGAGAATTAAGCCAAACATCGATAGACGAGATAAAAACGAAACTAGCTGATTTCCCGAGCGATCAGCACTGTAGCGAAAGCCAATATATGTCGCCAAAGAACGCATTAGGCAGTCGCCTCGTGCAGATTGCCGTCGTGTAAATTCAGCACTCTGTCCATACGTCCCGCTAAGCTTAAGTCGTGGGTCACGATGACCAAGCTAATCGCCAGTTCTCTATTTAATTCCAGTAACAGTGCCTGAACCGCTTCGGCGTTGTCGCCATCTAAATTGCCGGTTGGTTCATCGAGCAACACACAGGCTGGCTCGTTAACCAGTGCGCGCGCTATCGCCACGCGCTGACGCTCGCCACCGGAAAGTTGCGCTGGGCGGTGTTTCAAACGGTGGCCCAAGCCCACACGATCTAATAAAGCCGCGGCGCGCTCAAAAGCTTTAAGTTTTTTCTCTCCTGCAATCAGCAGTGGCATCGCCGTATTTTCAAGGGCGGAAAACTCATTGAGCAAATGGTGAAATTGGTAGACAAATCCTAATTCACGATTGCGCAGGCGACTGCGATCGCGATCGTTCATCGCCGCAATATCGCGACCGCGTACAAGCACCTGGCCCTGAGACGGCACGTCCAAACCACCCAGCATATGTAACAGGGTCGTTTTCCCCGCACCGGATGGGCCAACAATCGAAATACGCTCACCACTGCCAATATCCAAATTAACATCGTGTAAAATGGTGAGGGTCTCTGAACCTTGGGTATAAAACTTACGCAAATTCCGGCACGCCAGCACCGAGTTTTCCGGAATAGCATCACTGGCAGACAGCTCAGCTGCCGCATCAGCATTAGACATAAAACCACTCTCTTTATTCATATCGCAAAGCCTCGGCCGGTTGCACGCGGGAAGCCTGCCACGCCGGATACAAGGTTGCCAAAAGACTTAATAACAAGGCAAAACCGCTCACAACAGCCACATCGGACCACTGCAAATACGAGGGTAAATGCGTAATAAAATAAACATCTGGATTAAAAATTTGCATGCCACTGAGTCCTTCCAGCCACGCCACGACATCACCGACGCTCATCGCCAAAGGCACCCCAATAATCAAGCCCAAGCACAAACCAATAATACCCGTCGCCATACCATAGACCACAAATGTTGCCATGATCGTCGCCGGTGTCGCACCCATGGTACGAAGCACCGCGATTGAACCGCGCTTGCCAGACACCGCCATGCTCAGAATAGAAACAATATTAAACGCGGCTATCAGGACTATGAATAACAACAGTAAACGCACCATTTGCTTTTCCATCTTTACCGCATGAAAAAGACTGCCCTGACTATCGCCCCAGCTCACCGCCACACTGCCCTCAGGTAGTTTTGCAGCGAGCTTAGGTAATATGGTCGGCGCGGCAAACATATCAGCCAGCTGAATTCGCAAGCCTTCGACGTCATCCCCCAATTGATACAGTCGCTGTGCATCTGCAATGTGAATAAAAGCACTGCTTGCGTCCAGCTGCGCGCCGACGCTGAAGACGCCGCTTACCCGAAACTGCTTTTCGCGGGGAAATAAACCAAACGGGGTCACCGTCACCTTGGGCAAAATAACCGTCAGATCATCACCGACCGTCACCCCGAGCTGGCGAGCCAAAATATCGCCAAGGATAATGTTGTACTCGCCGCTAGCATCGGCGAGGTACTGCCCCACCACCATATGCTCGGCGACCGCCGATACTGCCCGCTCTTGGCTAGGCTCTATGCCATATAAGGCAACACCGCGCAGTCGATTCGACTCCGACAGCATCGCTTTGCCGCCGACATAAGGAGCGACGCCACTCACGCCCTCGCTAGCGCTAATCTCCTGAATATACTGACGCCAGCCTGTGAGACGTTGCTGGGGACCTTCGATATAGCCGTGGGGAACCACAGACAGCACGCGCTGCTGTAACTCGCGCTCAAAACCATTCATGACCGACATCACCACAATCAATGACACCGTACCGATCAACATCCCCAATAGAGAAAACCACGACACCAACGATAAAAATCGATCACTGCCGGAGGCGCGATGAAAATAGCGAAGACCAATGCGTAAAAATAGCGGAACGGCCATAGTAGTAATTACGAAATTCCAAGTTAGCAATCTGCGCCTATACTATCACTAGGTACTAAGGTATTGCGCAGTGCCCATCACAATTATTAAGCTGCAACTGCGCGCCCGAACAGCATCAATTTTTGAGAGGACGGTGACATGCTTTTGATTCTCCACCCTAATACTAAAGATACTGACCCCGCCTACATTAAAACCCTCGCCCATCTCCAGCAATTGTCTGGTGTGACCATAAAACATCATCAAGTTAGCGGTCAGGAGCAGCAACTCCATGAAATCTATCTAATCGGCAATACGCTTGCACTCAGTAGCGAAGAGATTGAAACCCTCCCCGCGGTCGAAAAAGTCATTAGAATCTCTGAAGAGTACCGTATTCTAGGCCGTCACAAAGATTTGCAACGCAAAACCGGCTTCCAATATAAAGGCCTTAATTTTGACCAAGACTCCCTTCATATTTTTGCGGGACTCTGCGCTGTAGACAATCCCAAGCATGTTGAAGAGATGATGATTGCGCTAAAGGCAAACGGCCTGGACTGCACACGGATGGGCGCCTACAAACCTCGCACCAATCCCTATGCCTTCCAAGGACACGGTAAAAATTGCCTGCCCTGGGTGTTCGATTTAGCAGGAAAATACGGCATCAAAGTGATCGCCATGGAAGTCACTCACGAAAGTCATATGGCGGAGATTGATCAGGCCTTGCAGGATGCGGGCAATCCCTGCGGCGTGATTATGCAAATTGGCACCCGAAACACCCAAAATTTCGAGTTGCTTAAAGCCATTGGCAAACAAAGTGAATACCCTGCCCTGCTCAAGCGCGGCTTTGGCATTAGTCTAAGTGAATCATTAAACGCGGCGGAATACCTCGCCAGCGAAGGAAATAGCCAAGTCATTTTTTGCCTGCGCGGCATGAAAAGCGAGTTCGGCGCCCCCCACCGCAATATGGTCGATTTCGCCCAAGTTCCCACGGTGAAACGCCTCACCAGAATGCCGGTTTGTATAGATCCGTCACACTCGGTGGGCAGTCGAGATGTGGCGCCCGATGGCGTACTCGAACTCTGCCACGCCACTGCCCAAGGCGTCATGGCGGGCGCAAATATGGTATTAGTTGATTTTCATCCCGCGCCGGAAAAAGCATTGGTCGATGGACCACAGGCGCTTACGCTCAATGAGCTGGATGTGTTTTTGAAGGATATGGAGATAGCGAGGAAAGCCTACTTGGCGCGAGTGGCAGTGTGGAAAAACGCGTCGGACGTCTGACGTCCGACGTTTAAATCAACTAGCGTCGTAAAATTCTGTTTTCGTCGCAACCTGCTTAGACTTGTCGTTCTCTTCCACACACTTATTTGGATCATTGCCGCAGAGATCGCAAATATAATCAGGGTCGCTAAGCGCTGCGCCAACACCACCGCAGGAACCGGCAATGGGCTTGCGGCCCATCAATACGCCAATCGACATGGCGCCAACAATTAAGAGCATCACCACAATCGCTGCAAAAATAGTGGCCATATTACTTCTCCTGTTCCAAATACGGTGCAAAAGACGAACTATAGCGACTGCTAAAGCCGTTCTCGGTCTTCTCTATTAGGTAAACGGCAATGTCTAATTGTTCCGCCAATTCCATTGTTTTATCGCCGCCAAGCACGGAAAATGCCGTCGCCATTGCATCGGCAAAGGCGCAGGACGGATCGAGAACTGTTACCGACGCCAAATTATGGGTGATCGGCCTACCTGTGCGAGGGTCTATGGTGTGCGAGTAGCGCACCCCATTCTCTTCAAAGTAATTGCGGTAATCACCCGAGGTGGCGACACCAATATTACCGAGCAAAATTGGCGTGGTTTTATCGGCTTCTAAATCAGGGCTTTCAACCCCTATACGCCATTGATCACCGCGCGGGCTTAAACCTGCGGACCGCATTTCTCCGCCGATCTCAACCAAGTAATCTGTGCTTCCCAGAGACTCTAGCCACAGCGCGACCGCATCAACCCCGTAGCCCTTTGCAACAGCCGAAAGGTCTATACGCAGCTCTGCGTTCTTCTTAAGCTTATGCTCGGCCATATCTAATTCAATACGGTCAAAGCCCACCTCTGCAAGTGCTTTTGTAATCGCGGCATCGTCTGGGGTGCCCTCGTGCTTCTCTGGCCCAAATCCCCAAAGATCGACTAAGGGCCCTACCGTCACATCAAACGCACCGTTACTCAACCAACTAACTTCAATCGACACCACGAAAATATCAAATAGCATTGGCGTCAATGTACGCCACTCGCCCGCAGGCATCGCATTTAGGCGACTAAGTTCAGAATCTGGAATGTAGGTAGAGGCAATTTGATTAAATGCCGCTAGGCGCTCATCCAGTGCTTGCTGTAAAGACTTGGCCGTCCAGTCACCGGGGTTGCGCAGGGTGATATGGTAGCTCGTGCCCATGGTCATGCCGCTGAGGCGCATGTATTCAGGCGGTGCCGGAGAACAGGCGCTCAGAATGAATAAAAGCAGCACGAAGGCTGCTTTTATTAGGCGCGGGGTAAAATTAACCACCGAAATCATCGAGCAGAATATTGTCAGCTTCAACACCCAAATCTTCCAGCATCTTAATCACCGCTGAGTTCATCATTGGCGGCCCGCACATATAGAACTCGCAGTCTTCTGGCGCGTCATGATCCTTCAAGTAATTTTCATAAAGTACCTGATGGATGAAGCCCGTTTTACCAGTCCAGTTATCTTCCGGCTGCGGATCAGACAAAGCTAAATGCCATTCAAAATTGTCGTTTTCAGCGGCCAGCTTGTCGTACTCTTCAACGTAAAACGCTTCGCGCATGGAACGTGCACCGTACCAAAAGCTAATTTTACGCTTGGAGCTAAGACGCTTAAGCTGATCAAAAATGTGTGAACGCATTGGTGCCATACCGGCGCCACCGCCAACAAACACCATTTCCGCATCGGTTTCTTTGGCGAAAAACTCACCGAAAGGACCATATACTTTAACTTTATCGCCGGGCTTAAGACTGAACACCCAAGACGACATTTGCCCAGCCGGTAGCGACAAATTATTTGGTGGCGGCGTCGCCGCGCGAATATTGAATTTAACAATACCGCGCTCTTCTGGATAGTTCGCCATGGAATAGGCACGGATTACCGTCTCTTCCACTTTAGACTCTACGTTCAAGAAGCCAAAACGCTCCCAGTCACCTTTGTACTCCGCCGGAATATCAAAGTCAGAATACTTCACGTGATGTGGAGGACACTCTAACTGAACATAACCACCAGCGCGGAAGTTAACATTCTCTCCCTCCGGCAACTTGAGCGTTAATTCTTTGATAAACGTTGCCACATTGGGATTAGACTCAACCGTACACTCCCACTGTTTAACGCCAAATACGTCTTCAGGCACTTCAATCTTCATGTCCTGCTTAACCGGTGTCTGGCAGGACAAGCGCCAGCCTTCTCGGGCTTCACGGGGACTAAAATGCGCTTCTTCAGTGGCGAGCATGGAGCCGCCACCGTCATTAACAATACACTTACACTGCGCGCAGCTGCCGCCACCACCGCAGGCAGAAGCTAAAAATACGCCCTGACCAGACAGGGTATTAAGCAGCTTATCGCCCGCCGGTACGGTAATTGTTTTCTCGCCATTGATCTCAATAGTGACATTGCCGCTGCTTACCAAACGCGAGCGTGCAAATAAGATGATAAATACCAGCGACAACACGATCGCTGTAAACATCCCCACACCGAGAATAACTACTGTATTCATTACAAGGTCTCCAGTTCGTCTCGGTTAAAGATCAATGCCGCCAAAGGACATAAAGCCTAAGGACATCAAACCCACAGTAATAAAAGTAATACCCAGGCCACGCAAGCCTTCAGGTACATCACTGTATTTTAACTTTTCGCGAATACCTGCCAGCGCCATAATCGCCAGCGCCCAGCCAGTACCCGCGCCGGCGCCATACACCACCGACTCAGAGAAATTGTAATCGCGCTCTACCATGAAGAGAGAACCACCCATGATCGCGCAGTTAACGGTAATCAGCGGTAAGAATACGCCCAGCGCGTTGTACAGAGCAGGCACGTATTTATCTAACACCATCTCCATGATCTGAACGATAGCCGCGATAACACCGATATAGCTCAACAAGCCCAGGAAGCTTAAATCCACATCCGGAAAACCTGCCCAAGCCAAGGCACCTTCGCGCAACAAGTGGTTATAAATAAGGCTGTTTACAGGCACAGTCAGCGCCATGACCACAATTACCGCAATACCCAAACCAATAGCGGCTTGGATTTTTTTAGAAATTGCGAGGAATGTACACATGCCTAAAAAGAACGCTAAGGCCATGTTCTCGATAAAAACCGAGCGCACAAACAGGCTGATATAATGTTCCATTAAAAAGCCTCCTTAACGCTGCGAGTATTTTTAGTAATTTTAAATTCTTCTTTTTCAATCTGTTCTTTGTTTACAGACCTAAGTATCCAAATAAAAATACCAATCAAGAAGAATGCACTAGGTGGCAACAACAACAAACCATTCGGCACATACCAGCCACCCTCAGTGATGACCGGAAGAATTTGGTAGCCCAATAATGAACCTGAACCAAATAACTCGCGCACCACGGCAACGGCGATAAGTACGACACTGTAGCCAAGACCATTACCAATGCCGTCAACAAAACTGGCCATCGGCGGGTTCTTCATCGCGAAGCCTTCGGCGCGCCCCATTACGATACAGTTAGTTATAATCAAACCAACAAATACCGACAGTTGCTTACTGATCGCAAAGGCATACGCCTTTAGGAACTGATCAACCACAATAACCAGCGATGCAATAATGACCATTTGTACGATAATACGAATACTGCCGGGAATGTGATTGCGAATACTCGATACCGCCAAACTTGAGAAGGCGGTAACCAAAGTCACAGATATACACATAACCAAGGTAACTTTTAAACTCGAAGTCACAGCCAAAGCACTACAAATCCCGAGGATCTGCAGAGCAATCGGGTTATTTTTAAAGACTGGCGATGTCAATGCCTCTTTCATAGTAGACATGGCTTATGCCTCCCCTGAACGTAGATTTTCAAGAAACTTCTGATAACCCAACTCGCCCATCCAAAATTGCAACAGGTTAGCAATACCGCGACTGGTCAAGGTTGCACCTGAAAGTGCATCGACCTTGTGGCTTGCATTTGGTGTGCTTTCATCGACATTACCTTTAACGAGGTCAATGGCGACATTACCGTCTTGATAAATTTCTTTGCCTGGCCAGAGCGCCTTCCAGCGCGGATTATCTACCTCACCACCAAGACCAGGGGTTTCACCGTGCTCATAAAAGCCAAGTCCGGCAACGGTTGTAAAATCACTTTCTAATGCCAAAAATCCGTATAGCGTTGACCACAGACCGTAACCGCGGATAGGCAGAATGATCTTCTGAAGCTCATCGCCATCTTTTATCAAGTACACCATGGCAAAATTTTCACGGCGCTTGATTTTTGCCTGATCATCTTCACCCAAAGCAATAGAGGTGGCAGGGTTTTTAGCTACCCGCATTTGCTCAAAACCTTCAATCGGCATTTCGTCGCTATACTCGCCCGTACGCAGATCAACAATACGGGTGGTGACCTGTTCGAACTGTGACTCCACACTTTCGCCCGGCACAAGCAAACCTGCTGCGGCCAAAATATTGGCTTTGCGGTCTAGCGCTTTATTGGCGACCTGAGCGGGTTTTAACAGTACTGCGGCACCTGAAACTACCAGTGCACACACAATACACAGTGTCACTGCGACCAATAAGGTCTTCTTAATACTATCGTTACTAGCCACGTGCCAACCTCCGCTTGATATTCGCTTGCACAACAAAATGGTCAATCAAAGGTGCAAACAGGTTGGCAAACAGTATTGCTAGCATCATACCTTCGGGGAAGGCGGGATTGACGACACGAATTAACACCACCATGCAACCAATAAGGGCACCGTAAACCCATTTACCGGTATTGGTCATCGAAGCCGAAACGGGATCAGTTGCCATGAACATCATGCCAAAAGCAAAGCCGCCCAAGACTAAATGCCAATGCCAAGGCATGGCCATCATCAAGTTACTGCCACTGTCCATTGAATTAAACAGCGTCGTCAGTGCAAACATACCAATTAATACGCCTGCCACAATGCGCCATGAAGCGATACGCGTCCAAAGTAAGACTGCGCCACCAATCAAGATCGCTAAGGTAGACACCTCACCCATGGAGCCGTGCATATTACCTATGAAAGCGTCCATCCAAGACATTTGCTGTTCCAGCACAGCTAAGCCATCGCTGGCAACAACCGACAATGGCGTCGCGCCAGTAAAGCCGTCAACCGCAGTCCAAACCGCATCGCCAGACATACTTGCAGGGTAGGCAAAGAATAAGAATGCGCGGCCAGCCAGTGCGGGGTTCAAGAAGTTTTTACCCGTCCCGCCAAATACTTCTTTGCCGATAACGACACCAAAGCTAATACCCAGTGCGACTTGCCACAGTGGAATGCTAGGCGGACATATCAGCGCGAACAATATAGAAGTAACAAAGAAACCTTCGTTGACTTCGTGTCCACGCTTCATTGCAAATAAGACTTCCCAGAAGCCACCAACAACAAATGTTACTGCGTAAACAGGGATGAAATACCAGAAGCCATGCCAGAAGTTGTCCCAAATATTGGTCGGATCGTAACCCGCCATCATAGAGATCATTACATGGCGCCAGCCTTCCCCTGCTGCAAGCCCCATGTCGAGCATGATTTGGTTAGCTTGAAAGCCGATATTCCACATACCGTAGAACATAGCCGGAAATGCGCAAAACCAAACGGTGATCATAACGCGCTTAAGATCAACGCCGTCACGCACATGAGCGTTTGTTTTAGTTACCGACGACGGCGAATAAAAAATAGTGTCCGCTGCTTCGTACAGCGCATACCATTTTTCGAAACGACCGCCTTTCTCAAAATTCGGCTCGATATCATCGAGAAATTTTCTCAGCCCCATGATTTAACCCTCTTTCTCTATGCGGCTTAAATTGTCGCGAAGGATCGGCCCGAACTCATATTTGCCGGGGCAAACATAGGTGCATAGCGCGAGGTCTTCCTCGTCCAATTCCAAACAACCCAAGGTTTGCGACGCTTGGGTGTCACCAACAATTAGTGATCGCAGCAACTGCGTTGGCAATATATCCAACGGCATTACACTCTCGTACACCCCGATCGGCACCATGGCTCGCTCACTACCATTGGTATTGGTCGTATAAGGGATACGTTTTTTGAAAAACTGAGACAAGTAAATCCGCAAAGATGAATGCTTATTCGCGCCAGGTGACAACCAGCCCATGAATTCGCGTTGGTTGCCCTCTGCCAATACCGTTACTTGGTTGTGGTAGCGCCCTAAAAACGCTGTTGCGCCGCGCGCTGTTCGACCACCAAGTACCGAGCCAGAGATAACACGATTATTGCCAGGCGCAATTTGGCCAGCACAAAGCTCATCGAGACTGACGCCCAAACGAGTTGCAATCAAACGCGGCTTTTCAACTTGTGGGCCCGCCAGTGACACCACGCGATCCGTGTTTAAGTTGCCAGTAGTAAATAATTTGCCAATAGCAATAACGTCTTGATAGCCAATAGACCAAACAATCTTAGTCGCGCTAGCACCCTCTAAGAAATGAATGTGGGTGCCAGCCAAACCTGCCGGGTGAACGCCACCAAATTCCGCAACATGTAACTGATCGTTATCTAAACTTGGAATACTGCTGCTTGGCGCTACACACAAATGGACTTTGCCACTAGTTAGGCGGCACAAAAGCTCAAGACCATTGGTAAAGGCGCCTTCAGACTGCGCGATAATAAGCGCAGGATCTGCCGCTAGGGGATGAGTATCGATAGCCGTGACAAAAATAGCTGCTGGACTGCTACCAATGGCCGGAATTCGACTAAACGGACGTGTGCGGAACGCGGTCCAAAGACCAGATTCAACAAGATTCTCGGTAACCTGCTCAGCAGTTAGCGTGGGCAGTGCTGACGCGTCGTACTTGGCGAAACTCTCGTACTCGTCGTCCTCCACATCAATCACAACAGACTGCAACACCCTTTTTTCGCCGCGATTAATTGCAGAAACAAGTCCTGTTGCCGGCGAAGTGTATCGCACGCCCTCGTTTTTCTTGTCAGTAAATAAAACCTGACCGGTTTTAACTCGATCGCCGGTTTTAACCGCCATCGTTGGTTTCATACCAACGTAATCGAAGCCAACCACCGCGACAGAACGCACTTTTGAGCCAGGCTCAATACGCTGATCGGGTAGTCCCGATATGGGCAAATCAAGACCCCTGGTAATTTTGATCATAAGGTTGCCTAACACTCTTATGGTTAAACGCGAAATTGCAAATTTGCGTAAACGGAGCGCGAAAGCGCTCTGGAAAATATGCGGATACTATTTTTAGCAGCGCATTAAAAAACTGTCGCAAGTATAAAGACTCGCTGATCTGCTTGCTACAGGGAGACCTACGATAAAGGCCAACTTAGCAAACATTTGCAGCCATGCCAGCTTGAGCTTTCGCTTAAACTGGCATGGTAACGGTTAATCCTGAGGATATACCGCGTATTCCACACCGGCCATCTGCTCTAGAATTCGATGAACTTGACAGCTGTAACCAAACTCATTGTCATACCAGCAGTACAACACTGCGCTTTTGCCGTTTACGATCGTCGCCTCACTGTCAAATACGCAGGCATGGCGAGAACCGACAAAATCACTTGATACAACTTCTGGAGAATTAGAGTAGTCAATTTGCTTACGCAGCGGCGAATGCAGTGCCACACGACGCATAAACTCGTTCAACTCTTCAGTTGTGGTCTCAGTTTTCAAGTTCAGCTTTAAAATAGCTAATGAAACATTGGGGGTCGGTACGCGAATGGCATTGCCGCTGAGCTTGCCCAATAATTGCGGAAGCACTTTACCCACCGCCTTCGCTGCACCGGTTTCAGAGATAACCATATTCAATGGTGCACTTCGACCACGACGATCACCTTTGTGGTAATTGTCGATCAAGTTTTGGTCGTTGGTATACGAGTGCACGGTCTCTACATGACCACCCTCAACACCGAATTTATCATCCAACACTTTGAGCGGCGGCGCGATCGCGTTAGTTGTGCAGCTCGCGGCAGAAATAATGGTGTCTGTCGGAAGTATCTCGTGGCTATTTACGCCGTGAACGATATTTTTCATATCGCCTTTACCAGGCGCAGTCAAAATAACTTTTGAAATACCAGGACAGGCCAAGTGTACTGACAAACCCTCTGAGTCACGCCACTTACCCGTATTATCAACGAGAATGGCGTCGTTAATGCCATATTGGGTGTAATCCACCTCAGACGGGGAGTTAGAGTAAATAACCTTAACCTCAACACCGTTAGCAACAAACGACTGACGATCTTCGTCAACACGAATAGTGCCGTTAAATGGGCCGTGCACCGAATCGCGGCGCAGCAAGCTAACGCGCTTAACTAGATCGTTTTCAGCACCACCGTGACGAACAACAACCGCCTTAAGGCGCAGGTTTTCACCGCCGCCCGCTTTCTCTATTAAGAGGCGCGCCACTAGGCGACCAATACGACCGAAGCCATACAGGACAACATCGCGAGCCGGGCGAACAGGCTCCTTAGCGCCGCCAATCAAACCTGCGACTTGGCTGCGAACAAACTCTTCTACAGATTGACCTGCAGGCTTACCGGTTTCTTCGTAAGCAGCAGCGATACGGCCAGCGTCGATATGCGCTGTACCCAAGTCCAAGGTAGCCAATGCCTGAATGACAGGAAAGGTTTCAAATTCAGATAGTTCGTTTTGCTCTACCTGACGCACAAAGCGGTGCGCTTGCATAATATCCAGAACCGAAAGGTTAACCAGATTCTTTCCATAGATGTAGGTCTTAACGTTATTGGCGCGGTACAACTTACCAATCAGGGGAATCATCCCCTCTGCTAATGCTTCACGTTCTTTCCAGTCGGCGAAGTAATCATCAGGACGCTCACGTCTTCTTTCAGTCACGGCAGATACCCTTTGCTTACGGGGGGAGAAATTGAGCGCGTATTATCTTTATTACTGCCCCTGAGTTCAACTGCCGAAGCGCCGCGAAGCAATGTAATAACTACCATTTGCAGGTTACAATGCCCTGCTGACCCGCTGAAGAAGTCGAATTTTGCCTGTGATCGCATTACCATCCATCGTAAAACCGCCCAAAGGTGGCGCCCTTCACTGGGGCCAAATTCCCATTGCCAGCCACGGCTTACTGGCCGCAGAGCTAGCAAGCTCGCTCGATGCGCCGGTTTTACTACTCACAGCAGATACCGCCTCGGCTTACCAGCTAGAACAAAACATGCAGTTTTTCGCAGAGGGGCTGCCAGTAAAATTGCTGCCCGACTGGGAAACGCTGCCCTACGATAATTTTTCTCCCCATGAAGACATTGTTTCGGAACGCCTGCGGACTCTAAGCGAACTTACCACCATGCGACGCGGCATTTTGGTGGCGCCGATCAGCACATTAATGCAACGCATTGCTCCACCGGACTACGTCAGCAAGCACAGCTTGATTCTCAATGTCGGTCAAACCCTCGACATTGACAGCTTCCGCCAACAATTAGAAAAAAGCGGCTACCGCCACGTCGACACCGTCTACCAACACGGGGAGTACGCCAGTCGCGGTGCGATTATCGATATTTTCCCGATGGGTAGCGAATCACCTTACCGCATAGACTTGCTCGACGAAGAAATCGACAGTCTGCGCAGCTTCGACCCTGAAACACAGCGCGGCATTGAGTCGGTCAAGCACATCAACTTGCTGCCAGGCAAAGAATTACCCCTGGATGAAGACGGCATCACCCTCTTCCGCCGCAATTGGCACGAGCGTTTTAATGTTGACCACCGCAAATGCCCTATCTACCAAGATGTCAGCGACGGCATTGCCCCAGCCGGCATCGAGTACTACCTGCCCTTGTTTTTCAAGCAAACCGGCACCCTCTTCGACTATCTCCCCGCCAATAGCTGGCTGCTTAGCAGCGCGGGCATAGAAGGCGCTGCCGAACATTATTGGCAAGACATCCAGCAGCGCTACGAGCAGCGCATAGGCGATATACGACGGCCGGTACTGCCACCCGCCACCGTATTCCAAACTGTGCCTGAAATTTTTTCAAGACTAAAAGACTATCCACGCGTGACCATTAGCGAGGCAACACTGCCGGATTCCGCAGGCAGCTATAATTTTGCCATCGACTCCTCGCCACCACTCAACATCGACAGCAAACAAGACGACCCAATCGCCGCGCTAAGAGAATACTGCCGCGACCGCCGCGTTCTATTTTGCGCAGAATCAGCTGGCCGGCGCGAAGCACTTATCGATTTATTGACCAGGCATAAGCTCAAACCTAAGCCGGTCAGCGGTTGGCGCGAATTTACGACGGGTAGCGACAGCATTAATATCACTATCGCACCGCTCGACGAAGGCATTTCGGGCAGCGCCACCAAACCCTTTGCACTGATTGCCGAATCCCAGCTATTCGGCAAGCGGGTATCGCAAAGTCGGCGACGCAAAAAGGCCAGTAACACCGCAGAAAATGTGGTTAAAAATCTGGCGGAATTGCGCGTTGGTGCTCCAGTTGTTCACGCCGACCACGGTGTCGGTCGCTATTTGGGCCTGCAAACTTTAATTATCGACAATCAAGCCAATGAGTTTTTAAGCCTTGAATACGCCGATGGCGCCAAATTATATGTGCCGGTGACATCACTACAGCTGATTAGTCGCTATAGCGGCGCTGATGACGAGCTCGCCCCGCTCCATCGCTTAGGCACCGACCAGTGGAGCAAAGCAAAACGCAAAGCGGCCGAGAAAATTAGAGACGTGGCCGCCGAACTGCTCGATATTTACGCGCGCCGAGAGGCCCGCCAAGGGCGCTCGTTCGAGCTGAGCGATGAGGACTACTACGAATTTGCCAACGCCTTCCCCTTTGAAGAAACGCCGGATCAGCAAACCGCCATCGAAGCCGTTATCGCTGATTTAAAATCGATCAAACCAATGGACAGATTGGTCTGCGGCGATGTGGGCTTCGGTAAAACCGAAGTCGCCGTGCGGGCCGCCTTTGTCGCCGTGCAAAATAATACCCAGGTTGCCATTCTGGTCCCTACCACCCTCTTGGCCCAGCAGCACTTTGAATCTTTCCGCGATCGCTTCGCCGAACTGCCCGTAAATATCGAAGTGCTATCGCGGTTTCGCAGTGCAGCAGAACAGAAAGCGGTTATCGCCGACCTTGCGGCAGGCAAAGTCGATATATTGATTGGCACCCACAAGTTGCTCGGCAACGATATTGTCTACAAAAATCTCGGCTTAGTGATCATTGATGAAGAGCATCGCTTTGGTGTTCGCCAGAAAGAAGCGCTAAAAAACATTCGCGCAGAAGTCGATGTGCTTACCCTCACAGCGACCCCCATTCCCCGCACCCTGAACATGTCGATGGCGGGCATTCGCGACTTATCGATTATTGCCACACCACCGGCACGCCGGCTGTCGGTAAAAACCTTTGTGCGAGAATCAGATCCGGCACTTATCAAGGAATCTATCCTGCGGGAAATATTGCGCGGTGGTCAGGTGTATTACCTGCACAATGAAGTCAAAACCATTGAGAAAGTCGCACGAGATTTACAAGAAATGATTCCCGAGTTGCGCATTGGCATTGGTCACGGCCAAATGCGCGAGCGCGAACTCGAACAAGTCATGAGCGACTTTTACCACAAACGCCACAACGTATTGGTGTGCTCGACTATTATAGAAACCGGTATCGACGTACCCAATGCCAATACCATTATTATTGATCGCGCTGACAAATTTGGCTTAGCACAGCTGCATCAATTGCGCGGGCGAGTCGGTCGCTCTCACCACCAAGCCTATGCCTACTTATTAACCCCGCCCGCCAAACAATTAACCGGCGATGCCGAAAAGCGCTTAACGGCAATTAGCGAAGCCGATGATCTTGGTGCGGGCTTTACACTTGCCACCCAAGACATGGAAATCCGCGGTGCCGGCGAGCTACTGGGTGAAGGCCAAAGCGGGCAGATACACACCATTGGTTTTACCTTGTACATGGACATGCTCGACCGCGCAGTGCGAGCCATTAAAGTCGGCAAGAAAATTAACTTAGAAAATAGCGACGAAGACCATATAGAAGTTAACTTGCGACTACCCGCACTGATACCCGACGACTACCTGCCAGATGTGCAAAGCCGACTCATGCTGTATAAACGTATT
This sequence comes from uncultured Zhongshania sp., assembly GCF_963975605.1. Taxonomy (NCBI): domain Bacteria; kingdom Pseudomonadati; phylum Pseudomonadota; class Gammaproteobacteria; order Cellvibrionales; family Spongiibacteraceae; genus Zhongshania; species uncultured Zhongshania sp. The sequence goes on along the minus strand of NZ_CAXBHN010000007.1, from coordinate 26,805 downwards.
GCCGGCGCGACCAGCAGTAACGCCCTTAGAGAGCTGCAAGTAGAAATGATAGACCGTTTTGGCCTGCTGCCCAATCAGGTGAAAAACTTATTCCGCTGCGGCGAACTGCGGCTGCAGGCCGTTGAGTTAGGTCTAAGTAAAATAGAAGCATCCGCCGGTGGCGGTCGTATAGAGTTTGCAGAAAACACCCGTGTAGAACCGCTAAGTTTGGTTAAAATGGTACAGTCAGCACCAGCGACGTATCAGCTCGACGGCGCAACCGCCCTTAAATTTAAACACGCTATGGAAGAGCCCCAGCAACGTTTCGATTTTATCGAAGCCTTATTGGCAAAACTGGCACCAAGTCGCTAGAACTGAGATAGTCTTCCCTGAAAAAGTAGATCGTCACCGAGTGACAAGAAAACAGAGACATTGCGATTATGACCACACCTTCTCGACGCCACATTGACTGCCGCCCTTTGCGCGCATTACTGGCCGTTTTTGTGCTCACCTTCAGTGGCGTCGCACTAAGTCAAAATGACAATCGCTTCCACATCGACCTCGTCGTATTTGCCAATAACGAACAAGCTAGCCTTTATGAAGAGGACTGGCCAGACAATCTCCACCTGCGCTACCCGCGCAACTGGACTCGTATCTCTAGCAGCGCAAGCTCTCCGCAAAAAGTCGACTATATGGATCCGGAGTTTGCCCAAACTCTGCGATCGCTGCGTCTCTCTTCCCGCTACAAGCTGCTACTTCAAACAAGCTGGCAGCAAGATTTGACCGCACGTAAAAAATCACCCGCGATACTCATTCAAGGCGGCAAACAAAGCGGCAATCACTACGAGCTTGAGGGTTATATTCGCGTCGCAGTTGAACGCTATCTGCACCTGGATACCAACTTGTGGCTGAGCAGTTTTGGCAATCGCGGAGGAAACTATTACCTACCCCGCCAGCCCTTGAGCTTTGATGAACCTGAAGAAGAGTCCGGATTTGTCGATGAAAGTTTTGAATCGAGCCCTGAGTACGCGGAATTTTTAAAACAGAATCCCGGTTACTCGCCACAAAGGAGTCAAACGCAAGCCCAGAGTGGCGACTCGCCAATCGATCGCATTGTGGTGATGAAGCAAGAGAGGCGGATGCGTAGCAACGAGCTACATTTTATCGATCACCCGCGCTTTGGCGTCATTATTAAAGTCTCTAAGATAAGTGCTGAGCAAGCTAGCGGTGAGGAAAACGCGGCTCAATAGGCCGCGATACAATGCGCTAGAATTGATTTTACCTGCAGCATGCCGGTATCAATAACAGTCTGAATATCTTCCATGGTAATGATGTTATCGCTCAAGCCAGCGCCTGGATTTACCACCAGCGCCACAGAGGCGTACTCGATGCCCGCCTCACGCGCCAAACTTGCCTCAGGCATCGCCGTCATACCCACAATGTCGTTACCATCGCGCGCCAAACGAATGATCTCGGCAGCGGTCTCTAAACGCGGCCCTTGGGTCACGGCGTACACACCATAATCTTCAAATGCGATATCCGCATCCACTGCGGCGTTGGCCAATCGCGAGCGCAAATCCTGGCTATAGGGATAACTGAAATCGATGTGCTCTACCTTGCCATTACTACCGTCGAAAAAGGTATGCTCACGCCCCCATGTGTAATCATTGATTTGATTGGGAATGGCAATAACTCCCGTTACGAATCTCTCGCTAATACCACCCACTGCATTCACTGACACCAAGGCGTCAACTCCTGCTTGCTTCAAGGCCGCTATATTTGCACGATAATTAATCGCGTGCGGTGGAATTTGGTGGCCCTTGCCGTGGCGAGCCAAAAACAAAAACTCCGCCCCCTCGTAACGAATACGCTGCAGCAAAGCGCTGGGGGCGCCGTACTCTGTCTCCACCGCTGTTTCATCGAGCACTTCGGCACCCGGCCAGTCACACAAACCCGTGCCTCCGATTACCGCAATTGTTTTACTCATTAACTTGCTCCGTGTTGCGCTCTTGCGCGCGTTCAATGGAAATAGGATCGAGCTTCACGGTGGTCGTTGGGAATGCCACATCAGCACCCACACCGTGGATGATATCGAGAATCTTCAGCAAGACATCTTGCTTGATCTCGTGATATTCAACCCATTTTGTCGTTTTGGTAAAGGTGTAAATAAAGAAATCCAAAGACGAGGCATTGTATTGGTTAAAATTAACAATCAGCGTCCGGCCTAAATCGATGTCCGCGTGATCCTCAAGCATGGCTCGCACTTGGGTAATAATTTCAGGTAGCACTGCCGCATCTTGATAGCGCACGCCGATCGTTTCATGAATTCGACGATTCAACATTCGCGAGGGGTTTTCTACTGAAATTTGCGAAAAGGTAGCATTTGGCACATAGAGCGGACGCTGATCAAAGGTCCGAATACGCGTTTGCCGCCAGCCGATATTCTCAACCGTGCCCTCTATATTCTTATCTGGTGAACGCACCCAGTCTCCCACAGAAAAAGGGCGATCTAAATACACCATCAATCCGCCAAAAAAATTCGCCAGCAAATCTTTTGCAGCAAAACCAACCGCGATGCCGCCTATCCCACCAAACGCCAGCACACCGGAAATACTATATCCGAGGTTTTGTAACACCATTAGTGACGCCACAATAATAACCGCAGATCGCACCAGCTTACCCAGCGCCATTACCGTCGTTTGATCGATCGGCTCGTCCTGTGTAGTGTACTCATCAGACAGCAATCGTCTCTCAACCTGTCTAACCAAGGACACTAGGAACCACGCCAGAATCACTACAACCCCCACCGCACGCAGGGAATCTAAGGCCGAAAACACCTCGGCGTCAGTGGATTCGCCAATTACCTCCAGCACGTGGCTGCCGCCCACAGCCCAGATCATAAGAAGTGCCGGACGCCTAGAGGCCTCTAGCAAAGCGTCATCCCAAAGATTATGAGTTTTTTCAAACTTCTTAGTGAGATGCGCAACTAATCGCCCCAAAATCAAGTTCAGGGCCAATAAAATAAGTACCAGCACAAACACTTCGCCCAGCCAGGGGTATTCTTCTGGCTGAAAATTTGTCCACCACTGCTCCAGCATTGGGGCATCCTCATTACACTGCTATACAATTTCATTTCTAAACGACACGCGCTTAGACAAATGAACCATAAAAATCAAATAAGAAACTGCAAAATTGCATCAGAAAATTCAGCTATGCGCCTGAATCTAAAGCTAATTATATTGAAGACTGAGAAAGAACCCCAGCGCGACACCAAACTAGCCGTGAAAAATACCTACTAGACAGCGATTTGTTAAGTGTTAGTTTGGGAATCGTATATCAACGGAGGCAAAAATCATGGCGACTATAAGACCCCAAGTTGGTTATTGGTACAAGGATATTGAGTCCGGCCAATTATTTGAAGTCGTCGCTGTCGACGACGATAGCGACTCAGTGGAAGCCCAGCTAATCGATGGTGAACTATGCCAATACGATTTGGACAGCTGGGATCAACTCAATTTAGATATCGTCGAAGAACCGGAAGATTGGCGAAACGCCTTTGAACTAAGCGACGATGATTACCGTTTTCTAGATGACACCATGGTACCGGAAAGTTGGAACCCCTTGTCTGAGATTGAATCAGATATCGTTAACGGCATTACCGACGAATACTAGTACCGCCGCGATCGTCGCAGACCAAGCCTCCAGCTTACACCCTCCTTTTTTTAACCTGCTACTGCAGGTTTTTTTCTTATATCTACCCTCCTATTTGCTAAATCCACAAATGCTATTGCCATCCAAATAATACTGTATATAATGACAGTTACTGTATAAGTAACCAGATGCCAAATTTATGGAAAAGCTGACCGCCAGACAAAGTGAAGTTCTGCAATTGATTAAAGATCATATCGGCGAAACTGGCTACCCGCCGACTCGGGCAGACATCGCCAGAGAACTTGGTTTCAAGTCACCCAATGCCGCAGAAGAACATCTCAAAGCCCTTGCACGCAAAGGCGCAATAGAGATCATCGCCGGTGCTTCACGCGGTATTCGCCTCCCTGAAAGCTTGGGTCTACCCATCATTGGCCGAGTTGCAGCCGGCAACCCCATTCTCGCCGAAGCGCATATCGAAGATTACTGCGATATGCCCGGCTCTATTTTCTCGCCCAGCGCGGACTACTTTCTCCGAGTCAAAGGCGACAGCATGATCAATGCTGGCATCTTTGACGACGACCTACTCGCGGTCCATCGCACGACGAATGTCCGCAATGGTCAAATCGTGGTTGCGCGGATTGGGGATGAAGTCACGGTAAAACGCTTTCAACAGCAAAAAAGTAAATTTCATATATCGCTGATTGCTGAAAATCCAGATTACGCACCGATTGACGTAGATTTACGAGAGCAAGAGTTTGCGATCGAAGGCCTAAGTGTCGGTGTTTTGCGCCGCGGGAGTTAATACTATGTCTTGTCTAGAACAAATGCCCCTACATTACACCCCCGCTACTGAAGCGAGCGGCAGCCAAGTTACCGAGATCACTATGCGCAGCGACGCACACTTATCTCGCCCCATGCTTGCGGCCATGATGATTGAATTAAGCAGTAATGCTGATCAACGCTGGTTGTGCTGGGTTGCAGACCGACCTTTAAAGCCACTGCTAAGTGCGGACAGCCATCTACAGGGTCAAAAAATTCTGCAGGTGGTGTCTAATAGTAAGCGCGACTTGAGCGAAATTGGGATTAGAGCACTGGAGCGCGGTAAAAGTCACACCGTCGCCATTATGCTTGATAGACCGCTGAGAGATGATGAAAGACAGGCCTTAGAAGCGGCTGCCCTCGCTGGATCTGCGGAGTGCCTTGTTATCTTTATGCAGTCTTAAAGTCCGAGACCTTTACTGAAGCCGTTAATGGACGATCTTAGTATCTGACTGTAGATCGTCTTCATCATCAATATCATCCTCGTCCACAAAGCCGTCGTCACCCGCTGACATCGCGGCAGCTTCGATGCCTGCTTGTACCATAGCGCGCGCAACATCTAGCACCGACCCCACAATGTGCTCGCGGGTCTCTTTTGAGAATTTGATCGTCACCAAGGGGTTTTCATCGCCTTCTGATCGCTGTAAGACAATATCTCCATTGGCAAGCTCGACGAGTTCTAAATATGACAGCACTAAAATATCCTTGATATTACCAACGCCAACGCGGCGCTTTTGTTCACTCTATTGTAGCAAATCCGCCCAGCCTGACGCCAACCGCATCAATACTCCATTAAGGTCGCACGGTGTCTAGCGATCACCGATTTCAATTCTGCAAGGCAATCTGCAAAATCTAATTCAATGCGCTCCATGCGGACTGCATCAGTGGCAATAAGACCCGACGGCGATGAGGCTGTGGTTTGCAAAAACGGATAATCGACTAAGGACTTAAGCCACGTAGAATGCACTTCGCGATCGGCCAACTCCAAAATCTCTGGGGGAAGCTCCGCTGAAGTAAATGAACTGGCGTTAAAATGCCCTGCTGGCACACGCAAGCCAAACTTAGGCTGTTGCTCAAGGAGGTCCGCCAAGTGACACTGGTAGGCCAGTAAAAGCTGCCAAATCAGTGATTCAGCAGTGGCGCGATGAAAATGCCCGCCCCACTCAGACTTGTCTGTCGTCTCTAGTTGCGCGAGGTATTGTTCGGCAAAATAAATGTGTAGATTACTCTGCCCGCGAAAACTTTCTTTCATTGTTACCCCAGCCCGTTGAGCCCAAGCATCGCCGCTAACATCTTATTTAGCGGCCTTGGCTTTTTTAGCTGCTTTTTCACGCACAACCCACTTACCATTTTCATAGAAAGCAGCCCAACCAGATGGCTTGCCATCCACTTCGGTCTGCACATACTGCTCTTTAGTTTTGCGGCTGTAGCGAATAACCGTGTCGTTCCCTTGTTTGTCTTTCACCGGCGCATCGAAAAGAAATGCGTATTTCTCATCAACAAGATCACGAACCGGTAAAATCTCTTTTACCAACGGCGCACGGGTTTCACGATTGCGCGGGAAACCACTGGCGGCAAGAAATAGACCGGACGCGCCATCGCGCAAAATATAGTGGTCGTCAACCTTCTCACACTTCAGATCCGGCATCGGTACAGGGTCCATTTTCGGTGGCGCTGCTTCGCCACTGCGCAGCAATTTACGCGTGTTTTTGCACTCCTCGCCGGTACAGCCAAAATATTTCCCAAAGCGCCCGGTTTTTAATTGCATATCGGCACCGCACTTATCGCACTCGATAAGCGGCCCCTCATAGCCCTTAACTTTAAAGCTTCCCTCTTCAATTTCGTGGCCTGAACAATCGGGGTTATTACCGCAAATATGCAGCTTGCGCGAGGCATCAATGACATAGCTATCCATCGCGGTATTACACAATTTACAGCGTTTTTTACTGCGCAGTAATTTAGATTCCGCTTCGTCGTCATCGTTGTCGATACTGACAAAATCATCGCCAGACACTAAGTTTATAGTCTGTTTGCATCGCTCTTTCGGGGGCAGTGCATAGCCTGAACAACCTAAGAATACACCGGTACTCGCGGTGCGAATTTGCATATCGCGACCGCAATTTGGGCACGGAATATCAGTGCCAGTCGGCGTGTTTTGACGCATTCCCGCGTCACTGGCCTCAGCGGCTTCAAGCGTCTTGCGAAAATCGACGTAGAATTCATTGAGCAGCAATTTCCAGTTCTTATCGCCAGAAGCTACCGCATCCAGCAACTCTTCCATACGCGCAGTGAAGCTGTAATCGAGAAGATTACTAAAGCTTTCAACTAAGCGGTCGGTGACGATATCGCCCATTTTTTCCGCATAGAAACGCCGATTCTCAACTTTTACGTAACCGCGATCTTGGATAGTCGAAATGATCGACGCATAGGTGGATGGGCGACCGATGCCGCGTTTTTCTAATTCTTTTACCAGGGCAGCCTCAGAGTAGCGCGGCGATGGCTTGGTGAAGTGTTGCGTCGGATCGACCTTCAGAAGCTCGAGCTTTTCACCCACTTTCACATCGGGCAACTCTTGATCATCTTCTTTTTTAGCAACGCCCGGCGGCTGCACCTTCATAAAACCGTCAAAACGCACTACTCGGCCGCGGGTGCGAAGCTCAAAATCGCCAGCAGCCACGGTGATCGACGTGCTCGTAAAGTCGGCTGAGGCCATTTGGCACGCCACAAACTGCCGCCAAATTAGGGTGTATAGGCGTTCAGCATCACGCTCCATCCCCGCCAATTGGGTCGGTTCAACGTTAACGTCCGACGGACGAATCGCCTCATGCGCTTCCTGCGCACCTTCTTTACTAGAATACGAACGCGGCGCGTCAGGTAAATACGCTTTAGCAAAATTGGACGAAATATAATCGCGACACGCCGTTACGGCATCCGCACTTAAATTGGTCGAGTCGGTACGCATATAGGTGATGTAACCCGCCTCATAGAGACGCTGTGCCATCATCATGGTCTTCTTAACCCCGAAGCCTAGGCGGGTACTTGCAGCCTGTTGTAGCGTCGACGTTATGTATGGGGCGCCGGGGTGGCTCTTGGTTGGTTTGTCCTCGCGGGCGCTAACCTTGTACTCAACATTTTTTAGCGCCGCCGCTGCCGCCATGGCATCGGTTTCATTGTCTGGTCTAAACGCTTCACCAGCCTGTTTTTTAACTTCCAGACGCAATTTACCCGCTGGCGCGGCATTGTCAGTGTGAATTTGCCAAAACTCATCCGGAATAAACGCGCGGATTTCCTTTTCACGATCCACAATTAAGCGCACCGCAACTGACTGCACACGCCCAGCAGATAGGCCGCGTGCAATTTTCGCCCACAGCAATGGCGACACCATATAGCCAACAACGCGGTCTAGGAAGCGCCTAGCCTGCTGCGCATTAACACGATCAATATCGAGTTCGGTTGGTTTTTCAAACGCGGCCTGAATCGCCTTCTTGGTAATCTCGTTAAAGACCACCCGTTTGTAGCGACTATCATCACCACCAATTGACTCGCGTAAATGCCACGCAATTGCCTCTCCCTCGCGATCCAAATCCGTTGCGAGATAGATAGTGTCGGCATTCTCGGCCAATTTTTTCAGTTCATTAACGACCTTTTCCTTGCCCGGTAATATTTCGTAGCGCGCCTTCCAATCGTTATCAGGGTCAATGCCCATACGTCCAACCAATTGCTCACGCGCCTTGGTCTTTTTATGAATCTCTTTCTCTTCTGGTGACATTTTGCGCGTCAATGCTGCCGCTTTGGCGCGCTGCTTGGCATCGACCGGGCTCGCCTTACTGCTGCCGCTAGTTGGTAAATCGCGGATATGGCCAATACTGGACTTCACGATGTAATCGTTGCCCAAATACTTGTTAATGGTCTTCGCTTTTGCCGGCGACTCCACAATAACTAAAGATTTGCCCATATTATCCTTCTGCAATTTACGTAAACGTGTGACGCCTTAACGGCGAGAGGCGACATATATAAGTGTTCATTTCGTCAGGGTCAAGGGCGGCGTAACATCATCAGCCCTGCCATCAAGCTATAAAATCGATCCATCAGCGGGGCTAATAAACTCAAATCTACGCTGCAGTTTTCCTTCAAATTCAATAACTTCAGTGAACATAGCTAGGGGTCTAACCCAAAGTGCAGCCTCGCCATATAAAGGTCGATAAACGACAACTAATTCTTCCGTCTCACTGTGGGTAGCCACCTCGTAGACATAATATTCACCGCCTTTATAGTGTCGGTAGCGGCCTGGCGAGACACTTTGTTGATCTGGCCTAGTCATTCTGAACTCACTCCGGTTTCGAGATGCGCCTCTTCGACTATGGCGTTGAGCGCCTGCGCTATATTTTTCACTACATTTAAATCTGCATGGTTTTCACGCCAATAAATATTGAGACCAAGTGGCGTTAATTCAAGCATACTGGCATCTCTTGGCAGCAAGGGACGATTTTTTTCAATCAACGCTAGTATTGCGCGGTCTAGAGAAACCGGATCGTCGTCGCCCTCAGGCACGTCGATTAACCAGTACTTCCAAGGTGCTAGCGGCTTTTTAGTGTGTAAAAACCGGGTGTAACAAACGCCAAACACATCCTCTTCACGCCGAACCTTAGCGCGCCGCGTCTTTGGCATTGCCACCACTTTCACTGACAAGCCCAAGGTGCGAGCACTCGCGCGTATTTCGGCCTGCTGGGTCTGGCGTCGAGACGGCAGAATCCACATGATAGGCGCCAGCATGAACCCGATAACCACAACTGCTATTAACCACGCCATAAGCGGCTCCCGAGACTTCACTGGACAGATGGCAGGCTTTATACCTTAATAGCGAGGTACATTGCGACCACAAAAGGAGAATGCTATGCCAAATTATCAGCGCATCCTTGCAGCGATTGATTTGTCAGATGAAACCAACGCGGTGTTGACGCGCGCTGAAGCCATGGCGGCTAGCTACGGCGCTGAATTGCACCTAGTTCATGTGGTAGAACCACTGAGCCTCGCCTACGGCGGCGATATTCCCATGGATTTTTCCAGCGTACAGGAGCAACTGCAAACCCAAGCTGAAGAATCACTTCACCAATACGCCACGCGCGCCAACATCCCCACTGATCGATGTCACCTCTTAAGTGGCCGACCAGATTCACAAGTCCATGAACTTTGCGATAGTTTAAACGCCGATCTCATTATCGTTGGCAGTCACGGCCGCAAAGGCCTAGCGCTATTACTTGGCTCAACCGCCAACGGCGTATTACACGGCGCCAAATGCGATGTGCTGGCGGTGCGAGTTGGCTAATTACTCTGCCAACTCCATCCACCGCTCCATACACTCATCGAGCTCTAGCTGAACACGGCTTAATTGATCGAGGACTTGGGTGACTTTGTCAGCATCCTGCTGATAAAAAGCAGGATCACCTGTTATTTCACCCAAGTCAGCAATTTTTGCCTCTAAGGTTTCAATCTTGGCGGGCAGCCCATCTAACTCCCGTTGATCCTTATAGCTGAGCTTTTTCACTTTGGCGGCGGGCTTTGATTCGGTCACCGCTGCTGCCGCTGCCGTATTTTTACTTGCTGCCGCCGCTTTCTGTTGAGCTGCGCTGCGCGCCACGTAATTCGAGACCTCGGTATAGCCACCCACGTGCTCACTGATTTGACCGTTACCTTCAAACAGCAAACAACTACTGGCAACACTATCTACAAAGGATCGATCGTGACTGACCAGCAATACCGTGCCACTGAACTCAACTAATAAACTCTCTAGTAATTCAAGGGTTTCCATGTCGAGGTCGTTGGTTGGCTCATCCATCACCAATACGTTCGCGGGCTGACTAAACAGACACGCCAGTTGCACCCGCGCACGCTCTCCCCCTGACAAAACCCCGAAATGACTGCGAGCGCGCTCGGGAGTGAACAAGAAATCACCGAGGTAACTCATGATATGGCGATCTTTGCCGTTAATAGTGACCGCATCGCGGCCCTGGCCAACAATATCCACCACCCGTTTATCTTCGTCCAAGCGATCGCGCAGCTGATCAAAGTAAGCGACTTGCAGCTTGGTTCCTGCTTTCACCGTGCCGCTCTGGGGGGCAAGCTCACCAAGAATCAAACGTAGCAAGGTTGTTTTACCAGCACCGTTTGGGCCGATAAGTGCTAATTTGTCACCGCGACAAATCAATAGTGAAAGATTGTCGACCAGTAATTTACCCGGTACTTCAAAGCGAACATCAGTGAGCTCGGCGACAACCTTGCCGGTTTTATCACCCTGATTCACGCTCAGACTAGCCGAACCGGTGAGGTTACGGCGCTGTGATCTTTCATTGCGCATCTTTTCGAGCGCGCGAACACGGCCCTCATTGCGGGTGCGACGCGCTTTAATTCCCTGCCGAATCCATACTTCTTCCTGCGCCAAACGCTTGTCGAACAGCGCATTTTGCTCGGCCTCAACCTCTAATGCGTGCTCTCTCAGCTCCAGGTAACGGACGTAATTGGTATCGTAATTAGTCAGAATGCCGCGATCTAATTCAATAATGCGGGTCGCCAGTTTTTCAATCAGCGCCCGGTCGTGAGTCACAAACAACACACAGCCCTGAAACGACATAACGCACTGTTCCAGCCACAAAATGCCGTCTAAATCCAAATGGTTGGTAGGCTCGTCCAATAGCAATATATCGGGCTCACAAACCAGCGCCCGCGCCAGTGCAACGCGGCGACGCCAGCCACCCGACAGACTGCATACCGTCGCGTCGGCATCTAACTCAAGTCGAGAGAGGATATTTTCGATACGCTGTTGAAATAGCCAGCCGTCGTTTACCTCAATCTCACGCTGTAATTTTTCAAGTTCAATTAATTCTTCGTCGCCCATTTCGCCGATAATCAGCTCATGATAGCGACGCAGTGTTTTACCTAAACCTGCTAAACCATCCGCCACGACGTCATAAATCGTTTCTTCCGGCGACGCAAAATCCAAGGTTTGCTCCATCCTTGCAATTTTCACCCCCGGCTGGCGCCAAATGTCACCAGAGTCTACCGTGGTGTTACCATCGACAATGCGCAACAAAGTCGACTTTCCGCAGCCATTACGTCCCAATAAGCAAACACGATCGCCAGCTTCTAATTGCAATTCTGCATTATCCAAGACAATCTGTTGTCCAATACTGTGCTGTAATTGTGTGGCGCGTAACAAAGGCATATATTTGATCCAATGTGTAACCAGCTTTAAGCTGGTTAATCTCGATGTTGGCTAACTTATTAGGAAATTCACGATGTTTTACAAGGCTGTAGGGAAATGAATCGCCTCTTATTACTGGTTTTACTATTAACAACGTCAGCAGTTCAGGCGTTTGCCGAGCCGAGCCTAGACGAAAGCCGGCGATTATACCGCGAAGCCCTCAACGAAATCAGCCGCGGGAGGCTTATCAATGCGGAAAAGCTTGCTCCAAAGCTAAATAACTATCCGCTGCTGCCTTATCTTGAGCTGGAATTGATCAAAGCACAGATCAATGGCGTGTCGCCGCAAACGATCGACGTCTATCTCCAACAATACGGCGATACCATTGTCGGGCAGCGAATTCGTATCTCGTGGCTCAATAAATTACTGCGCAGCCGCGATTGGGCACAGTTTGTTCACTACTACCAACGGAACTCATCGGTCGCCACGAACTGCCATTACGCCTACGCCTTACGCCAAATTGGCGATCACGACAAAGCCGATAAGGCCATTGCAGAGTTATGGTTAACTCCCTCGTCGCTGCCCAAGGAATGTGATATTCCCATTAAGCAGTGGATGGCCCGCCTCAATGCCACCGAAACAGAAGATCAGTATTGGCTGCGCACTGAACTCGCGCTCAGAAAAGGCCAAACCGATATGGCCCGCTATTTACTGGGCAAAATTGCCAACTCCGAAGCCTATGTCGACTTACTTCAACGCCCTGAACGCCTCTACCAGTTGGGCAGCAAACTTCCGGTTAACGAACATAGCCGCGAAGTGGCTGTTCACGCATTAAAGCAACTTGCACGTGGCGACTTTGAGCGCACCAATACCCTGTGGCATCAACTTGATCGCCGCCTCAACTTTAGCGCAGCCCAGAATTACGCACTGCGCGATAGTATGGCGCGGCAAATTATTGCCAGTGATGCAGACTATACCCGCGACTGGGTAACGGCCAACGACCCCAACTACGAAGACCCGTATCTAACAGAGTGGCGTATTCGCCTCGCTTTAAAAGATCTGGACTGGCCCGAAGTACAAAGAACCATTCAATTTTTACCGGCAGAATTACGGGAGAAAGCCGACTGGCGCTATTGGTGGGCAAGAGCTGATATCGAGTTAAAAGGTGAGCTGAGTGTTAGCACCCAGCTTATTCTTCAACAAATTGCGGCAGAGCGCGGCTATTACAGCTTTTTAGCGGCAGACATTCTCAACGAAGAATACCAATTAGCAGCGGTACGAACCTTGGATCCAGCGCTCATAACCGAAATTGAGCAGCACGAGGCGATCAATCGCGCTCGCGAACTCTATTTACTAGGAGAGAATTTTACTGCCAGTTTAGAGTGGAATTACGGCATGCGCAGTCTCAACAAACCTGAGCAAGTAGCTGCCGCACAACTCGCCCTAAACTGGGGCTGGTCACACCAATCCATTATGACGGCGATACGCGCGGGTGAATGGAATGACCTAACCCTGCGCTTTCCCACGCCTTATAAATCCACCTTCAAGACAATCGCCAAACGCGAGAATATTGAACTGAAATGGATTTACGCAATTGCCCGCCAGGAAAGCGCCTTTGCACCCAGCGCCAATTCACCGGTTGGCGCGCGGGGTATTATGCAATTAATGCCCGGCACCGCGCGCCTTGTTGCCCGTCAAATGGGCATGGCGCAGCCGCGGACTGAAGATTTAGTCACACCTGAAAAGAACATTGCGATGGGCGGGTTTTATCTAGGCCAGCTGTTAGAGCAATTTGGCGGCAACCGAATACTCGCAACTGCAGCCTATAATGCTGGCCCTACGCGTGTAGAGCGGGTGTTGCTGCGCCAAACTGAGGAGCTGCCCGCCGATATATGGATTGAAAATCTTCCCTATGGCGAAACCCGCGAATACATAAAGAACGTGCTGGCATTTAGCGTTATTTATGCTGAGAAGCTCAAACTAGATCGCCCTTTGCTGGCCAGTCACGAGCGCAAAATTAGCGCCGCCAACGCGGTGACTGCGCAGAAAAACTAAAGTGAATGGCTCGGGGGCAACACGCCCCTGAGCCATCACCCAACAAAGACCAATACCTTGAGACCTTAAAATTCTAAAAGCTCTACCGTCTGCCCAAGACCTATCTCGCCCTCGCCGTGATGTATGAGGTTCTGACCAAAATACACCTCACCATTTTTACTGCGCTCAGCCCGCAACATTTTAAAAACATCAGCTTCCCGCGCTGCACTTGCCAGATTAATCGTTGGAATGGCACAGCGCGCACAGGGCTTCACTAACTCAAACTCAAGCGCGCCAATACGAATACGCCGCCAAGCGTCCTCAGCGAATGCCTCAGCGCCAGATACAACAATATTGGGCCTGAAGCGCCGCATATCCAAGCTGCGGCCCAGTGCCGTACTCAGCGCCGCCAAAGAGGATTCACTGCACAGCAAGAAAGGGAATCCATCGGCAAAGCTCACCCGAGTACCTGTGGCTGCAAACTGGCGATCCACTTGGCGATGAGTGTTTTCGCTCATAAAACACAAACGCACCGATTGGCCGAGAATCTCGCTCAAAAACGCCGCGGCCTGATCACCCGCATCCATCGCCTCACACACATCAGACCACACCGAAACAGGGTAAGTGGCTTCTGCGACAGGTTCAGCGACCTCAATCGATATCGCTTTGTCGTTCAAAGACTGGATACGCACACCGTTTGCGGTATGTGATGCGGCAAGCAGACACATGCTCGGCAACTGCCGCTGAGTGAGAAAGCGTTTATTACTATCGACCACCATCCAGCGTCGATCTAAATCTGGTCCCCAGCTATTTACCCTCATCTGTGACAGCGAAACACCGGTCATGGATTTAACGGGATACTGCCAAAGCGATGAGACGTAAAGCGACATTTTATTGGCCCTCTTCAACAAATCGGCGAATACGTAATTTATCAAAGGGCCAAGATAACTCCCGGCCATCAACTACGCATTTCAATAAAGGAATTTTTAAAGCATAGCGCTCGAGGGTATCGTCGTTATCCGCAATATCAATTAACTCAATCTGCCAATCAGTCTCGTCCACCAATATCTCTGCCAGCATCGCCTCGGCCAATTCGCAGAGATGGCAAGCCGAGGTGCCATATAATTCTAGTTCTTGCATATGCTCTCCGACATCAGTGCACAGGCGCATAAAAATGTCGGTTTAGCGCGATCATTGCAAGAATAATTTTGAAAACAATGACGCTGATGCCACGACGAATAGCAAGCTGCGTAGATTGGGCGTCAACATTCGCGTAGATAAACACACCACTAACACTTACCTGAACTAATCTGCGGTGATCGATAAAGTCCTATCCACCGCCAGAGACTTAGAAACCAAGCTGGGTATCATCTCGAGCATAAACACCCTGAAAATTGCTCAGCTTAGCCATCTCAAACCCCATATCTCCGAAGTCAGCATATCAGCGGCATAAAAAGCATGAAGCAACACAACCGCTGCGCACTATCACTAGCGATAATCACCTCTCTTTACCACAGAAAAAAAATAACAATGTACTTTTTGTTCGCAATATTAAGCGACTTGGAAGTTGCATACTGAGCTGTTACCCTCGGCATTTTTGTCGCAACTCCGCAGGAGAAGATCATGAAAAAACTATTAATAACATTATTTTTTAATCTAACCGTCGCTTCATCTGCCAGCTGGGCGGCCGACTGTAATCCACCGACACAGCCAAACATGCCCGACGGTGACAAAGCCAGCATGGAAGAGATGCTAAAGGGAAAAACAGCCATTACGGACTATCAAAAAGAAAATGCCACATACCGCGATTGCGTGAGCGAGAAAATCGCCCAAGCGGTAGATGCAGTAAAATCTGCTAGCGACGAGAAAAGTGTAAACGAAGCCAAGGCCAACCATCAGCGCTGGACAGAATCTTACAACCAAGCTGTCAGCAACGAAGAACAAGTAGCAAAGAAATTCAACAACGCTCTGCACGCCTATAAAGCCGCCAACCCCAGCTAACTATATTTTCCTGCCAAAAGCCTAGACCTCCTACTTTTGGCAGGAAATATTATTTTTTTACGAAATTTTTAGCAGAAGTCATCACGGTCTATTTTATATCGTGATCAGCTAATATTATTTCTCACAACATTAGCTGTAAGGCTTTATTTGCTATGCTCTTCCGGCATAAGGCATTTTTGGCCTCGTTCTTATCGATGTTGCCAGGTATTTTACGACCAATTCCCTCGCTACCCCTCCTCTCACGCCATTATTAAGCTAGCCCGCGTCCTGGGCATTTAGCACAAATACGCCATGGTGCTATCTAGTACTCCCTCAAATTTCAACATTGACATTCTCACCACTTAATATACTGTATATGCATACAGCAGCATTCTGCTTAGCTATTTTAACGCCGACATGAAAAACCACTCTCTTAGCCAATTACTCGATGAGCGCAAGCTCTGGCGAGGCCAGCAACTCCGCCCCAGAATGGCGGTGAATGATCGCTGCTGTACGGGTTTTAAGGCTCTGGATGCGGCGCTGCACAGCGGCGGCTGGCCGCAGAGTGGTTCAACTGAATTACTGGGTGAACACGGTATTGGCGAGCTGTGGCTGCTGATACCGGCTTTACGTGAACACAGTGTGACGCGGCCAATCTGCTGGCTAAATCCACCCTGCTTACCCTATATACCCGCCTTAGCGCAGCAGGGTATCGCGGTAGACAGACAGCTTTTAGTTCGCCCCAACAGCTTGAACGATCAGCTCTGGGCCGCCGAGGAGCTACTGCGCAGCGGAGCTTATGCCGCTGTATTAACTTGGTTTACCCAGGCTAATCTCAATGACCGACAACTGCGGCGTCTGCATATTGCCGCGCTGGAGGGACAGTGCTGGCATCTTCATTTTCGGCCCGCGGCACTGGCTCGGCAAATATCGCCTGCGCCACTGCGTATCCAGCTCCATGCTGACCAACAGGCCCTGCACATTCAGATTATGAAGCAGCAAGGCGGGCATGCCGGTCAGCAATTGCAATTAGCACGCCCCGCAGCACTGTATTTACAGCAGAGTGCCGCGAGTAGCTGGCCGGTGTATACCAACGCTCCCGCCCCCAAATTACCGATTCAGCGCCAGCTTAAGGGCAAAATTAGTTTGCTCAACAAGCCCATACTTAATACCCCAGCTCGGCCAGCCAACGCCAAGCATCTTGATAGCGGCAGCAAAGAGCAGGCGCACTAATGCTGTGGTTATGTTTAAGGCTGCCGGAGCTGCCATTAAATGCTATCGGCGAAAACCAGACGGCGGGGCCGCTGGCGCTGACTCATAACAATCGCATTGTCATGGCAAATACCGCAGCTCGAGACGCAGGACTTGCCACCGGCATGTCGGTCGCTACCGCGATGGGTTTGTGCAGCACGCTAGAACTGCGCTGCCGCGATATGGAGTGTGAGCAGCGTCATTTAGAGAATGTCGCACTCTGGGCTTATCGCTTCAGCGGCGATGTCTGTCTTTGCCCGCCCAATGCGGTATTGCTAGAGCTTGGCGCGTCGCTGCGTTTGTTTAAAAATCTGGCGCGACTGTATCGCCGATTTATAAGCGCTTTTCGCCGCCGTGGGTTCAATGTGCAACTGGGTATTGCCCACACCCCCTTAGCCGCAGAGTTGCTCAGCCACCAAAATCTAAACCCCGCTAAATTAGTCAATGGCACTGGCCAGCTACAGCAAGACGCATTGCAACAGGCACTGCACAGCTTGCCCACCCAGCTATTACCCCTAGCTGCAAAAACCCTGAGCACATTACAGGAAATGGGCTTGCACACCCTCGGCAGTATTAAAGCCCTTCCCCGCGCCGGTCTTGAGCGCAGATTTGGCAAAGACATTAGCTGCGTGCTCGCTAAGTTAGAGGGTGAGCAGACCGACATTCGGCCCAAGTTTATTCCTCCCGAAACCTTTCATGCCCAGCGCCACTTTGACGGCGGCCTACACAGTAAACAACAGCTGCGTTTTCCGATCTCTGCCCTACTCAGCGAGCTAGAACACTATTTACGTTTACGGCAGTGTTTGAATCGAGACCTGGGGTGGGAGTTTCATTATTTAGACGGCAGTAGAGAACCCTGGTCTTTAGCGCTGAGCCATCGCCACTTTGATCGCCGCAGTCTTATAGACCTCGTTATGCTGCGACTTGAACGCCTTAGCCTACAAGGCGCAGTAGAAACCCTGAGCCTCTGCTGCGAGCAATTTATAGCCAATGAACAGGCAAACGAGCAATTATTCGACACCGCCAGCAACAGTAAACAACAAGAAAAAGCTGCCCATGTCCTGGATAAACTTAGGCTTAGATTAGGCCCCCATCGCTGCCACCAATTTAGCTTGCAAGACGCCCACCTTCCCGAATTAAGCTGGGTACTCCGCGACGCCCACGCGCCCAAGCAAAAAGGACCAAGTTCAAGTGCAACGAAAGCAGGTGAGGAAAACACCGACAGCAAATTACTTCGACCCAACTGGCTATGCCATCCACCAGAAGTGATTAAGGAAACCAGTGCGGGATTATATTGGCAGGGCGAATTGCAGTTACTACAAGGCCCAGAGCGCTTTGATGGTCAATGGTGGCAGCAACGCCAAACCCGCGACTACTATATTGCTCGCCATCAACACGGCGCACTGTGCTGGATATTTAAAGACTGCCTAAACCGGCGCTGGTATTTACACGGCTTTTTTGGCTAGCGCTATGATACCTAAAGAATCCACAGCGGCGTCGTATGCCGAGCTTCACTGCCTGAGTAATTTTAGTTTTTTACGCGGCGCATCTCACCCTCAAGAACTGGTTCAAAAGGCAGCCGAATTAGCTTATCACGCTATTGCCATCACCGATGAGTGCTCGCTATCTGGCATTGTGCGCGCCCATCGCGCCAGCAAAGAATACGGTATTAAATTAATTTGCGGCGCAGAATTTTTCCTCGACGAAGGGATTCATCTAGTCTTACTCGCGCCTAGCAGGCAAGCCTATACCGAACTTTGCTCACTCATCAGTCGAGCCCGCCTGCACAGCGAAAAGGGAAGTTATCAATTAAACCTGGATGATGTACGGCGCTACAGTCAGTACTGCTTAGCTATTTGGATTAACCCCAGCGAAACCGAGCAGCATGCCAGCAAACTCAAACACTATTTTACTGATCGACTTTGGCTGGCCATTAGCTTACACAAACAACAGCAAGCCGAGCCCTACTATTTTAAACAGTATCAATTAGCCAATCACCATCAAATCAGTATGGTTGCCTGCGGCAATATCCATATGCATTGCCGGCAGCGCAAACCACTACAAGATGTGCTCAGCGCTATTCGTCTTAACACGCCCCTGCAAGATCTCGGCAGCCAAGTAGACGTTAACAGCGAGCGCTACCTTAAACCGCTTTCGCTATTGCAGCGGGACTACCCCGCAGACTTACTCAAAGAAAGCGTCGCCATTGCCGAGCGCTGTACCTTTAGCTTAGACGAGCTGCGCTACCAGTACCCCAATGAAGTTGTCCCCAAGCATAAAAGCGCCAGCGACTTCCTGCGGGAAATTACCCTGCACGGCGCCCAGCGGCGCTGGCCCAGCGGTGTACCCGAACTGGTTAAAAGCTTGCTCGAAAAAGAGCTCACCCTCATTGCCGAGTTGGGCTACGAGCATTATTTTTTAACGGTTTACGATATTGTTCAGTTCGCCCGCAATCGCGGCATTCTCTGCCAAGGCCGAGGCTCGGCAGCCAATTCCGCCGTCTGCTACTGCCTGTCTATTACCGAAGTAGACCCTTCGCGTGGGCAGTTATTATTCGAGCGTTTTATCTCTAGGGAGCGGGACGAGCCACCGGATATTGATGTCGACTTTGAACACGAGCGCCGCGAAGAAGTTATCCAATATATTTATAAAAAATACGGCCGCCAGCACGCCGCCCTCGCCGCCACCATTATTAGCTATCGCCGACGCAGCGCGGTACGCGATGTTGGCAAAGCACTGGGTATCGACGATTACTTGCTGCAAAAGCTCTCTCGCAATATGGCTTGGTGGGACGACAGCAGCAGCTTCACTCAGCGCTTGGAAGAAACCCAATTCGACACTAGCAGCATTGCCATCCAACAATTTATGAGCCTGCTGAATGACATTCTGGGTTTTCCCCGCCACCTGTCCCAGCACGTTGGCGGCTTTGTCATTACCCGCGACCCCATAGCCAGTTTGGTACCCTTAGAAAATGCCGCCATGCCCGAGCGCACTATTATTCAATGGGATAAAGAAGACTTAGAAGCCATGGGCTTAATGAAAATTGATGTGCTGGCACTAGGTATGCTCAGCGCCTTGCGAAAAAGCCTTGGCTATCTCTGTGCGGCGGGATCACCAATTAAGCAACTCAGCGATATTCCCGCCGAAGACGCCGCCACCTATCAAATGCTGTGCACCGCCGACAGCGTAGGTGTATTTCAAATTGAATCCCGCGCCCAGATGACAATGTTGCCGCGTTTACAGCCCCGCACCTTTTACGATCTAGTGATACAAATTGCCATCGTCAGACCCGGTCCAATCCAGGGCGGCATGGTGCACCCCTTTTTACAGCGGCGGCAAGGTTTAGAAAGCATCGAATACGAAAACGACGCGATAGCAAGAGTATTAAAACGCACCCTCGGCGTACCGGTATTTCAAGAGCAGGTGATTCAGTTAGCCATGGTCGCCGCCGATTTTAGCGGCGGTGAAGCCGATCAACTGCGACGCGCTATGGCAAGCTGGGGCAAGAATGGCGACTTAATAAAATTTCGCGATAAATTAGTCAACGGTATGCGTAAACGAGGTTATAGCGAAGACTTTGCCGAGCGCCTATTCAGCCAAATGAAGGGCTTTGGTGCCTATGGTTTTCCAGAGTCCCACTCCGCCAGCTTTGCCTTACTTGCCTACGCCTCGGCCTGGCTTAAATGCCATCACCCCGCCGCCTTTTACTGTGGCTTATTAAACAGCCAGCCCATGGGTTTTTATGCCCCCTCGCAACTCATACAAGATGCCCGCCGTCACAATATAGATGTGCGCCCTATCTGCATTAACCACAGCAAGTGGGATCACACACTTGAGGGCGAGCCCGCTAGCCCAGCCCTACGTCTTGGTTTGCGCCTAGTTAAAGGCTTTAGCCAACACAGCGCCGATCAACTCTGCCAAGCCCGACAAAAAGCCTTATTTCATAGCATCGACGACTTCTGCAGCCGCCTCAATATGGCAAAGCAATACTGGCAACAATTAGTGCAGGCCGATGCATTTCACTGCTTTGATTTACATCGCCACCAAAGTCTTTGGGAAATCAGTGCATGGCAAGCGACTACACCCCTGGGCGATTTACAACCGGCACACAGTGACAATATTCAACTCCCAGCGCCGCTCGAAACCGAAGAAGTCCTCAGCGATTATCGCCATACCGGTCTCAGCCTGCGACGCCATCCCGCCGCGCTACTGCGCACCCACAAAGCCTTTAAAAATTGCGTTCCCGCAGACCAACTAAAACATATCGATGACGGCAGATTTATTCGGCTTTATGGTTTAGTGAGTTGCCGGCAGCGACCCGGCACAGCCTCAGGTGTAATGTTTCTTACCCTTGAAGATGAAAGCGGCAACAGCAATATTATTGTGTGGCCGGCAGTGCAAGAGCGCTGTAAAAAAGCGCTGCTGCAAGGCCGTATTATTATGGTTAAAGGCTGCGTTCAAAAAGCACTAGCGGGCAATGCCAGTCCGGTGATTCATATCGTGGCGTTTAGCATTGAAAGCTACGACCACCTTATGAGTATCAACAGTACATCTCATGATTTTCATTAAGACGGTTTAAGGCAAACTGGGTTCGATCTGCACTTGGCACACTTAAACCGCCAGCCTGAAATACAAAATTCCCTACAACACCGACATGCCTAGTTCACTCGATCGTGGCGGAAACTGCGACGCGTTTTATCGACTGGCTCACCCTGCACTTCTTCAAATGCTGCAATTTCGGTCTCAGCAACAGTATTGCGCTCTAAATAAGGGCGATATTTATCAAGACGACGCTCCCCAACATTCTGGCTGATCGGAGTTGGTCCCAAAACAGATTCCTTTTCATAGGACAGCTCGGTCAGAAATGGGGGTCTGGCTTGAACCGAGACGGCGAATAACGCGCTCGCGGTGAGTACGCCAAAAGTTTTAATAGCTTTCATCATTACAGCTCCTTTTTGTTTGGTAACAGCTGGCATTATAGGTGCTTAGCCCTTGATTCGCTTATAAATTGTGCGGTAATTGGTGATAGGTTTTTGTGATCACGTACCGACACTATCGCAAGCATTTTTTGTGGCCTTACCGACTCTGACTAATAGCGGGCCACAAGTTCCCAATTACCGCTTTTGTTGTTTGGCCCCATAATTGCACCTCCACTGCTTAAGTGATCGCTGATCGCCGGAAATGCAGAGTTGGTGGATTTATGAGTAAAATAGATAGCAATAATGAAGGGCTTAGCCCAGCGAATCGCACCAGGACGGCGCTACTTTTGCTTTCGGCGCTCTTTTTTAGTGCAAACACTCATTCGGAGGAGGCGTCCTTTGCCATGGTTTCGCCCTCAACCGCATCCGCTACAGAAATTCAATTAGTCGAAAAAGACACCGATGTGTTTTACCTTCAAGCCAAACTGGGCAGTAACGCTACATCAGAATTCCTTTTTGACACCGGCTCGGGATACCTGGCCATCAATGAAAAAGTTCTTAACCGCTTGAAGTCAGAGGGTGATGCCCAATACCGACGCTCTATACGCGCTCGGCTAGCCAGCGGCGCAATCAATTCGGTCGCGGTGTATTCCATTGCAAGTTTGGATTTGGGCGGCGGATGCGTTCTGCACGATGTGGAAGCGGCCATACTGCCAGGCTCCACCCGCAATATTTTGGGAATGAATGTGCTCAAAATGGTGGATAGTTTTAGCGTCTCCTTTGAACCCGCCAAACTGGTATTGAGCGGTTGCAGTCAGTCTGCTCCTGACATCGTTGCAACGCGGTGAAACATTCTGTTGTTTGAACGAAATTCAGGCCTGACGATAAAACAACGAATCTAGCGTTTAAGCGTACGTAAAAACCAAAACGGCAAGTAGCAAACAACGTCGCTTAATCGGTTCAGCGCACATTTAAAATTAGATGGACAGCCTTGCTCAGGGAAATCTGCGCCTTAAAGCCACCCGCCACAGTGTTTTGATAAAACATATCCGGCTAAATGAATATTCGGCCTAGAAACGAAAGCTAATTTTGAAGAGTTGTGCCAAATAGGGACTCTTTTTCTAATAAGTGCCTGTCCAATTATTCGGATAAAAATCCGCAATAGCCAATTTATCGTTTAGCGGTTTTTAATCTACACAAGGAAAGGCAGCTGCCGGTAAAAAGTAGATGGTTAAAACACCGGCCTAGATTCGAGCTTATACGTTTTCCTACCGCCTCAACGCCTCAATCAGCTGATGCGCTAGCGGTCGCTTGTATTGCATTGTTAAATTCTTTCCGGGCAACAACTGAGTAGATGTGCCAGTGGTGGTGACTGCCGCCTGGTGCTGCACCCGACCTCCGGTGCTCAATGAATGAAACAACCTCAAAGGGCTTTAACCACTCCTTCACTTTATATTCACTGGCGACCAACACGTTCGGCCAAAAGGCCTCCCGGTCGAACCCCGTCCCTGCCATAGTATCTTCCGGCCCTAGGAACGAACCAACAAAAACACCGCCCGGAAGCAGCGCTTCGTTGATTTTATTCCAAACGTCACTGAACTCATCTTCTGGACAGAAGAATAGACTCGCGTCAGCCACGATTAAAGACGCGCGCGGGTAATCGTACGAGCTGAAACTATCCTGTGATAGCCTTACGTTGTCATCTCCACTGAAGCGTCGCCCGCATCTCGTGATCGCTTCGAGCTCAACATCAAAGGCATGCACGAAGAAACCATTAGCCCGTAGGAAGGCTATATCGCTTCCCGCTCCGCAGCCGCAATCGATCGCAATCCGGGGGCCTTCTACAAGCTCAACTCCATGCTTAAGGTCATCACGAGTATCTCTGGACTCTGTGGCATCAAAGTACTCTGAAATCTCTCGCGATGACATCGGGCGGCCCCTGAATTGAACGAGGCTGTAGGAAAACGTATTTGCAGCTCGCGCAATCTTCCAGCCAGATATTTTTAGTTAATTTAATTTTCATACGAATTCTTCATCGTAAGGTCGCTGATTTTTCATATTCCAGCAGGGATTCGCTTAATCTACTTCACCTTACTACGATATTGCCGTAATTCATCAGCTTTTCAATGTTATGTACCCTACAGAGCATATTATTGGACAGGCACTTCCAAATTGAAAATAAATAGCACTTATTTCCGTTTACTTCACCCATTCGCAAAAGGATTTACGATGACCTTGCCCAGAAAAACCTTAGTCTGCATCGTCGGCACGCCCTTCTCTCACGTTACCTCTGACTGTGTTCGGTTAAAGCAACAAAAGCACAGACTTTTGTCCACGGCAATAAGCCTTAAAAAATCAGTGGGTTGCAATACTAGACCTAAGTATGAGAAGTACTTCTTTTTTCATTGCGCTTGGTTGTGAGAGGACGATATTTTGCTAAGCTGTAGTTATTAGAAATAACTAAATATAACTCTGCAGAGCCGACAAACTCGTGAACAGGCGCTTACAATGGAGATGATCCGACTTTTCGACATTCGCACCATATTTTTAATGTTGCCGATCACCGCCATTCTTTTTGGACTCGTACTCTGGCTCGGACCTAAACGTGATCGAAACGAAGGCTTGCAGCGCTGGATTATTGGCCTAGTCTGCGTGGGAGTATCTTGGTCGCTGATGGCAACGCGTGGGCACCTCCACCCTGCGATATCAGTCGCCTTTGCCGATGGACTGATGGTGGCCGCGCTGTCCGCACAGGCCGGCGCATTTTATGAGTTTAAATATCAACGGCCACCCTCTCGCAAAACATTAATACCTGCCGTCGTTCTATTTCTAATATTCCTCACTATCCCTCTGAGCTACCGCACGTACACCCTTCTCGGCTCCTTCACGATCTCTGTACCGCTGCTGATAATGGGGTATCTTTCTTGGGGGTTAGGCAATACCGCAGCAAGAATTCCGATGGCAGTATTTTACACATTAGGAGGATTTCTACTTCAAGCGCGGGCATTACATATCTGGTTTTCAACAGAAACTAACTTGAATTTTTTTACGGCGCACCCTCTGCACGTTTTCACCTTTTTGAATTCATTTGCAATGACGATCAGCGGCAGTATCGGCTTCCTAGAATTACAACGCTGGCGAGCCGAAAAAAGAATTCGGCACTATGCCATGCATGACGACCTTACCGGGCTTTTAAACCGACGTGCGTTCTTCAAACTCGCGCAACGCGAATTGGGCCGCGCCAAACAAAAACATTCAGCAATGGCTGTTATGATGCTCGACATAGACCATTTCAAACGGATCAACGACACTTACGGTCATTTTACCGGCGACATAGTACTGGTCGAAATAGCCAATGCATTTCACCAGTGTTTACGAGAAGTTGACCTACTTTGCCGGTCGGGCGGAGAGGAGTTTATGATCCTTCTCGTGGGGGTATCACAAGAGTCAGTTTTAGAAATTGCTGAACGTATTTGTGACATCGTAAGTAAGCTGCAAATAAAGGGGGTCGAACACCCCATCACACTGAGCATCGGCCTCACTATGTGCGATGCTTCTAGTGATGAATCAATTGACAAAGGATTACAAAAAGCAGACGAAGCATTATACAAAGCAAAACGTGGAGGCCGTAACCGAGTTGTTGTGGCAGAGGCTGCGAAGCAGCATTCGCCAGCCTAAACAGATCCGAACCATATTATTGGACAGGCACTTCCAAATTCTGGAACTCTAGTTCCTGCCTGCAATGATGCGCTCCGGTGATTTCTCCCACCCTCAAAAAGGGCCAGTCCGTTCAGATTGACCTTTACCAGTAACTGAAAGCAGCTAATCTAACTATTAGGTGGATTAAGACTCGTAAACTATCATTTAATAACGAAAAATACTTCCAGCTTATAAATTCAAAGACGAGTAGCAACGATTATGAGATTTTTAGCTCTTCTACCTAGATTACTACTCTTAAGCCTGCTCACCAGCTGCGCTTCTATGATGGAGTTCGATGGCGATGTGAATAGCCGAATTTTTTCAGACTATGTTATGGGTGAAATTTTCAATCGTCCCGTTAGCGAGTTGTTTCAGGAAGCGCAGCCCAGCTCAAACGGCAAAGATATTTATGTTATTAAAAAAATGCCCAGTTCAGTTCGTTTTTATACCTCTCCTTACAGCAAAAGTCTTTACCCTCCACAATGTAGGAAAGTACGAAAAGATTTAGTCACCGTTAAACTTACTAAGCGATCTAATAGCTTTGATAAAAACTCGGAAATTATCGATGTCGAATTTGGGCTGGAGAAGTGGGACTATCAAGGTGGCCGTTGTGTTTCATCTGAACAGCTTATGCCTTTAGTGCATTATTTTGGGGGGCGGCCTCCCATGCATTATGTCCATTTTGGACATAACAGTATTTTTCTAAGCCAACTAATAGCCAAAGGTTTTCCTGTAAAATCTTATAGCGAGCAATGCACAGCGAGTACGTTTAAAAGTAATCGTAATATTTCTAACGAGGAAGCTCTACGTTGCTTTTTTGATGGGCCAAGTCCAAGCATGACCGTGCAAGAGCAAAGGCTTGTCTTGGAAGATTTACGATTTGAGGGTTTAGTAGTTGAAAAACGAGAGCAGAGTAAAACTCTTAGCCAAATCTATAATGAGCGTTTAAGCGATAGAGAATATCGTAGTAAAGTGAATGGTTATAAGAACAAAATAATATCTATCGTTGAGGAGTATCATAAGCGTAAGCGAGTTGAAGATAACAAACTCGCCGCACAAGATCGGAAAAATGAAAGGCAGGATTCTAACTTTTTTAGCAAAGCTTTAACCATTGCCGCCATTGCTGGGCTTGCTTCAAACTCAGGCTTAAGCTCGGTCGAAGCCTTTGATGCGGTGTCTCCTGTACTAAAAAGCGTTATCACTGGAGAGTCTGTAAACCCTGTTCTGGTTGAATGAACCGGACACTTTAATAAGAGACAATACCCGTCAATTATT